>JBAYXX010000008.1:0-64701 GCA_041673345.1 Kiritimatiellia bacterium
CCCTCGAAAGGTTAAAAACCAGGGGCGGCAATGCGTTGATGGGCGCAAGTTTTACCCTCGAATTTGCGTCCACTCGGTGGTCGCAAAAAGTGGCCGCACACACGAGGCTAAAAGACGGGACGGGCGGGCGTGAGCCAACGGAGCGCAGCAGGGTCGGTTGTTCATTTGCCGGTAAAACTGAATGTTGACGATTTTGTCAACAGCGGTTTTGATTTTTTTTAATTTTTTTGTCATAATGCCGGCATGCGGATTAAAAAAATTATCATTATTGCCTTGCTTGTGTTGCTGGCTGCCTGGCAAAGCGGACGGCTGGGCAAGATACGGCGCACCCGGCT
Source organism: Kiritimatiellia bacterium (assembly GCA_041673345.1). GTDB lineage: Bacteria > Verrucomicrobiota > Kiritimatiellia > RFP12 > UBA1067 > M55B167. The sequence continues at coordinate 336 of JBAYXX010000008.1, forward strand.
GGAACAGAGCCACCGGGGTTACAACGCTGACGCCCCGCCAGCACTGAATTTCATTATGGCGGGACTGGGCGGATTCCGCGGGATTGTATCAGAGGTGCTTTGGTTCCGCATCAACCGCTTACAGGATGAAGGGCGCTACACTGAACTGGTGCAACTCGCGGAGTGGATCACACTGCTCGACCCGCATGCCACTGAGGCCTGGACATACAACGCCTGGAACCTCTCGTACAACATCTGCGTCATGATGGTGCGGCCAGAGGACCGCCTACGCTGGGTAAAAAACGGCATCTCTATTCTGCGCGACGATGCCCTGCGCTTCAACCCCCGTGAGCCCAAAATTTATCGGGAGCTGGCGTGGCTCTATCAAAACAAGATCGGCTCTGATCTGGACAGCGCCCACTTGAGCTATAAATTCGATCTTGCAACCACCATGGCTCCTTTGCTCAATGGGAACGGCACCTTGAATGACACCCCTGAAAACCGACTTAAGCTCAAAGCACTCAAACTGGATACAGAGTTGATGTTAAAGCTGGAGCGCGAGTTTTGTGTTCTGGACTGGCGTATGGCGGAAACCCACGCGCTGTATTGGGCTAAGCAGGGAAGCTTCTACGCCACTGGCAATGAGAGTATGCTGGGACGCCGTGCCCTCTACCAACCATTGATGCTTATGACCTTCAACGGACGATTCACCGGCGATCTGGATGCAAAAATCTGGAAAACTGCCCCCAATCACGCCCTTGCGATTCCCACCGCTGCTTACATGCAAGAAACACTGAAAATGTTGCCCAGCAGAAATATGCACACTGTCTACCTGCGTTTTCTCGCTGTGGCTATAAAGGAGCTGGACAAGGCAGACCAAAAGGAGACGGCGCAGCAACTCTACGCCCAACTGTGCGCTGCGCTACCCGCCGAAAACCCAGCCCCGTCCTACAGTGAACTCCTCTCCGAAGATCTTAAATGACAACACAAAAATGTGCCCGTAACCAAGCCGATCTCTCGATTAATTCGATTTCTCCCGACAATTTCCGCGAGTGAATCGAGTGAAATCGAATTAATCGAGAGAATCGAATCTAACTACCATCCCTCCCATCCTAAATTTCACAGAGCCTTCCAAAAAATAACTGCTCTCTTCGGCTTGCTATTCTCCGCGAATTCCTGTATATTTTTTTCTTTTACAGCACGGACTGTCGAGTGACAGCACCGTGTGGAAGCGAAGACGCTCTGGAGATTCATGACTCCAGACGCCAAAGCGGATTAACTTGCAGGGTTTACTAAACCGCCTTTTCCGGGCGGAACTCTGTTTTAATGTTAAAGGATCATATCATGCAATTACCTGTTTCGGAACTCACCGGAATCACTCTCAAAGACCTCATTGACGCTGGTCTTCATTTTGGACATCAGACCAAACGCTGGAACCCCAAAATGCGCGACTATATCTTTGATAAGCGCAACGGTATACACATCATCGACCTCACTCAGACCATTCCTATGATTGAGGAAGCAGCCAAGTTTCTGCGCGAAACCGTATTGAGCGGTAAAAAAATTCTCTTTGTCGCCACAAAAAAACAGGCCCAGGAGGCTGTTAAAGAGGCTGCGGAGTACTGCGGGCAGTACCACATGGCTGAGCGCTGGCTAGGCGGCACACTGACCAACAACCAGACGATCCGTATCAGCGTCAAGCGCATGCGTCAGATCGAAACCATGGGCCGCAACAATAACGGCGTTCTTTCAGTTCACAAAAAAGAGGCCGCCAGCCTGCGCCGCGAACTTGAAAAGCTCCAGAAAAATCTGGGGGGCATTGCCGATATGACCAAAATGCCGGGCGCTATCATCATTATTGATATCTGTCGCGAACAGAACGCGCTCAAAGAGGCGAAGCGCCTGAACATTCCTGTGGTGGCTCTAGTTGACACCAATGCCGACCCTGATCCGATTGATTACGTTATTCCCGGTAACGATGATGCCATCCGTGGCATCAAACTGGTGACCGACGCATTCGCCAAAGTAATCAAAGCCGCCAACGATGAGTACTCACAGATCGCCGCTGAACGTCAGCTCCAAAAAGATGTAGAACGCGCCAAAGAGGATGCCGCCAACCGCGCCGCCCGCAAAACACGCAAAGACGACACCCGCGCCACAGACAAGAGCGATGAAGCTAAAGCCAAGCTCAATGAGAGCCGCAAACGTGCCGCTAAAGCCGCTAAAGAGGCTGTTGAGGCAAAAGTAGCATCGGTTGAGCCTGCGCCAGCTGCACCTGTCGCGGTTGACACTGCGGAGCCCGCCGAACCAACCAAGATTGAGGCCCCTGTCGAAGCGCCCAAGGCCAAGGCCGCTAAAGAGCCGAAGGCCGAGGTTGTCGAGCCCAAGGTTGAGGCTGAGGCCCCTGTCGAAGCATCCAAAGCCGAATAAAATCGGCATCCTGATCTTGCCTTGAGGTCATATGACCGACCCAAGGCAATCTGAAATTCAATCAAAACATAATTTTTGGAGAAGAAGAATGGCTGAAATTACAGTAGCAATGATTAACGACCTACGCAAACAGACTAGCGCGGGCATGATGGATTGCAAGCGAGCCCTTAACGAAACCAATGGCGATTTTACTGCCGCCATTAAGATTTTGCGCGAAAAAGGCGCTGTTATCCAGCAGAAGCGCGCCGACAAGGAGTCCAAACAGGGCATCATCAACGTTGTCGCCTCCGCGGATGGAAAAACTCTAGCGCTGACCGAGGTTAACACTGAGACCGATTTTGTGGCCAAAACAGACAACTTCAAAAATTTCGCCCTTGCCGTGACCAACGAGGTTCTGGCTAAAGGCGAGGATGTCGCTGGGTCAATGAATGAAGCACTAATAACCATTGTCTCCCAGACCGGTGAGAATGTTAAAATCCGCCGTACCGCACGCATGACGCTGAACGGCTCGGGCAAGGTTGAGTCCTACATTCATATGGGTGGCAAGGTAGGCGTTCTGGTTGAAGTGGCTTGCGGCAAAGCCGCAACTGAGAGTAACGAGAAGTTCGCACAACTGGTGCATGATCTCACCCTTCAGATCGCAGCGGCTGCACCGGCCTATCTGGTTTCCGCTGAGGTGCCGGCCAATGTGATTGATGCCGAAAAGGACATCTATCGCAACCAGCTCAAAGGCGAGAACAAACCTGAGAATATCATCGAGAACATACTTAAAGGCAAGATCAACAAGTTTTTCTCTGAGATTTGCCTGGTCAACCAGCCCTTTGTCAAAGAGCCCAAGTTGAACATTACAGACATTGTCAAAGCCTGTGAAAAAGAGTGCGATGACACCATTGAAATCAAAAAATTTGTCCGTTTCCAGCTCGGTGCGTAAAGCACCCTGACTGCAACGAATTAAGAAGGACCGGAATTCACACTCCCGGCGCAAGGAGAAAAATGCAACTGGATCGAAGATCATTTATTAAAGCCGCCGCTCTGGTCGGGGGCGCGGCAAGTTTGGCGGCCGGGAGCGGGTGTCGAACCTTACAGTTCAAAGGCATCACAGCCGCTGGATCAATGATGGGATTTAGAGCTGATCCTTTGCCGAAGCTGCGCGTTGGCATGATTGGCGTTGGACATCGCGGCCCCGCTGCGGTTAAGCGGCTCAGTCGGATTGCGGGGGTGCGGATTACCGCAGTGAGTGATCTACTCCAAGAAAAAGTTGACCGCCAGGTGCAGGTGCTGAAAGAGCGTGGCGCACCTGCGCCTGATCGCTACTTTGGAAACCCTTTGGAGTGGCGCAAGCTCTGCGAATCCGAACAAGTAGATTTAGTTTATCTGTGTACACCATGGCTCTGCCACACCCCTATGGCTGTTTACGCTATGGAATGTGGCAAGCATGTGGCGACTGAGGTGCCAGCCGCCATGACGCTCGAAGAGTGCTGGCAATTGGTCGAAACCGCCGAAAAAACCCGGCGCCACTGCATGATGCTGGAAAACTGCTGCTACGGGGAGAATGAGATGATGATGCTCAACCTGTGCCGTCAGGGTGTTTTGGGTGAGCTGGTGCATGGTGAAGCGGCTTACATCCACGATCTGAGTTCAGGGAAAATATCAAGAACAGGAAATCAGGTTCACTGGCGCTCGAAATGGTCGATCGCGCACACCGGCAACCCCTATCCAACCCACGGTCTGGGCCCAATCTGTCAGTATATGAACATAAACCGCGGCGACCGCTTCCAGTACTTGAGTTCAATCAGCAGCGACCAGTTTGGCCTGACACTCAAGGCCAAGAGTGTGCATGGCGATAAGAGCGAACAAGCCAAAGCACGCTACGCGTTGGGTGATATGAACACCACTGTGATAAAAACCTACCGCGGACGTACAATCATGGTGCAGCACGACACCACTTCGCCGCGTCCTTACAGTCGTTTGAATCTGATCTCGGGCACTAAGGGATTGGTGGCGGACTATCCGTTACGGGCTGCGCTGGAGCCGCAAGCGCATGCGTGGATGGGAGAAAAAGAACTAGCTGAAATGAAGGCGAAATACATTCACCCGCTGTGGGATAAGAGCGGTGAGGCCGCCAAAAAGGCGGGCGGTCATGGTGGCATGGATTTCATGATGGATTTACGGCTTTGTCACTGCCTGCAACATGGCCTGCCACTTGATATGGATGTGTATGATGCCGCGCTTTGGAGTTCAATTGTGGAATTGAGTGAGAGATCAGTACTCAGAAAAGGCGGATCAGTGAAGGTCCCCGACTTCACCCGCGGCGGGTGGAAAAATGCTGAGCCTCTGGGAATCGTGAGTATGTGATTCGGAGCACCGAATTATTTCTGAAAGCGAGAGGATTTTCCGCATGATCCTAATCGTCCACCAACATCGTCGCACAGCATCGCCGGCCGAAGCCGCTCTACGTGTCGGGCATAGTTCCGCTTGCGGGACGACGCCCGCATATTACGCAAACTCAATTTGGTTGTAATGGAAAGCTGCTTCAGGGTTTACCGGAAAAGTAAGCTATCGCCTTTGCCAGCCCTTCGCGCAGAGGAATACGGGGCGACCAGTTGAGCAGCTCTCCCGCAAGGGTGATATCCGGCTTGCGACGTTTGGGGTCATCTTTGGGCAATGGTCTGTAAACCAACTGGCTGGTGCTCTCTGGGATCTGACGCAACGTCTCTTCAGCCAGCTCTTTGATGGTGTACTCATCTGGGTTGCCGACATTGAGTACTGGCATATTCATCTGCTTGGAGTGAAAGAAGGCCGTAATCACGCTTTTCTCCAAATTCATAAAGGTGTGCATGGCCGCAATCAGGTCGTCTACAAACTGGAAACTGCGGGTTTGAGAGCCGTCACCATAGAGGGTGATCTCCCGATGATTGAGCGCCTGATTGATGAAATTGCTGATCACACGTCCGTCCTGGGGGTGCATGTTGGGTCCGTAGGTATTGAAAATACGAATCATCCGTACATCCACATGATACTCGCGGAGATAATCCGCGCAGAGTGTTTCAGCGGCGCGTTTGCCTTCATCATAGCAACTGCGTTGTCCAATGGTGTTGACATTGCCCCAGTAACTCTCTGGCTGCGGATGAACCTCAGGATCGCCGTAGATCTCCGAAGTGGAGGTGTAAAAGACCTTGGCTTTAGTTTTGAGGGCCAGCTCCAACACATTCATCATGCCCAGAAAGGAGGTTTTGATAGTTTCAACCGGATTGCGCTGGTAATGGATCGGAGAAGCAGGGCAGGCTAGGTTATAGATCTCATCAAACTGACCCCAGAAAGGCTGAGTCACATCGTGCAGGATGAATGTGAACCTCGGGTTATCCATCATCTCGTAAATATTGGCCTTCGTGCCGGTGAATAGATTGTCCATCACGGTTACCTCTAAGCCGTCAGCCAGCAACCGCCGCGCCAAATGTGAACCGATAAACCCGGCTCCGCCAGTAATCAAAACTTTTTTTGTCATAATATTTCCTTGCTGGATTGTAACTCTTTCCCGCGGATCTTAATGTGCAGCTCGCGCAACTGACGCTCTGAGACCGTGGCGGGCGCGTTCATCATCAAATCCTGCGCCTTCTGGTTCATCGGGAATGCGATGACCTCACGGATATTATCCTGGTCTGCGATCAGCATCACCATACGGTCAACCCCCGGCGCGATGCCACCATGGGGCGGTGCCCCATATTTGAAGGCGTTCAACAGGCTTGAAAATTTTTCCTCAACCACCTCCGGTCCGTAACCGGCAATCTCAAAGGCCTTGTACATGATCTCCGGCAGATGGTTGCGGATGGCACCACTCGAGAGTTCAACTCCATTGCAGACAGCATCGTACTGGAAGGCCAGTATTTCCAGCGGCTCCTGGGTGAGCAGCGCCTCCATACCGCCTTGCGGCATGGAGAATGGGTTGTGCGAAAAGGCTGGCGCGCCGGTCTCCTCATCCAGTTCATACATCGGGAAGTCCACAATCCAGCAGAATTTAAAAACGTTTTTGTTGATCAACTCCAGATCGCGCCCCAGTTTAGTGCGGATCTCGCCAGCGATTTTAGCGGCACTGGCGGGTTTGTCGCAGACAAAAAAGATCACATCGCCGCTCTCCACCCCTCCAGCGGCGGCTAAAGCGGCCAGCTCCGCATCAGAGAGGAATTTTTTAACCGGGCCTTTGATCTCATCATTATCCCACACCAAATAGGCCAGCCCTTTTGAGCCAATGGACTGGGCAAAAGCGACCAGCTTGTCGAAGAAACTGCGGGATTTAGCAGCGATGCCTTTGACCGGGAGCGCGCGTACCACCGCGCCGCCCTTCACCGCGCCGGCAAAGGCGTTAAAACCGGAGTTCGCGAATATTTCGGAGCAGTCGAAGATCTCAATTGGGTTGCGCAGATCCGGTTTGTCACACCCGTACTTGAGCATCGACTCTTTATAGGGAATCCGCACCCAGGGGGCATCATCCACAATCTTGCAGGAAAACTTTCTAAAGGTGTTGACGCAGACATTTTCGACAACCTCGAAGATCTCATCCTGGGTGACAAACGACATCTCCATATCAAGCTGATAGAATTCGCCGGGAGAACGGTCGGCGCGTGCGTCTTCATCGCGGAAACAGGGGGCGATCTGGAAATAGCGGTCAAAGCCAGCCACCATGAGCAGTTGTTTGAAGAGCTGCGGGGCCTGCGGCAGAGCGTAAAATTTACCGTGATGAACACGGCTGGGCACTAGGTAGTCACGCGCCCCCTCAGGCGAGCTACATGTGAGAATAGGGGTCTGATATTCGTTGAAGCCCTGTTCCTCCATCTGCCGCCGCAGATAGGAGATAATTTTGGAACGCAGTACAATGTTGTTGTGCAGCGTTTCACGGCGCAGATCAAGGTAGCGGTATTTGAGACGCAGCTCCTCGGCGCACTCCTCATCACCCGGCAGATAAATCGGAGTCTGCTCCGACGCGCACTCCACGATACACTCGTTGGCAACCAGCTCCACCTCACCGGTGGGCAGATCGGGGTTAATGGTTGATTCGTCACGCGGGGTGACTTCGCCTGTGACAGTTAACACGGTTTCGAGTTTGGCGTGGGTCAATTCGCCAAAGAAAGCGCGGGAGGGGTGAACTACCAGCTGTGTAAGTCCATAGTGGTCACGCAGGTCGATAAAGAGGATGCCGCCATGGTCACGCTTGCGGAATATCCATCCGGAGAGCTTGGCAGTGATGCCAGCATCTGCTGATCTGAGTTCATGGCATTTATGGGATCTGTATGGGTGCATGTGGTTATTCCTTAAAACGGCTGTGCAAAAAATGAAGTTATACTATATCAAACAATACACTAAAACACTACGCCTTAATTTTTGGTAAATTATCTTAAAAATTATAGCGCACTGAGCCTGTATCTCCGGCGATAATCGGCTTTAAGTATTGCTTTTATCTTTGACTACAGGTTTGAAGCCCACCGCCATCAACACAGCCAGAACCAGCGAGATACCGATTGCAATCAGAAATGGTGTAGTCCAATTATGTGCGCCGGTTTCAGCGACAATGTTTTTACTGAGAATTTTATCAAAAATAAAGTTCGACAAAAAGGTACCAAGACTGAACATTATCAGCCCAATAAAACCCTGCGCCTGGCTACGCAGCTCCTTGGGTGCGGCCGCGTCAACATACATCTGGCTGCCAACAATCAACATGCCGAATATCAACCCATGAATCAAGATGCCTGCATAATCACCTACATTTACACCGGTACGGGTACCAATGTAGAACATGACATAACGGAAGACCAGCGCCATCAGGCCGATAACCATAGCCCACTTGTAGCCAGCTTTTCTCAAAATAAAGGGAATCATGAGCATAAACGCCAGCTCCAGCACCTGCCCGAGATTCATAACCGCAGTCAGGTACTCATAGCCACGCTCCTGCAGGTACATGCTATTATAAACGTTATACCATTGGAACGGCACCATGGCCAACAGGATTAACAGCGAGAAAACCAGGAAGTCCGGACGTTTAAGCAACACCAGCGCACGCAGACCCAAAGCATCAACCAGCGACATCTTCTGCCCCTTGGCTGGCGGTTTGGTAGGCGGCAGGAAGAAAGCCAGCAAGCCAGCGATCACAGCCGCGATTGCACCCCCGACAAAGATATAAGATGTACTGTCAAACTTTGCAATATTAAAAACCTTAGTTCCCACAACACTAAAGACCGCCGCCGCAACCCAGCCCAACGAGCCAAAGACGCGAATTTGCGGAAAGGCCTCGGTTGTGCTGTTCGCCATTGCGATTGTGGCGGTCAGAGACCAGGTCGGCATATAAAACACCATGACCAACAGCAGCGTCACAAATAAAGCCAGCGGTGATTTAACGGTATAGGCATAGGCCAGCAGACCGGCCGAGACAAAATTACAAATTGCCAGCACCTTCTCGCTATTCATAAAGCGGTCAGCGAACATACCGACAATAGGAGATGCCAAGGCACCAAATCCCATAATCATACCGCATAACAGAGGCAGATGACTACCCTCTGGTGCCATTTTTCTAATATACGGAAACATTGGTATGAACCATACCGGAAGAATCATAAACTGCAAGAACATCATTGCGCTCAGTTTAACGCGTGTACTCATCGACATTTTATCCGACATTTCCGTACTCCTTTGTGGTGGCCGGCCGCAACAACGGCAAACCAGCTCCTTTGGTTAATAAAACAGCAGGGAATCACTCGAAATGATAAACAAACAGCACCAGCAAACAACGAAAGCCAGCGATATATTCACCTCCCTGCTACAGTGCTGATTATTTCAAGTATCCGGTTGACTTGTCAACACAAACCTTCTATACTTTTAATTATGAAAATTTTAATCACTGCCGGACCTACTCGTGAGTATTTAGACCCCATCCGATTTCTGAGCAACCGCTCATCAGGAAAGATGGGTTTTGCAATCGCCAAAGCGGCTGCGTCGAAAGGACACAGTGTCACTTTGATCTCTGGACCTGTGATTCTTGACACCCCCGCAAACGTCAGGCGAGTTGAAATTGAGAGCGCGCGCGAGATGCTCGCCGCTGTTCAACAGGAGCTGCCAGAACAGGAGGTGCTGATTATGACCGCCGCTGTCTCTGATTTCCGCCCCAGAATAATGACCCACCACAAACTCAAGAAAGCAACTATGCCCGCTGTAATTGAGCTTCGAAAAAATCCAGATATCCTGAAAACAATTCAGCCGGAAAAAGGCAACCGGATCTTTGTAGGATTTGCTGCTGAAACCGACAATATTTTCCTTGAGGCAACGCGCAAGCTCAATGAAAAAGGGCTTGATATGATTGTCGCCAACGATATCACCCAAAGCGATGCCGGCTTTGGGATGGACACCAACCGCGTCACGCTCATCTACCCCGACAAAGAACCGGAACACCTGCCGCTGATGTCCAAAACCGATCTCGGTGTGAAACTGATCGAAATCATTGAAACGATGCGAGCGTAGGGTGGCTCGCGACAAAGCTTACGACAAAGTTCGCGACAAAGCGTGACTATTGCCAAGAGTCAGGGTCGTTATCAGAATCGGTATCGAAAAGCGCATAGAATCGACTCCTATGCCGATTCCGACCCCGACCCCGACCCCGAGTTGCGAGGCACCACATGTTGACTGCGGAGCCGACCTCTTGTAGGTCCGGTTTCCAACCGGATATGTCCGGTTGGAAACCGGACCTACGTTGCTCCCGCGCCAGAGACGCGACCTTTTCACTTTAGAACTTCTTCACTCCGCGCCCGGTGCGGATCTAGCCTTCTACCTTCAACAGAAAGTAGTTTTTCTTGCCGCTGCGCAGCACAATCAGGCGATTCTCGACCAGGTCATCTGTTGTGACCACCCGCGCCAGGCCAGAGGCCTTGACGTTATTGATACTCAAACCTCCCTGCTCCACCAGGCGGCGGGCTTCGCCCTTGCTGCTGACCATTCTGGCGGCGGCGATCACCTCAAAGGCTGGTTTTCCGACCACCTCAGCCTGGCTGAGGGTGCCCGAGGAGACATCAGCGAATATTTTCGCGAGATCATCCGCGCTCATGCCTTCCATTGAGCCGCCAAACAGCACCTCAGTCGCCTGCAGTGCCGTGGTCAGCCCTCGCTCCCCATGCACACAGCGGGTCAACTCCGCTGCCAGCACCTTCTGGGCCTCGCGCTTCTCAGGCTCGTTCGCCACACACTCGGCCAGCTCCGCGATACGCTCCTCTGAAAGAAATGTGAAAATTCTCAAATAGCGCACCGCATCGGCATCCAGCGAGCGCAAAAAGAACTGATAAAACTCGTAGTATGAGGTCTTATTCGCATCCAGATAGATCGCATTGCCCTCACTTTTGCCGAATTTTTTACCATTACTGTCGCAGACCAGCGGAAAGGTCATTCCGAAGACCTCCTGGCCGCTCAGTTTGCGCACCAGATCGGTTCCAGCCGTGATATTGCCCCACTGATCTGAACCGCCGATCTGCACCCGGCAGCCGTAATTTTTGTACAGATGATAGAAATCATAGCCCTGAAGAATCTGATAGCAGAATTCTGTGAAGCTCATGCCATCATCAGATTCGAGGCGCTTCTTGACACTGTCCTTGCCCAGCATCTGCGACATGCGGAAGTGACGTCCCACATCGCGCAGAATATCAATAAAAGAAAGATCCTTAAACCACTCATAGTTGTTAACCATGATGGCCGCATTCTCTGAACTGGGATTGAAATCCAGAAAGCGCGAGAGATTTTCCTTAATTCCCTCTAGATTTTGCTCCACCTGCTCCTTGGTGAGCAGATTACGTTCCTGCGATTTACCGGAGGGATCACCGATCAAACCAGTGGCGCCACCAACCAGGGCAATCACCTTGTGGCCCTGACGCTGCAGATGCGCCAGCGCCATGATCGTCACGAAGTTGCCGGCTTGCAAGCTCTCGGCAGTAGGGTCGAAGCCGGCATAAACAGTTGTAGGACTATCAAATAACTGCTCCAGATCAGCGCTGGTCATATCCTCAAACAGATGGCGCGACTTGAATATACTTAAAACATTTTTCATTTTTTACTCTTTCTAGTCGCTTATGGATCGCGAATAACAATTCGATGCTAAAGCCCAAAAAAGGGCGTCTGTTGCCAGACGCCCTTTTTCAGCGATAAATTACTGATCGCCAGGATGCCACTCTTCGCTCTCACTCTGCGCGAAAGCGTCATCAAATGCAGCTGCCAGACCAACCAGATTTTCACCAGGCTTCAGATCAGAAACATTCAAGTCGCGGGTCAACTCTTCAATCTCTGTCTCATCCATGTTGACTGCCTTGATACTCAGACCAATACGGCGTTCCTCACTATCGATCTTCACGATACGCGCCTCAACCTCGTCATTGACTTTGAGCGCGTCTTTGACCTTCTCCACATGCTGATCAGAGATTTGCGAAATATGAACCAGACCGTCCACGCCGTCCTCCAGCTCAACAAACGCGCCGAAGGAAGCGATCTTGGAGACCGTGCCCTTAACAACCTGTCCGATTGCAAAGCGGGTGGTAATGGTGTTCCATGGGTCATCGCTCGCCTGCTTCAAACCAAGGCTGATACGCTGATCAGCAGGATTGACCTCAAGTACCACAGCATCAACCTGCTGGCCCTTCTGCAGGACCTCGCTCGGGTGATTGATCTTACGTGTCCAAGACATATCGGAGACGTGGATCATGCCGTCAATACCCTCTTCCAGCTCAACAAACGCGCCGTAAGTAGTGAAGTTCCGCACCTTGCCGCTGATGCGGCAGCCAACCGGGTAACGCTCCTGAACCGTATCCCAGGGGTTTTCCTCTGTCTGACGGATGCCGAGAGCGATCTTCTGGTTTTCCGCATCAAGACTCAGAACAACCACATCCACCTCATCACCCACAGCCAGGACATCAGATGCGCGGGCAACACGTTTAGTCCAGGAAAACTCAGAAACGTGCACTAGGCCTTCAATGCCGGGCTGAATTTCAACAAACGCGCCATACGGCACCAGGTTGACGACCTTACCGCGCAGACGGCTGCCAATCGGGAAACTGCCACCAATATCATCCCACGGATTCGGTGTGGCCTGCTTCAGCCCCAGGGAAACGCGCTCGCGCTCCATGTCAACATCCAAGATTATCACTTCCACTTCCTGGCCGACCTTCAGCATTTCACCTGGATGCTTGATGCGACCCCAGCTCATGTCAGTGATATGCAGCAGTCCATCCAAACCATCCAGATCAACAAAGGCGCCAAAGTCAGTGATATTTTTGACGCGTCCGACACGCTGTTGCCCCTTTTCAATGGAAGCCAGCAGATCATGCTTGCGGTCAGCCATGCGCTCTTCAATCAGTTCGCGACGAGAGACAATAATGTTCCTGCGCTCGTTGCTGATCTTAATGACTTTAAATTCAAAACTTTGACCAATCAAAGCGTCAACATCCGCAACAGGCGCAACATCAATCTGTGATCCAGGCAGGAAGGAATCGATGCCATCCACATCCACAATCAGGCCGCCGCGCACTTTGCTGCAGATAATGCCGGTGACAACGCCGCCCTCGGTGTATTTTTCAAGAACTGAATCCCATCGTAACTTCTCGTCAGCGCGTCCTTTGCTGAGAACCACCATGCCGCTGTCGCTCTCAAGCTCTACCAGCAGCACATCGATCACATCACCAACATGCACCGTCGAAACATCTTTAAACTCGTTGGCATTAACTGAGCCTTCCGATTTGTAGCCAATGTCAACCAATACTTCGTTGCCTTTGATACCGCTGACCTTACCCTTAATAATTGAATTTGCAGTGAATTGATGCATCTGCTCACTCAGTGCTGCCTCCATTGCCTCATACATTAAACCGGTTTTGGGTGTTGCAGCCTGGGGTTTGCGAATTGCCATATGAATCTGTTTCCAATCCAATTTAAGAGCACTGTGGTTTTTAAATTTACAAAACGCCGCTCTTGAATCAGATGTTTTTAGTGTTAATAAACAAGGAGCCTCCTGTTTGTCCCAGTCACCCGACCGGGAGAGCCTCGTTTTTCTATACCCTTTTTTAGGGCATAAAACTAAATATAATATCAAACCCCGCAGTTGATTACCACTTTAAACTTTAAAAAATTATCGTTTAGAAATTGTATAAAAACAGTGTTGACAGGTGCTTATGATCTGTTGACAGATGATTATGATCTGTGCTATATTTTTTTTAATTCGCAGGGATGGTGTCCACGCTCGGTTTGCTGATTAAAGATACAGGGCTGTAACTTCGCAAACCATCCTTCAAAGAAGTCACCGAGCAACGCGAGGTTGCCCTTGCCGTTTTGGAAAAGATTAGCTGTTCCAACGATGTTGCCGATAAACTACGTGCGTTGGCGGTCTCCGCCATTCTCGATCTACAGAAGGTGTTACAGTGAAACGACTTGTTATAATGATGAGTATAGTGGCATGGGGAGTCTTGCAGGCGGCAGAACTGTATCAATGCCCGGAAGCACCGGTTATTGATGGTATCGAAGATCCGTGCTGGAGTCAGGCGGAAGCTTTCCCTCTCGTTGATTGGAAAGACGGAAGCCCGTTGCATATGAAGACCGTTGCCCGGATTATGCGAGATAACCAGAGTCTCTATGTTTTCATGCACTGCCGTGAGGTCAATCTGGTGGAGGCGCGGGACCAGGAAAAATTTAATCGGCACGATGCGCCGATTTGGAATAGTAACTGTGTAGAGTTCTTTTTTGACGTTCGCAATGACGGACGTGCCTTTTACCAATTCGTTGTTGATATCCACAACGATGCTGCAGACCTGCTGCACGATGATCCCGAGAGCCCGTCAAATGCGATTGACTGGAACGGTTTCTGGCGACATGCGGTTGGAACGTATGCTGACGGATGGACGGTAGAAATCGCAATTCCCTGGAGTACGCTAAAAATGCTTACAGGTCAACCTGTGCGTCTGGGCATGAATATTTCACGTCCGCGACGCGTGGCTCCCTTTGAGCGTGGCTCCCTTGCACCGGGGGAAGGCGGTCTGTGCGATTTTTCCCAATTTCTGGTTTTCGATAACTTCAGTCTGGAAGAGTCGGAATTAACTGCTGATGTTTTGTCTAGTAAAGTTTTTCTTGGGTCAAACCGGATGACACTGCGCATGCGTAACCACACCGCACATAACTTGGTCGGACAACTTGAATTGACAGGTACTGCTTCGGATCATCGTGAAGTGCTGCGTATGGCGGTTCCGCTTGAAATGAAAGCCAACGAAGAACGCGACGTATCGGTCGATTACCGGATTGACGAATCCGGACAGGTTATGCTGACGGCTGGTTTTATCCATGACAAGGAAAGATGCTTCTTAGCTCAAGCTGATTACATCTTTCGACAGCCACTTGAGTTTAACGACCCGCATCTGCTGGTTTTTGCCGGAGAAGATCATCCTGTCTACGTTCGTATTTTTTCGGATGCGCCGTCTTGGACAGTTGATGTAGAAATTCTCGACCATTTGGGTGAACGGTGCGCCAAAACGGATACGCTATCGCCGCCAGCCAATGCCTTTTTGGTGCTGCCGACCCGTCAGCTTGCGCCGGGTGCTTACACGGTACGGATCTTATTAAAGCACGGTAATAACCTGAGTAAGAACACAATGCCGCTCAAAGTGATCCCGCGACCGTGAGGAACACTATTTTTTGACTGAGAATACGCAACAACTAAGGAGAAGAAAAATGACCGTACGATTTTTTGCAACTCTTTGCACGGGGCTGCTTCTGACAGGTGTGGTAAACGGCGGCGTTTATGTCGCTCCCAACGGTCCCGGTCCAGCTCCCTTCGATAGCTGGGCGACAGCGGCATCGGATATTCAGACGGCCGTGACTGCTGCGTCGTCGGGTGATACGATTCTGATTTCCAATGGGGTTTATACGTTGACATCAACCATTTCCGTTGCCAAGAATTTGACCTTACGAGGAGTGCCAGCGAGTACTCAACCGACGATTGACGGAAATCAACTTGTCCGCTGTTTAAAAGCGGAACAAGGTACAACTGTTTTTCTGGAAAACCTAAAAATCATCAAAGGTGTGGATGCAGGCCTGAAAGGAGCGGGTGCGAGTCTAGTTAATGGAGGCGTCCGTGATTGTGTTTTTTCGAACAATGTCGCCACGTCGCACGGAGGCGGGCTCTATATCACCGGTTCCGGCACTGTAGAACGAACCACATTCATGTATAACGTTTCAGAATACGGCGGTGGCGGTCTCGCCTCGTACAGAAGTCCATTCCTGAGAATCGACGATTGCCTTTTCCAGAAGAACTATGCGAAAGCGGCCGGCGGCGGCGGCTTGTCGCTGGATGGTGTGGCCGGTTTGGCGCTTGTCAACAGCCGGGTTCTTGATAATGTCACGACGAATCTGGGAAGCGGTGGCGGTATTTATGCCATCAGTACTCCCGTTTCGGAAACACCTAACTTAATCTCGAACTGCGTGATTGCCGGCAATATAGCGGGGTCTACAAACGAAACAGGCAATGGTTTTCATGGTGGCGGCATCCACATGCGTAGTGTAGGGAATTCCTATACGATTGCGAATTGCATTATTACGAACAATGCAGCCGCCAAACATGGGGGTGGAATCTCGCTTTGCGCGCCCTCTATGGTCAGGAATTGTTTGATTGCCTATAACCGGCAGACACCGGGAGTTGGCAATGCATACTATGGCGGCGGCGGTGTTTATATTGAACAAAATGGGCAATTGATCAACTGCCGGGTCAAGGGAAACAGCACGATTTACGGAGGAGGGGGGGTCTTTAGCCCCAGCAGCAGCCTGATCCGCAATTGCCTGATTACCGACAACGTCGCGATGAATCCGGCAAACGGTGGCGGCATCCGCAACCGTTTTGCCGGTCTCACAGTCGAGAACTGTACGATCACACGGAATGTATCAGGCGGTTATGGTGGCGGCCTGGATATTCGCGAAAAGGCCACGTTTTCAAACTGCATCATTTTCAGCAACGAATGTTCCTCTTCGGACAGTTTTCAAAACTACTACATAGCAGGAGCAGGCGCGAAGGAAACGGCTTTTTTGAACTGCTGTTTTACACCGGAACTTCACTCAGATTACGCTAACTATTCGTTCAGTAACATTCATGTCGATCCGCGCTTTGAGGGGGAAGACTATATTCTGCGCCCATCCTCACCCTGCATCAACACCGGTACGAATCTGCTCTGGATGACGGGCGCGCTTGACTTGGCCAACTGCCCACGGATTGATAGAGGCAGTGGAAAAGTTGACATGGGCTGCTTCGAGTATGTTCCGATAGGGACGGTGATACAGATTCAATAGCGTTGCAGTCTTCGTTTCATGCTCCGCGGGGAGCGGACGTCGAATACAGGGTTACTGGGTGTTTCGATACTGACCCCGATTAATGAAAATGTTAAACTGGCGACTTATTCGTGGACTTATTTGTAGTTGTTGATCGGCGGTTCTGTTGTTTTTCAAAACAGGGAGAGGCCTCATGTATGGAAGGAAAATCAATGCGCACTTTCTTAGTATGGAATAAAAAAGAAGCGGTAAACGGAATAAAAACATTGTTTTGTATCAGCGTAGCGGTTTTTTCCCTATCGCTGATGGCATCGGAAAAAATTGTTCTCCACGATGAGTTTTACCCCGGGCTGCAGCGAAGCGTATGGATTGTGACTGATAATCCCTCCGAACCGTGGCAACTTGAGGAGAAAATCCGTTTCTCGCATGAAAAGATGGGTTTTCGCTTTATATCCGGCAAAGCTCTGATGCAGCGCGTGGATGTGGTAAATGCCGCCACGGGTGAGACAGTCTGGCAGACGAAAGCCTTTGGACAAACGCTCCAGACGCCAGTGCTTCCCGAAGCCGATTACATCATTCGCGGCTCCGGTAAACCGGGCGCAGAAAAAGTGGTTATAGCCGTTGATTTTTCCCGGGACGGGTATCTGCTCCCCAGTTGGAAAATATCTCATGCGGAGGTCAGCCAACTTCCAGAAGGTGGAATCGAACTTAAACCGTTGGCCCCTGATCAACATGCAGCTATTGACGGACGCATTTTAAAATTGTCTCGAGGACGCTATTACGAAGTTGAACTGGCGTTTGAAAGCGATCAGGTCAATGAGCTGCTGATGCGCTGTACGCAGCGGTTGGACGGCAAACGCCATTCCGAGACGTCGACATTGACGACCGGAGTCGGTGAGCAGCAAGTCTGGCGAGTTGGCGTTGCGGCCATTTCCGTCGGAATGGGGGTCTCTATACAATCTTCCGGAGCGTTTCGTTTGCGCGCATTCACGGTCAAAGAGGTGCCGCCTCCTGCGCGTCGGAAGCAGGTGGGCGACAAGATTTTTACTTTTGAACCGCGCAATTCGGAACCTGATCCACCCAACCCGGATATTTCTGGTCCTGTCGCCTTCAGGCGGCCACCCCGGCTGATTTATGAGGACAGTGTACCGCAACCGTTAGAGCTGACTGATGCGCTCGACACCTTCGCAACTCCGGGAACGTATGCTGTCTGGCATTTTGCTGTGCATAATCCGGATGCGCCGCGTCATTTGAAAGTATTGAACATCAGCGATCTGGAGGCGCAAGACGGCCATCGGATCCCCGCTGCCGCGCTGACTATCTCAACCGTCAAGTTCTGGGATTTTCCCCGTGGAACTTATACGTACTACAACATTCCCGAGTTGATCTATCCGCAGGAGGAAGTGGAACTTGATGCAAACCGCAACCGTTTTTTCTGGATACAAACTCGATTGTCCAATACGTGCCCGGCCGGTGTCTATACCGGTATTGCCAGTGTTCAATGTGGCGAAACAGAACTTGACTTGTCTGTTCGGCTCCGTGTGCTGCCGTTTCGGCTGATGACGCCGACGAACATGGTGTGGTCAGTTTACGGTGGCGCAAGACTTCCGCCGCAAAAATGGTACCCGGAAAAGCTTGTCGTCCGTTATCTGCGCGATATAATCGATTACGGTGTTACATCGCTGGTCACGTCGCTGGGTACCGAAGACAGCGTGCGTAAATTCCAGTCGGAACGCCGACAGGCTGAGATGAAGGGACCAGTGATCGTTCGTAATTTTGCCGAGCGTTATGCTGCGAGGCGTTGCGGTATTACCGACAATTTTCCCGAGCGCTGGTTTGATCATCCAGAGATACGCCAGGCGTTTGTCGAATACTTGAAAGACTTCGACGACTGGTTCAAAAAATACGGCGGAGAAGGCTATGACGAATGGATGTACATGGGCGATGATGAGCCGCAGAACCACAGTATGGAATCTGGTATTTGGCAGATTCGGCTGGCCCGCGAAGCAGGCATCCGCACAGCCTCCTGCGTTTACGCGCCACGTTACGTGACACAGATGGCTCCATGGCTGAACATCTCCTGCAACAGTTTTATTTCCCAGAGTGAAACGATGTTTGCCGATCTGATGAAGGTTGCCGCTGGCAAGCCCTTAGAATATTGGTATCTCGGCGGCGGCTGTTACTCAGGGCAGGAAGGCGGGGTGATGCCTGATCGCCTTGAAAGTGGTTTGATGAGTTTTAAACTCGGCGTAACAGGACACATCGCTTACGGCTACCAGTCGTTTCGGCGGGGGCGGGGAGAAACTGAAGTCTCTCCCTATGATAACTTTACTCGCGGAAAATATAACGCCATGACTTATCCCGCCGAAGAGCCGACTGAAGCCAAGGTGACGGTTTTTTCGCTGGAATGGGAGGGAATCCGTGAGGGGATCGCTGACTATAAGTACTTATATACGTTGCGTGAGATGGGTAAGCAGGCACGCGGCCAGGGTCTGATCCGCGAGGCGGATGCGGCTCAAAAGAAAATTGAGGAAATTCTTGCCAGTGTTCCCTGGCGCGGTGACCAGCGCCATTATGTATCAGATAGCATTACAGAGAAGCAGTATTTCAATAACGATGTTGCCGATAAACTACGTGCGTTGGCGGTCTCCGCCATTCTCGATCTACAAAAGGTGTTACAGTGAAACGACTTGTTATAATGATGAGTGGAGGCTTAGCAAAAGCCGCTAAATACATTTAATCGTGAAGGAAATCAATATGTACCGAACATGGGAAATCACGTTAGCTTCTTGGCTGAAGCGTGGGATGATGCTTGTAACGGCAGGTTTTTGTTTATCTGCATTGGCGTCGGAATCGATTGTTTTGCAGGATGCCTTCCGTCCTTCGTTGCAACGGAGTTGGTGGTGGGTTGTTGATTCGCCGACAAAACCATGGCAGCGAGAAATGCGGCTTCAATTTGAGCAAGAGCAGATGCGCTTTCGTTTCATTTCGGGGCATACGTTGCTACAGAGCCTGGAGATTGTTGATGTGCTCACCGAGAAGACAGTCTGGGAAACGCAGTCGTTTGAAAGGGCTTTATTGACACCGGTTTTGCCGGAAGCCGAATATGTGGTGCGTTGTCGTGGCCGTATGGGAGGTGAGAAGGTTTCTGTAGCCGTTAATTCGTATCGAGACGGTTATCTCTTACCAACCTGGAAACCGAGTGACGTTGACATTGCCCATACCGTTGGCGGTGGAATTACGCTGACACCACAGACTCCCGGAAAAGCTGGTTCCATTTGCGGACATATTTTTAAGCTTGTGCCCGGTCGTTTTTATACGATTGATCTCAAATTTGAGTCCAACCAAGTGAATGAATTTTTCATGCGTTGCACGCAGCGCAAGGATGGGGCACGACGCGCTAAAACGGCGACACTGACAACTGGAGTTGGTGATGAGCTGAGTTGGAGCGTTGATGTTGCGGCCGTTGCCGCTTCGATCTCCCTTACGCTGGAGGTTTCAGATGCGTGCCATTTGCATGAATTGATCCTGAGAGAGGTTCCACCGCCGTCCGCTCGTAAAGAGGTGGCTGGCAAGACATTCACTTTCGAGCCTCGCAATTCAGAGCCAGAACCATTGAATCCCCGTCTCAGCGAACCCATTGCTTTTAGTCGTTCACCTCGGCAAACGTTCGAGTCGAGTATACCGCAGGATTTCGAACGAATTACAGATCTCAATACTTTTGTGACGCCGGGAGAATATGCCGTCTGGCATTTTACCGTTCACAATCCAAATGAATCGCGACGTTTGGAGCGATTAACAATTAGTGCGTTGGAAAGCGAGGATGGGCGCAAAATTCCAGCGTCAGACGTGAACATTTCTCACGTTCAATTTTGGGATTATCCGAGTGGCCCCTATACCTACTACAACATCCCTGAGTTGATTGAGCCGCAGGAGTCTGCTGATCTCGGTGCAGGTGAAAATCGTATTTTCTGGCTTCAGTCTCGAATTTCTGAAACGACTCCGTCCGGTGTTTACACAGGAACAGCGCATGTCATGTGCGGGAAGACTGAACTTGAACTTCCTGTAAGATTGCGTGTTTTACCTTTTACATTACAGACACCGACAAATATGGTTTGGGCCGTCTATTCACGTCAGCACGTCCGTCCGCAAAGCCAATATCCGAAAAAACTTGCCGTTCGCTACTATCGCGATATGGTCGATTACGGCGTTACTGCTTTGCACCGGACGCTAGGCTCGGAAGCGAGTGTGCGAATTTTTCAATCGGTGCGCCGCCAAGCTGAAATGAAAGGCCCGGTGATCGTTTACGGCATACGGGCTGAACATGTTGCGATGGAAAGGTGCGGCGTAACAAACGCTGTTCGTTGGTTCAACAATCCGGAAGTCCGTCAGACTTTTGTTGACTTTGTGAAGGAATTTGATGGCTGGTTTAAGAAGTATGGTGGCGAAGGCTATGAAGATTGGTATTACATGGGCAATGATGAGCCTCATATCCGCAGTATGGAGGAGAGTGGTTGGCAGAACAGGCTGGCCCGCGAGGCGGGAGTCCGCACGGCCTCCTGCGTCTACGCGCCGCGCTATGTTCGTGAACTCTCTCCCTGGCTTGATCTCTCCTGCAACAGCTTCATTTCGCAGAGTCCTGTGATGCGCGATGAATTGCTGGAAGTTGCTGAAGGTAAGCCCCTCGAATACTGGTATCTTGGCGGTGGCGTCTATGGGGGCCAAGAGGGCGGTCTGATGCCTGACCGGCTAGATAGCGGCTTTATGAGTTTCAAGCTTGGCGTGACTGGGCATCTTTCTTATACCTATCAGGCGTTTTCCAGCCGATCCAGTCCGGATCCCTATGACAATTTCACTGCCGGAAAATCCTATGGGATGACCTATCCCGCTCGGAATCCGACGGAAGAGAAAGTCAGTGTTTTCTCGCTGGAATGGGAAGGCATTCGTGAGGGAATCGTCGACTATAAGTATCTTTATACGTTGCAGAAATTGGAGGCGCAAGCCCGTGCAAAGGGCTTTATCGAAGAAGCCAATGCTGCGCGAACAACACGGGAAGCGGTTCTTGCTCACGTTCCCTGGCGTGATGACCGCAACTATATTTCGGATGGTATCACTCAGGTCCAAATGTTTAACAATGAAATTGCCGACAAGCTTCGTGCGCAAACGGCACAGGCTATTCTTACTTTACTGGAGGTTTTATAATGAAATCGATCCTACTGACTGCTCTTCTTTTTCTCATCTGTCCATTGATGGCGGCTGAGTTATATAAGTGTTCAAGTCCGCCGTTGATCGATGGGGCAGAGGATACAATTTGGCAAGAAGCGAGCGTATTTCCGTTGTTCAATATCAAGGCGGACCAGCCACTCGTTATGGAAACGGTTGCTCGCATCATGTACGATGATCAAAATCTCTACGCCTTTGTTCATTGTCGCGAGGTCAATCTGGTTGAAGCCCGAGATCAGATGAAATACACCCGACACGACGCACCCGTTTGGGAAAATGGCTGCGTGGAGTTTTTTCTTGATGTTCGTAACGACGGACGCGCTTATTATCAGTTTGTCGTCGACGTTCACGGCAGTGCTGCGGACTTGCTGCGATACGACCCCGATGGTCCCCGAAAAGGGATAGAATGGAACGGTTTTTGGCGTCGTGCAGTCGGCACAAGCGCTGATGGCTGGACAGTTGAAGTTGCCATTCCTTGGCGTAGCCTGAACATGACACCTAGCGACCAGCGCCTGGGGTTGAATATTTCGCGCGTACGGCGCATTTCGCCCTTTGAGCGTGGCACGTTGGCTGCGGGAACGTCTTCAATTAGCGATTTGGCCCGTTTCCTGATTTTTGAGAACATCCGTCTTGAGGCACCTGAGGTCTCCGCCGAGATTCAGCCCGGCGCAGTTTTCCTCGGGAAAAACAGGATGCGGCTGCGGGTCCAGAATCATACTGAAGCGCCAGTTTCTGGTCAGTTGCAACTCGTCGGCACAGCCGTGGCGGTTGCCGAAGTGATTATGCGGGAAAATCTGCCGCTGGAGCTGAAGGCTGGTGAGACGCGCGATGTGGCGGTTGATTACCGGAGCGACACACTGGGCCGAGTACAGGTGACCGCTAACTTAGTTCAGAATCAATCGGTACAGTTCCTCGATGTCGCAGATTATGTCTTCCGCCAGCCGATCGAACTGAATGATCTTCATCCGCTTGCATTCGCCGGCAAAGATCATCCGGTTTACGTTCGGATATTCACTGATGCTTCCGAGTGGACGGTGGATGTCACGATTAGTGACCGTCAAGGCAGCGTCTGCGCGGTGACCGAAAACCTCAGACCTTCTGCGAACGCTTTTCTGATGCTTCCAACGGCTCGTCTGGAGCCAGGT
The DNA here is from genome assembly GCA_041673345.1 of Kiritimatiellia bacterium. Classification (GTDB taxonomy): domain Bacteria; phylum Verrucomicrobiota; class Kiritimatiellia; order RFP12; family UBA1067; genus M55B167. Next base: position 23,426 of record JBAYXX010000008.1, read on the forward strand.
GATTATAGCGTCAGGATTACGCTCAGACATGGTGGGGCGATCAGTGAAAGCGATGTGCCACTCACTGTGATTCGCCAGCCTTAGATCGTTCGGTGCCGATGTTACTTTCGCTTGGAGGAGTGATAGCGATATACTTTACAAGTTTGATACGGGAAAATTCAGCTGACAGTTAATACATCAACAGGAGCATGTTATGAAAAGAAAAGAGACGTTCATTATTTTTATCGGATTAGCCTTGGCAGTCTCGAGTCGTGGAGAGGTTTACGTTGCCCCGAATGGACCCGGTCCCGCTCCTTTTGCAAGCTGGGCGACAGCTGCGCCGGATATTCAGTCGGCTGTTACAGCGGCCGCCCCGGATGACACGATCTTGATTTCGAATGGTGTCTACGGGGGTGGCGGCATCCGTATTCGTTACGATTTGGGGTTAAGGATTGAGAACTGCACGATTACTGGTAATTCTGCCGATAAGCCGGGCGGCGGTATTAATTTTTATGCTCCTACCACCTTAGTTAACACCATCATCTATGGTAATACCTGCTCTTACTCGTCGACTTACAACAATTATTACCAACGTTACGATGGGACGAATGCGGTTTTCGAGAGCTCATTATAACCGATGGAGGAGGAACCCCGTGAACGGGTTACATGGAATGTCAACGAAGGACAATCAATAAAAAGGAGATGAAATATGATAAATCGGCGTGAATTTCTTGAAAAGACAGCGGCACTTGCCGGAGTAAGCACATTGCCGGCATGGGGTCCGTTGGGCTGCGCAACGCAAGCCCGCTACCCAGCTTACGGGAATACTCTGCAGGACCGTCTCTGGATGTGGGGACATGACTCGGGGGTTTATGACGGAGCAAAGGGAAAATATAACATCCCGCTGAGCCCCCCGATCAGTATGGCCGACGGCATCAAATACATGGGGATACCGAACGTCTGTGTGATTCGTCACAGAGTCGGGAACGACGAATACAACAAACAGTTCAAGGACGTGAAGCGGATTGCATGGACCCTCTCCATGGGCTCCAATCAGTCTTATCAGAGCTTGAAAAACTATGTCTTCGGTTTACGGGATACGATGCCCAACCTAACCGGCTATTATTTAGATGACTTTTTCCGTTTCGGCGACAAGCCTGGGTTTGACCAGAATTCCGAGACTGTCCCCGCGCCAGCCTCACTTTCCTTGGATGAGCTAAAGCAGCTCCATGACGAAACGAAGGCCTACAAGCGCCGCCTTGATCTGGCAATCGTTTTGTACACCCATATGCTGTGCCCGGCGATCAAGCCTTACATGAAATACACCGATACTGTCTCGCTCTGGATCTGGAGCGGTAGCGACATCCAGAAAATTGAGGATAATTTCAAAAAATATCGTTCTCTGGTTCCTGACAAACCGACCCTTCTCGGCATCTACATGTGGGACTTTGGGGGCAGAAAAGAGCTGAGTACAGAGTTTATGGGCAAACAACTTGACTATGCCTACAAGCTGTACAAGCAGGGACAAATCGAGGGGATGATTTTCCACTGCACACCGCTTTGCAACAAAAATCTTGCGGCTGTCGAATATGCGAAAAAATGGATTGCCGAGCATGGCGGGGAAAGCCGGTAGAAAAAATAACCGCTATGCAATACTTCACGCCAATAACTACTCACACATTAGAACTGTCGAGGAAAGCCGTTTTGAAAACTGCCCTTGCGGTAAGCCTTTTACTAACAGCCAGCGGAGCCGATGCCGCAGTTTCAATGCGCACCATCGACGAAACCTGGCCCCCGCCTCCAGGGGAGGAGAGCTGGACATTTGTAGAGGAGCTTAAGCAGCCTCTGCCCTTTGTTTTGTTCTGGAAGGAAGGCAGCTTGCCGCAGCCGGACCAGATCGATCTACGTGGTGGTTTGACTGTGAAACAAGCTTTCCCAGATGCGAAGGGCGTTCTTAAAACAGCGTATGCCGACCTCGACAACTTTATCGCCTTTGCGAAATTCGGCGGAGAGGGCAAACTGTCCATCATAACCGAAAAGGCCGCGACAGATGTCCCTGAGGCCTATTCGATCGCGATCTCGCCGGAAGGTATCCGACTGTTGGCCAGCGACACCGAGGGTATTCGGCGTGCGATTTTCCACCTCGAAGAGTTGATCTCCACCGCAGACGGCCCCTTTCTCAACTCCGGAGTCATCCGGAAAAAGCCGTGGCTGAAGAATCGCATCACGCGCTGTTTCTTTGGGCCGATCAAGCGTCCCCCGCTGAACCGCGACGAACTGATGGATGATGTTGATTACTATCCCGATGCCTACCTCAACCGCCTGGCGCACGAAGGCGTGAACGGACTGTGGCTGAGCATCGAGTGGAAGGACATCACCAAGACCTCCTTCCGCGAGCCGAGCCCCGACATGGAGAAAAGGCTCGCGAAACTGCGCCGGACCGCCGAGAAATGCGGGCGCTACGGAATCAAACTGTGGCTCTACTCAAACGAGCCGGTGGGCTTCCATTCTGAGGACGATCCCATGCGTAAGGCGCATCCCGAGATGGTCGGAGCGGGCTGGGGCGCACGCCACTTTGTCTGCCCGAATTCCGAGGCCGGGCAGAAGTTCATCTATAAATCGACCCGCTGGATCTTCTCCCAGGTTCCAGGGTTGGGCGGTATGATCAACATCTCGCTGGGCGAGGGCGGCTCCTCTTGTCTTGATTCGGTGGGTGTCCAGCGGGATGCGCGTCCGGCTTGTCCGCGCTGCGCTCTTGTTCCGAACTGGCAGACTCTCGCGGCAGGCCAGGGCGCGATGGCGAGAGGAGTCAAGGATGGCAATCCGAATGCGGAGTACATCTGCTGGCTCTACATGCCGTCGTGGAAACCCTTTGCCCCTTGGGTGTATGAGCTTGGCTCCCACATGCCCAAGGATGTGACGCTGCAAGTGAACTTTGAATCAGGTGCTGTCAAGTACCAGTTGGACCGTCCGCGGGTGGGCGGCGACTACTGGCTGTCGTTCATCGGACCGTCCGAGCGTTTTGCTCGGATCGCCGGACAAGCGGCGGCCAACAAGACACCGATGGCTGCGAAGCTCCAGGTGGGATGCTCGCACGAAGCGGCGACCATTCCGTTTATGCCCGTGCCCTCGCTTCTCTACCGTAAGTACAAGGAGATGCCCAGCATGAACGTCACCTCTGTGATGCAGTGCTGGTACTTCGGCAACTATCCCGGCGTGATGAACCGTGCGGCAGGGCGGCTGGCTTTTGAAGACTTCTCGAAGACAGAGGAGGATTTCCTACAGACGTTGGCCCGTCCAGAGTGGGGCGGAGAGGCGGATCTCGTTGTGCGGGCATGGGGTCACTTCTCGGCAGGGTTCCAGCATTTCCCGCTCTCAACGCGCTTCCAATGGTGGGGTCCTATGCATGCGGCGCCAGTCTGGCCGCTGCATCTGAAGCCAGCTCTCAAACAGCTGCAGCCCACCTGGCTGGTCGGTGGCCCCTGCGGCGATGCCATTGGTGAAGTGCTAGACAACCACACCCTTGATGAGACCGTTATTTTGTCGCGGCAAATGTCGGAGGAGTGGAACAAGGGCGTTGCTCTCATGAAATCAATCGAACCCAAATTCAAGGGAAACCGTGAGCGTCTTCTTGATATCGGCCTGACAGAAGCGCTAGGCATCCAATTCGCGAGCGCGTACAACATGCAGAACTTCTACCTTATGCGCCGTCAGCTGTTCGACCTCTCCCCTACTGACGCCTTGCAGCGTTTGGCAGAGATGGAAGAGCTCGTTCGCCTGGAAATCAAGAACAGCGAACGGCTGACAGTGCTCTGTGCTGCGGATTCGCGCCTAGGCTTCCACTCAGAAGCCGAGCGGCATCAGTATTCCGTCACGCGGCTCAAATGGCGCGTGGAGGTACTGAACGATCTGCTCGCGACCGAGTTCCCTGAATACCGGAGTGCCTTCCAGGCAGGGCAACAGGTGTCGCGGTTCGCCGAGGGGCGCGCGGTTTACACCTGCGGTGCGGGATGGGTCGATTGCAAGACCTACCAATGGCAGGCAGAGCGCGCTGGGGGTGATCTTGTCCTGAAGGTGGAGATGAAGGCTCCAAAGTCGGCAGGGTCCTTTACCCTCTATCTCTGCGATCCGTTTGTGACCGCACACTATTGGGAGATCAACCTCGCGACCTCTGGCTCCGTATCGGATTCCCGCGCAATCGGCTTGCGGGCTGAACCATACACAACACCTACTGGCGCGAACGGCGTGACGCTGCGCATCCCGTCAGCTGGGTTGCAGGCCTTCGACCCTTCGGGGCGCGCGTATGCCTTCAACATCTTCAACAGCGGCCTCGGCGCGGACAACTGGCCCACAGGCATGGGCGAATCAGACCTCAGCACCTACCGCCTGGCCCTCAGCCGCTTCAAACCCCAAAAAATGGGCTACATCCGCACAACCCCGTCCAAATAACAAAATGAAATTTCACCATACAAATCCACAAAGCAAAAATGTAGAAAAAGGAGAAACCGACACTATGAAAACTATGACCTTTATCTTTGTCCTGTTTGCGGTTTCTTTTTTCTTTCCTATCAAGGCTGGCCATGCGGCCCAGCTTTATGCGGGAGTCGCCAAGGCCGATATAACGGATTATACAGCGGGTCCCGTCAATGATCCGCTGTATGTCAAAGCCTTGGTACTGAAGAACAGTTCTAATACTGTTGTGCTGATTACGGTGGATGCGGTGGCCATCGGGAAACTCGGCAGGATCAGCAACGATTTTCTTCCAAACATACGCGCGCAACTGCAGAAGGACCTGAACATCCCGCCTTCGCATGTCCTGGTCAATGCCAGCCACTGCCATGGCGTGGTGCGTACAGACACCGCGCGGCTTGCAGTGCAGACCGTTGAGGCTGCCTGTAGCAATTGGGTGCCTGTGACGGTCGGCACTGGTATCGGCCGCGAGACCCGGATTATGGAAAATCGCCGCCTTAAGCTGAAGAACGGAGAGGAGGCGGATGTCCGCCGCGCTTACGCGCTGCCGCCGGACGAGGAGGTTGTTGCCAGCGGACCGGTTGATCCGGATATCGGCGTACTCAGGATCGACAAGAGAGACGGAAAACCGCTGGCAGTGGTTTACAACTTCGCATGCCATCCCATCATGGGGGTTCCGAGCGGAGGAAACACAGCGGACTATCCTGGGTTCGCTTCCAGTGTGATCGAAGAGACGATCGGGGACGGCGCTGTCGCGCTGTTTTTACAGGGATGCGCAGGAGACATCAACCCGGCGTTGTACAAAACAGACCACCAACTTCATGATGCGGAATCGCTGGGCAACCTGCTGGGCCTCAGCACAATGCGGGCAATGAAAAAAATAGAGACTCAAGATGATGGCGAGCTTAAGGTTATCAATGAAGTGATCGCGTTGCCGCGAGGAACGGATCTGGCACAACGAATCTCACGGCTGGAGAAAGCGCAGGCACGGCTGGTTCAATCTCTGAAAGGTACCAGCCTTAACCTCAAGGCCTTTATTCCATTGTATGTGCAATACGCCCTGTCCAGTAATTATCCCTCCTATTACTCTTACCGGTATCTGCAAAATCAGTCGCCTGGCAGAGATGAACTGACTAAACTCGACACCAAAAACCGGGCGAACATGGAGAGCTACATTCAGAACGTGCATGTCATGGAACGCCTGACGAGAATTCAAGAAAACCTTCGTTTACTAAAGATGCATCACGCGCAAAACATGGCTTCCGGTCAGAAAACAGTCGATGCCGAAATCGTTGTCCTGAAAATCGGAGACTTTGTATTGGCCACGTTTCCAGGAGAGCCCTCCGCTGAAATAGGACTGAACATCAAGCGCCACTCGCCCTATCCGTTCACCTTCGTGTCCGGCTGCTGCAACGGTTACCTCTACTATGCTCCGACCGCGCAGCAGCGCAACAATCCGGGTTTTGCTCAAGAGGATTGCGATTGCCTTTTGGCGCCGGAATGGCAGAAGGCGTATGAAGAAAAGGTCGCGCTTCTCTTGGAAAAATTGTCACATAAAAACTAGCGTCTCAACGGAGTCTCCCCTTGGCTGATAACTGTCACATTTGCCCGTGAGCGTATGGCGGATGCGTCGCATCCAAATGTTATATTATTGTCACCTGCCGCAATCACCGGGAGTTCGCCTTCCAGCTTCACTTGCTGAATCAACTCGCGCTTGGGTCCGTACAGCCGACAGTCGTCCCGTCCGTAAAGTTCGAGATAACACCCGCTTTCTATCTCCACTGGAAACATAATCGTCTGTCCCCCGACCGTAATCGTAGGCTTTCGAATCTTGTTATTAATCAAAGGCAGTGCCTTGACGGGGCTTAAGTAACAGGTGACTTGCTGGTGAACAGGAACATGGTTATACCAAAGATGCAACCATTCCACATTTTTAAAACTCAGCTTTTCACGATACTGTGAATAAATGCAGCGGCCGTAGGGCCATGAGAAATCTTCAAACCTTTCGGATTCCGGCTCGACGAATTCGAAGTAACGCCAACCCGTGAAGTCTACAATCACGTAATGGTCGGCGTGGGCTTCAAAAGGTTTTGGTGAGCCGAGCTGGAAATTCATGACCTCACCCTTGCCGTCGCCGTGAATCCAGACCCCCATTCCCTGATATTTGTCGAGATCCAAGGGGGTGGCGAAGGTTTTCCCTGTTCGAAGCCAGGATCCCTGCTGCGGCCGATAGATCCGTTCCGCATGATCAAACAAAGAGTATCTATCCCCAGGATCCGAGGTGTACACGCGTTTTGATGAACCGGCATTCTTCGCACTCCAGCAACCGCTGACATCACCTACCTTAACTGGGTCTGATGCTGGCCTGATATCCCCGGTCAAACCAGGAGCCGCAGCCTGATACGAGTAAGTCTTCCCGCTATTCAGAATGATCTCAGTGGAATTACGCTCATTAAACTCATCCGGCTTCTGGAAGTCAGCAAGGATGATGTTTTCCGCAGCATTATATGGCCCGGCGGACATTAACGCCTGGATACGAATCTTAAGAGGTTGAGTACCGAACTTGTTCTTGTAACGCCAGACATTGGTTACGCCGTCAACGGCCTCAACTTTGTGCCGGGCATATTGCCTCGGAAGAAACTCCCACTCGCCATCCGCAGCCTGTCTCAGCGTAAATTCAGCACCTGGCTCGCGGAGCTTCGCCTTGACCGCTTCCGGGAAATATTTCTGCTGGCGCAGGGTTTCATATCTCTTGATGATCGGTGCCACCTGATGCAGCCATGGCTCTTTCGCATACATGTCAGGGTTGACGGTTTGCAACGAATAGCTGGAATCCGTGCCGAGTCCTTTGCACCACATGTACTCGACATCGTCATCGAACGTGACATCATGCGCCGAGTCGACCCATGCCAGCACCCGGGACCAGCCCAGGTGTCGCGGCATAAAAATACGCCGACAACCCTCGTTTGAATCACAGTGAATATCGATAAATTTTTTATGCGCGCGAACCGCATGATCCCACGCTTGCAGACGGGAGCGCACAAACCACAGGTGGTGATGAAAGGTGGCCATTTCCATCATGGTCGGCCGAGTGAAGCACTTATAGACTTCAAAGGCAAACTTGGTGCCATAGTGCCACCGATTCTCTTCGCCTCCAATGACGTGCGCGCCATCGAGTCCGTCGAGGTAGGTGAAGTCAAAACCGCATTCGTTTATGACCGTTGAGATCCGGTTGGCCACCTCGCTGAACAGCGTAGAATCACCATCCGGCAGGAAACACCCCCAGCACTCTTTAAGATGGTGAACCTTCGCGCCTTTAGCGTGGGGCACGGGTTGGGTTCCGCAAGCGCCGCGCTTGCATTTGGCCACACCGTAAGGGCGGGTATCGTTGACGATGCTGTACTCAATCAATTCATCGTCGATCTGCAAGGTCATACTGCGGCGGATAAAATAAGTGATATACTTTGGCAGATCAATGGTCGGTTCGTCCACTTGCAGGGCGGTATCGCCCGCGCCGATGGCGTTTGTAAGCGTGTAACTGCGTTCCTTGGCCAGCCGTGGATCCGGAACTGGCGTAACCCAGGCACAGCGCTTGTTGATTGAGAAGGACATAGTATGCAGCCCGGCAAGGATGCCGGCGGCGTGTAGTTTATCGATCACGGCCTTCACGCTGCGGCGGCCCTTAGGATACAGTGCCGGAAAAGGTTCATAATCGCCGTAGTTCAGGGATCCGCAGAAATCGATCTGTGTGAAGCCCAAAGCGCGGCAGAGATCGATCCATGAATCGACCGTCTTTTCAGTGGGCACACCGAACAGGTAACTGCCATAGGGAAGGTTGCTGTCCATGGCCCACGGCCCGCCCAGAGGCGAGTGCGGCATGCCCGGCGCGGCACCAACCATGACCTTCAGCGCCTCGCGCATATCCGCGTAAGGGCAGGCGACCAACCCGACCTGTGCGCCTGTCAAACCGAAACGACGATAACAAGCCGCCCACAGATGCTGCTGCGGTCCGGGAAGCTCTTCAACATTGGTTAGAAGATTGAGTGCCAGCGTTCCAGCCGAAAACACCTCATCGGCCTTGACCTGCAGAGTGGTCGGAAGGTTTACAAACACCAGCTCATCGACCGCGCCCGCGATGGATTCGACCTCAAAAATAAAGTAATGGGAGTGGATCTCGACCTTGATGACCGCGCTGGTTCTGGAGTGCCCGAATTTAATGGTTATCCGGCCATCGGCATATGAAACAGCTGTGGCATCGTAGACACGCCCATTTTTCTTTATCTGTGCGCAGGCTGACCGTGGACAGCCCTCAATATAATCAATGCCCGTTTGTTTGCTGGTGAACGTCAGATTGCGTCCATCACTGCCAATAACATATTTAACGAACTGGTTCTCAAGAGTGAGAGCCTTGTTGCTAAAAGATGGCAGGGCAAATCCGCCAACCGTGACCGCACCGAAACTCAGCATGAACCTGCGGCGGCTGATCCCGCCTAAAGAAGCATCGGGGCCGGAATAGTTGTAGAGCAAAGTGTTGTCCTGTTGTGTATCTGTAAGCATAACCATTTTCCTTGTTTAAAAACTAATGATTACTCATGTAATCAGAATTCATATTACTTCTCTGCTTGAAATATAGAAGCGCTAACATCGTCAAACAGGAACGCACTGTCACTGATCCTGCTCATGCCAGCCGTTAATTGAGTAGAGTCCCCAGTGAACGAACATCCCGAAGCGTTTCTGAAACCATCAATCGCGTCCGTCACCAAAACGCGGCACCCGTGCTGCTGGCCCAGAGTTGAAAAATAACGGTGCCGCTGACGAGGCGGTCGAAACAGCGGAGAGTAAACTTATTGCAGGTAAACTTCCGGCTGCCTTCAGGAATCTTCGTCTATTCAAAGTCATATCTCCTTCTGATTTTCTCAGACAGTGAGGCGAGTAAGGAATGCGCGAGCTTTAGCCGCTTCGGCGGCTAAGTGTGGCAATTCGCCTGGGGAGAGGCACTCTACCACCAAAGGACCCTGGGTGAACCCGCCTTGTTTAAGGCGGGCGAATACCTTGGCGAAATTGACGATACCGGTGCCGGGCGTGATGGAAACCTCCTTTGGTGGACGGAAGTCTTTGACGCTCATACCAGCCACAACGCCGTCAACCGCGGCGGCATCATTGACCGGATCGAGGGCGCCATCAGAGTAATAAAAGATGTTGCCAGGATCATACCAGAGACGGAAGCTCTTGTGGTTGATCTGGTCGATAATCCTCCGACAAAGGGAGCCGTTAGCGTTGTTTCCGCCGTGCGGCTTGACGCTCAAGACAACTCGCTTCTCAGCCGCGTAATCGCAACAGTCAGCCACGATGCCATAATAAGCCTTGGAACGCTCTTCATTCGTGCCTCCGAGCAGCAAGTGCGGACAGCCGCATGCGGCGCAGTTATCGACCAGACGTTTGAGCCCGTCGGGGTTGTCCAGCGGAAATCTCCCGCCCCAGAGCGAAAGCAAGCCTAATCCGCGCTGTTTGGCCTCAGCACCGACCGAAGCGGCCTCTTCCAACGTGGAGTCAACACTGAGAACAAGCTTGTTTTTACTCTTGGTGGTCATCAGTCCCGCGTACTTGAAGCCCGCGGCGGCAATCGCGTCAAGCGCGACACGGTAGTCATACTCAGCCCACGGACGGGTATAACAGCCGATTTGGAAAAGAGAAGCACCAGATGACGGGGGTGCGCTCTGTACGGGTAGTGAAGCCAAGGCGGCGGATAGACCGCCCAAAAAATGACGTCGTGTGTTCATGAAAATACCTTTCTTGCAGGGAGGGATGTCCCGAACTGTTCCTAGCATATCCGGGAAGACCACACCTCTTTTATGCTGTTGTGATTTTGCGTTTCAGTGGATCGTAAATGGTCTTGCGCCCGGTTTCGTAAGATTCCATGGCCATGAGTACAGCCACGGCGTGCTGGTAACCAGCATCGATGGATGCGTTGGGTGTCTCGCCGCTGCGTAAACACTGGAGCCAGTTGAGGTAGTGGTCCGGATGGTCTACGGGCTTAACGTCGTTCTTGCCGCGAATGGTGCCATCGCGGCGCGGCGAGCCCTCGCAGTTATAAGTTGGCGCGGCCCAGTTATCCACACTGAGCACACCCTTATCGCCATAAAACTTACGGGTGTTTCCGCCACTGTTTCCCATGTTGTTGGCGACACTGACAAGAAATCCTTCGGGATAAACCCATGTGGCCTGGATACAGTCGGGGTTGGTGAACTTGTGTTCATCCTTCCATGTATAGGTCCCGCCGAGGCAGACGCACGACAAAGGAAATTTGGTGCCGGTGATAAAATGCATCATGTCAATGAAGTGGGCGCCGAAGCCGGGGGTTGGGCCTTTTGAGAATTCATAATACCCGTACCACCCTGAATAGAGATCAGCGCGGAACAGGCGCATGGGGCGTCCGTTCAGAAACTCCTTCCAGTCAACGTCTTCCTCTTTGACATCTTTGAGGTAGCGGTACCAGTAGGGTTTTTCGCTGTTGCGACACTCCTCAACGCGCGAGAGCTGACCGAAAATACCGGTGCGGAAAAGGTCACGCGCGCCGACGATGCCAGGGAGGCTGCGAAGCTGGGTGCCGACCTGAACAACAGTTCCCGCCGCTTTGACGGCATCGACCGCTCGCACAAGGCCGTCGAAGTCGTAGGCCATCGGTTTTTCAACATAGATGTGTTTGCCAGCGCGGGCAGCGGCCTCGAGGTGCAGCGTATGCACATGGTCGGGCGAAGCGATGGTGACTGCATCCAACTCTTTGCAATCAAGCAACTGACGGTATGAGACGCACTGGAGTGCGTCACGACCAAACCACTCTTTAGCCATACCGTTGGCCTCTTCGCGGGCGATGCGCCATGGGTCTGCGACTGCGACAACCTCGAAGTTCATCGCCTCAAGATGTTTATAGAGGCCCTTCATGTGGGCGTTGCGTCCGCGGTCGCCGCAGCCGATAATGCCGATACGGATACGATCATTGGCACCGATTGAACGACGCCGGGTGGCGGCGGAAACGCACGAAGACAGTGCAGTTGCCGCGGCCGTCGCACCTGCGGTTTTCAGTAAATTCCGACGGGATATCTGATCTTTCATACTCATTTCCTTACTGTTTGCGATTAATATATTTTTAAACTGTTGACAGGGATATAACCAGAAATCTCGGAATTGCGCAAGATGTTTTTGTGAATATTTTTTAGAGGCTGACCAGTTTTTATCTAAAAAATATCGCGTGCATAGATGAACTCTTCTTTTAGGTATGTTTTAAGATCATCCAGATCCGGGATTTTCACGCGCTGTGACAATCACATTCTCCGGGGCCACCCACGCCTGAGCCGGTGCCCCTGCTTGCAATACGCCCTGGCGTGGATTCAGCTCAAACCCCCTCATCGCATAGCTTCCACCGCCTGCTAAAGGCAATACGATCTGATGCTCGGCAACCTCGCCCAGATAAACGCTCTCTTGAAAAACGCCGCGCAACAAATTGGCAGCATCCAATGCTGGTTGATCAAAGCGCAGCGATTCTGGACGCAGACAGACCGAGACCTGATCACCACACTTCAGCTTGGGAGAAAATGTGGTTGAGGCAAGTTTGCCGAGCAGAGTCTGAATCTTAGCGCAGCCATTGCTCTGCTCTGTAATCTTTCCCTCGATAAAGTTCGCCTCGCCCATAAATCCAGCGACAAAGCGGTTGGCAGGATGGCGATACACCTGCTGCGGCGTACCGATCTGCTCAATCATTCCGTTACGCATCACAGCCATACGGTCGGCAATCGAGAGCGCCTCCTTCTGATCGTGAGTCACATAGATCGCGGTCAACCCCGCCTCCTTGCAGATACGCCGGATCTCAATCCGCATCTCCAAACGCAGCTTGGCATCCAGATTAGAGAGCGGTTCATCCAGCAGCAGACACTGCGGCTCAACCACCAGCGCCCGAGCGAGCGCGACCCGCTGTTGCTCGCCACCGGAGAGTTCATTGGGCTTTGTTTTAGCCCGGTCAGCGAGATGCACCAGCTCCAGTGCCCGCCGCACCCGTTTTCTGGTTTCCACCCGTGAGAACCGTCGCATCTCAAGTCCGAACGCGACATTCTCTTCAAGGGTCATATGCGGCCAAAGCGCATAGCTTTGAAACATCATACCTGTATCACGTTTGTAAGGCGGCAGCTGCGTAACATCACGCCCCCCAATCAGGATGCGCCCACTCTCCGGCATGTGGAAGCCAGCCACGCAACGCAGCAAAGTTGTCTTGCCACACCCGCTGGGACCTAACAGAAAAAAAAGCTCCCCTGGTTCAACCTCCAAGGAGACATCCCGCAGGGCTGTGAAACCCCCAAATCTTTTAACAACCCGATCAACAACAACTGCAACGGCAACTGACATACAATCTATCTCCTAGTGCGGACAGAACCCTAAACACCTATAGCCGAAAAACCTAAACTCCTGTATCCCTTGGGATACTAGTGATATTCATCTCAAAGGTGGTGAAAGTATAGCAAAGGTGTTTGAGCAATGTCACTCTTTCACGCCCAGAAACTAACAATTCTCTACCTTTCCCGTCGCTTATTCGCCGCAATACCGCGCTTTATTCTGGCTAAGTCAAAGACGTGAAAAACATCTTGCGCAATTTCGTAATTTTTGTTTATATGATTTATTAACGAATGCCTTATGTGTATCTTACGAAACTGGTGGACAGTAAAATTAACATTCAATTTTGCTTTCACCTCGACAAGAAAGTTATGGCTATGCGGGATTGTTTAAGGTATAAATGCCGGACTTGTACGCGAAAGGGTTTTGAGCCATCCTTGATAAAAAAGACATTTTGTTGATTACGGACTTTGACGGCACCTTATACCGGGGCTCCTGTCCGTTTTTATTCAGAGGGATTGCCAATGCCGACCTCATGGTGGTATTGTGCCTGCTCAACGTTTTCAAGATAAAAAGATTCTTTCACCTTATGCTCGGAGTAGCCAAACTCCAGCGGCTTGAACGCCGATTGCGCCGTGAGTACAGGACAGGGGAAATGGCTCTCTCCTATGCTGATCAACAGCTGGTTCAGTTTTTTGTGGCCCATATTCTGGCGCACGTTGAAAAGCCGGATATTGACCGAGCCGCCCGTGTGGTTTCTGGCCTGTGTTACAAGGCGGCTTGGCACTGTTTCGGTATGCTAAAAGCCCGCTGTGATTTTGTCATTATCAGCAAATCATTTGAGTTCGTGCTGGCGAAAGTGAGCCAAAGGGCTTCAGGGTACGGAATTGAAATGGGTTATTACGGCAATAAGTCAGGAGATGGTGATGACATGACCCCGCCGCAAGGTTCTGTGCGGGTGAAAGCGGATAAGCAAGTCAGGGTCCAAGCCCTGCTGGCAAGCCGGAGCTATAAGAAAGCCATCGTCATCGGAGACACAGAGGATGACATTGTCATGAGGGACACGGCGGTGGAGGTGCTTGGCAAGTCTAACGTAGTGTTCATTTGCATGTACGCGAAAGACCAGAAGATTGCTGACGCCGCTGATCAATCCTTCACCTCTTGGCAAGCTGCGGGCACTTATCTTATAAAAATATTCAGTTTGGGACATTGACAGGCTCAGCACCCTTTGCTGTTTATGATGTGCATCACCACCGCTGTCTACCAGACGGCCTGTCCATTGAAGAGGTCACAGAGCTGGCAGTCGCACAACTGCAGAAGCTGGCTGAATTTTTGACTTCTGGGCATTTACAATTTTTCAGTAGAAATCCAGCCCCCGGATTTTGGCCAGCAGCGGCTCCCTTGCGCCTTCAATCTCCACGCGCGTGGAAGCAAACTGCCGCCGCATGGGATAGGTGTTACGCAGCGCGTCAAAGGCCACAATGCGCTCGGCGCGCCTAGCCGCGCAGGAGACACGCAGACGCTCGGAGTCGGCCTCAATATCGTAAACCTTTAAAACCAGTTCACGCAGCACATCTTCGTCGCTCCGCCAGACAGGAGACAGTAATGAACCGGCAACCAGCGCATCGACTTTGAGCAAAGGCACCGGCGGCTCGGGGAGTGTGAAGGGGTAAGAAGGTTCCACGCCCAGAAAATCACAGGCCGCTCGGTAAACCATCGCGGTGCCGTTGACCTTGCCCTCATAGGCATGTCCCGCAATGTGAGGTGTACCTAGATCAACCCGCGCCAACAGATCAGCGCGGTAATCGGGCTCCCCCTCCCAGCAGTCAAGTACCGCATACGCGATGCGGTGGCCCAGCACCTCCAGCAGTGCTTGATTGTCAACCACCTCGCCGCGGGCGGCATTGATCAGAAGTATCCCTGTTTTAACCCGCGCCAGCTCAGCGGCACCCAGTAGATGCACACTCCGGTCAGCCCCCTCCCGATTGAGTGGCACATGACATGAGATTATATCCGCCTCTGCTAGAATCTGATCCAACGTCACAAAAGAGCGGGCCGCAACGTCCGTCGTATCACGCTGCCGCGGCGGATCATTAGCTAGTACCCGCATGCCCAGTGCCGTGCAGAATCGGCAAACCTGACGGCCCACATTGCCAATGCCAATAACACCAATTGTCTTGCCTGCCAGCTCAAAGCCATATCGACCGCCCAGCCACAGCAGAGCGGCGGTCACATAATTACCGACACTGACCGCATTGCAGCCAGGTGCCGTAGCCCACCGGATTCCCATACGCTCAAGCACCCTAAAATCGATATGGTCTGTACCGATCACCCCGGAACCACAAAACTTGAGCGCGCTGCCCTCCAATAGAGCCGCGTTGATTTGAGTTGTGGAGCGCGTGACCAGAAGCTCCGCATCCCGCACATCCGCAGCACTGATCTCACGCCCAGGGATCAAAGTCACATCACCCAGGGTCGAAAATGACTCCAAAGCGTAGGGCATATTTTTATCACAGACAATCTTCATAATGAGCTCCAAGCTTTTGGAATTGGGAGAAGCCCAGTCACTCCCCCGTTTGTAACCGACTGAACATGCCCAGCAATTGTTCGATCATCTTGGGAGCAGCCTCAAATTCGAGTCGGCTGGTGCCGAGCCATGTTTCGTAGCCACCCAGTTTGTGCTGCTCGACAGTCGGTAAGTAACCGAAATAACCGTGCGCCAAAGAGACCACAAACGTGGGTTTAAAGGGGCTCCGAGCTTTTAACTCCAATCCGATTTCGCTGAAGACCTCAACCGGCATAGTTGCGATGCCAACCTCGCCGATACGAAAGGTCTGCAACGGAAAACTCCAGCGTTCCGGCAATGTGGCCATTTCTAAGGCACGGCTAGCGTAACTCTTCTCCATCACGTTTGGTTTGGCATTAGGATCATTTTTAGCAAGAACATCTTTGGCCCATTCGATCTGTTCCTGATTCGGACGACGGAGCTGCAGATTGATCTGCTCAAATGAAACACTGAGCGGTACGCTGTCGTGCCATTGGATCGTTTTATAGGCAGCATGGACTGCCTGAGCCACATCGTTAGCGACCTCCCGCATCCTCACATAAGGCTCTCTTTTCACGGGTTTTTTGGTGAAATCAATATTGTTGATATTGCCACTCGTGCCGTTGCTCATTATGGCCACAAACGGCGGGTCTTGGTGTTCGGCCTCCAGCAACTGTCGCATACGGTCGTCAAACATTCCAAAGTAATCAGCTGAGATGTCTGCACCGCGTACGCCACCAACATAATGCAGTGAATAATTGGACAGCAGCCCAATGGGGCGGCCTTCAAGCGACTTTACAGCAATCAAGCAGACTTGGGGATCCGTCGGCCCTGCTGGTCGATCCAGATTGACATTGCCCTGCCCTGGATTCATCCTCACCAGATCGTTCGTGCTTCCAAAGGGATTCATCGGCATCGTGCCGGGTTTCATGTACCAGCGGCGGCAAAAAACATGCTGCGGCACCGACGCAGTCGCCCAACCGATGCGGGCTGGCTCGAGGTTGTTGATCGCGCAACGCACTGCATCGGCGATGCGGCGCACCATAAATTTCTGGTAGTCATCCAACTCAGGTTTATGGTTCCAGCGATCACCAATTGCGCTGATCGCAGAGTGCGAGTGTACGGCGGAAACGAGTATATTCGCGGCTGGCATCCCAGTCTCTTTTTCGACCCGCCGCCTCGCCTCATCGCTTACCGCCCCCGAAATACCCAACACGTCGCACACAACAAACGCAACGCGTGTCTTGCCGTTATCCAAAACAAGACACTTCGCCCACAGATCGTCATGCACATGCGTGGCCGGATAGGGGCTAAACCCACCAATAATCATTGCGCCCAAGTCTGGTGTGATATTACCCTTTGCCACACCCGCACGAAATGTGTCGGCTGCACTAACAAACATTCCGAAAACCATCATGATACTTGCTGCGATCATTCCTAACCGTTTCATATACTCTTTTTCCTTCTTGCTTTTAATTATGTTGAAATTAAAACGAAACAGATTTCTTAAAAGTATAGCTGAAAAGGCGCTTTTAGTTTTCTAACTACTTGCGCGCCTTTTATCGCTACAGAGGTTTGCCTTCACCAATCAAGGTGACCTGTACCCGAGCATCCTCTTTGCCGGGGTTTTCGCACTGAAAGAAAACATCGTTTCTGCCGCTCTTCAAGGTGGGAATCTCTCCCTCCGGCACGATGCCACAAACGAGTTTGCCGTCCTTGTCATAAAGTTTGCAGTTGTCCTTTGATTTCAGCTCCACATACATGCCGGATTCCATTGTAACAGGGAAGGTGAGTTTTGAGCCGTTGATCGCAATAGTCGGATTTTTGGTTTTCTTAGCGACAATGTTCAGTGCCCTGACCGGACCGATTTTGCAGGTGACGGTTTTGTTCGCCGGAAGATTGTTGAACCAGATTTCAAAGGAAGTGATCCTATCGTAGGAGGCTCTTCCAGAGTAATGGTCGTAGACGAAATAGCCGCCGGATTCCGGCCAGATATAATCACTGCTGCGAGTTGATTCCGACTCCACAAGCTCAACGTATTTCCAGCCGGTAAAATCAAGCGGGACGTAATGGTTGCTCATGCGCCAATGCGGAAGACGGGTGATGGTGCGGAAATTAAGGAGCGCGCCGCTGCCGTCGCCGTAAAGCCAGACACCAATCGCCAATTTTTTATCGAGGTTGAGGGGCGGTTCGAAGGATTTACCCAAAGAGACATAGGTGCCTTCCCGGGGAGAGGCGCCAGTGCTCCGTCCAGTGAATTCGACGGCGGTTTCCCCAGTGGCGGGCACAGTGGCACTGCCTGGCTTTAAGGAGCAGGTCACCCCGTCGGCTGCATTGGAGGGGCGAAACTCTGCAGTGTTTTTAGCGTCAAGCAAGATTGCCTGATCTGAATCCACAGCCACGGAAACAAGAGATTCAAGGCGCAGTTTAACCGGCTGGGCCGCATACTCATTTTTCACGTTCCACTTGGCCGACGGATGGGCGAGGCCGCAAACCTTATGTTTCTTGTAGAAAACCGGTTTAAAATTCCACCGGCCATCCACCTCACGAAACAGGGTGAAATCCTTTCCGACCTGCCGCAATTGGGCGCGGACAGAGTCGCCGAAGTAGCTCTGGTGCCGTAGCTCCTCATATTGTTTAATCATCGCTAGAAAATCCCGATAGACAGGATGGGCCTGCAGTTTGTCTTCGTCAATGCTGCAGTTCAGGGACAACCCTGCGTTGTTACCGATCATTTTGCAGCAGAGGTATTCGATGTCGTCGAAATAGGTCGGTTCCTTTTTCGGGCCGTCCCATGCGTGGAAAGACCACCAGCCGATCTGGAGGGGGAGAAATAGCGGGTAAGTTTCCATGGGGGCGTATTTTTCGATCAGCGGCAGGTGCCCGCTCCAGCAACCATGTTGGTATTCCGAGTTGGCTTTCATGGAGGCGATGTGAATGTCAATAAAACGCTTGTAACCTTGGGTCGCTGAGTCCCAGGCCTGATAACGGGAGCGGTAGAACCACCAGCCGTGCGTCATGCCGGCGTATTCCATCCCGATCGGTTTTTTGAGATTCCTTGCGATTTCAAAGACGAACTTGTCGCCGTAATACCAATAGTTTTCCTCTCCCCACATGCTGCGGATACCCTCAATGGCATCGAGATAAACTCCGTCGAAGCCACACTCGTTAATTACATCGGCGGTGTTTTTCGCAATTTCATTGAAAAGCGGAGAGTCTGGGTTCGGTACGTATCGGCCACCCCAGAACGTCTTGAGAAGGAAGGCGCTCACCCCTGTCTTGTGCGCCGCGATTTTCGTCCCGTGAAATCCGCGCTGGCAGCCGGTGAACGTGAACGGCGCTTCGGATGTGACCCCTTTGTATTTGATGATCTCGTCGCCAATCCTCAACGTCTGGTTGTTCGTAATCCTAATTCCGAACTCCAGAGAATTCCCCGCCGTCGATTCCCGGACCACGACCTCCTTTGCCGTTTCGGAAAGTGGCTCGACGAGCGTGTACGTCGCGACAGTGTCCAGCCCTGGGTGCGGAACCGGCGTCACGTATTTCGAGGATGGAGCAATATAGCACGCATAGGTGTGCAAGATCGAGGAAATTCCCGCCGCGTGAAGTTTGTCCACAATCTTCTTGAACGACCTCCATCCTTCCGGAAATTTCTTCTTGTCCAGCTCAAAACTGCCGAACAGGAAAAAGTTTTTGCCGCCGCCATGGTTGTTGATCTGATTAAAGCCAATGCGTTTACAGTTTTCGATCCACTCATCGGTCGTTTCCTCTGTCAGGGTACCGAAATTCATGAGATAAGAACCGTAACCTTCCTTTGCGGAGATAGCCCAGGCGCCGCCCTGGTCACTGAACGGGATATCCGGGGCGGCTTTCGTCAGGATGTCGCGGATGACCGGGAGAATTTGTTTTTGCGGAACCCCGATAAAGGCCGCCTTTGCCCCGTTGATCCCGAATTTGTTATAGCAGGTCGCCCAAAGTTCGGTCTGAAGGGCGGGAAGCTGGTGTACATGCGTAAAGAGGTTGAGTTTGAGCGCGCAGGCCGCAAACGGCTCCCAAGGCATTGCCACTAAGCTCAGAGGAATATTCAGAAACGTCAGCGATTCAGGATTCCCGGTGACGCTTTGGACTTCGTAAAGAACTCGTCCCTCCTGTTTCATCACCTTAATTACGGCTGAAAGGTCGGTGTCCTCAAATTGAATTGAGAGAATGTTATCCTGGACAGAAACAGTGGAGGGAGAAAAAGTTTTCCCATCCTTCTTTGCATAGGCGCAGTATGAATCTCCGCTTTTAAGATAATCCTTTCCAGATGCCTTATCAATGAAACGGACGTTCTTGCCCCCGGCTGTAAACTCATAGGTAAAGGTATCGCATCCGATGGTCACGTTTCCAGCTGGCTTCGGCTTCATCGCCATTGCTGAAGCGTCCGTTGAAAGGAGCAGCAAGGGCACAGTGATCGCCATGGTTGCGCTAAGCGCCCTGATGTTAGAAAATTGCTTTTCCACCTTCACCCTATTTGTTTTCATATCCGGTTTGTCCCTTGTTTTGCTTTAGAAACGCCGTGCTGTCACTGGAACAAAGATCTTTCACAAAGTTAACACTTTGGAAGAATGACCAGGCGCAAGATCACTTCCCCTTTACCGCCGCCTCTTCCTTCGCGCGGAAAGCTCTGGCTTCCTTGCGAGCCTTGCGCCGGGCGTCGAACTTCTTCACTGGTTCGGGAATCTCCTCAGGCGCCACCTTGTAGAGATGCTTCTTCATCCCGCAGAGGTCGTTGTAGTAGTTCTCATGGTAGGAGATTAGAGTGATACCGCGCGCCTTACGGAACTGGCGGAGTTTCTCCGTATTCACTTCGCTTTTGTGGACCACTGCTTCGTAAAAGAGCTTGCCGTGCTCGTTCACGTCCTTCAGCTGCTCCACGCGGTCACGATCAGCGGGATCGAGATCCGACTTCGCAAGGGCGTGATCGAGGAACATGCCGGCCTTTTCAAAGTCTTCTGATTTATAATGCTTTCCGAGATTTGTGAGAAACGGACGGCCGAAATCGAAGCCCTTCCATGTGTATTCGTAAACGTGCGGCTGGAGGCGCTCCGTCCACACGTCGCGCCAGTAGCGGTAAAACGCTTTCACATCCTCCTTCGCCTTACCGAACGCTTCCATATAATGGCCTTCCCAGTATTCGAAGGACTTGTCCGGTTCCTGCATGCCCTTGTAGATGACATAGTCCTTGAAAAACTCCTGAATGCCGTTCTGACCGGCCGAGTCGTAGTCGTAACCCACCGGATCCTCAGACTTAACCAGCTTGAAAATGTCAAAGAAATACTTCTCGTTACCGCATACGAGAGGTGTTGTCTTGTAATAATGGTGACGGTTCGGACGGTGGAAAAACTGCGTGAAACCAGCCTTCTTCCAGTTTTTAATGTACTTCGAGATGTGCTCCGGCGTGAGCACTGTCGGCACCAGACCGACAGAAAGACCTTCACTCGCTTTCTCGCGCAGGGGTGCCCTTTCCATCGCGTTGTAGCCGTAGAAGCAGGCCTTCGCGTCCGGACGGATCTTCCGGGCTTTCACGAGTACGCGGTTCGCGAAATTAACATAGCGGTCCGCATACCAGTTGATCCACCAGTCGTGTCCATCCGCGGGGCGAGGTTCGTCGAGCGCTTTGCACCTCTCGCAGTGGCACACGTTGTCGCCCGTCGCGTCGTTTTCGCAGATGTTCACGTATTCGTTCGTCCCCTTCGCGCACCAGTCCGCAATCACCTGATCAACGAGACTGTCCGATGAAACGCACATCGAAATGGCCGTACCCATGTTGCCGGCGTAGACCGCGGGGTTCATCAAGTTCGACGGCGCATCCGGCGGCAGACGCTTTCCGTCCTTGCGCATGCCGAAGAACTCTTGGTGAGTCGAGGCGAAGCGCTTCCAGTAACTTCCGAACGCATGACCGTAACGCGGCACATCGTGTCGGCCGTCGCGCATGCGCGCGCGCCACTCTTCATAGCGTCCGCGTGAACGGATCGCGCGGAGCTTGATCGTCGGGTACCAGCCGCCCTTCGTGTTTTTTACAATAATCGGATTCCGCGCGCGGAAAGCGATGTTAGTCGTCCACGGCCAGCGCGTCCCGAGTTCGTCCTCAAGAAAGTCGTAAACGGCCATGTCTATACCCGTCTTCGCCATCGATTCATTGCAAACGTTCGTGTCACCGTAAAACCATGTGCCCTCTTTTGTGACGAGCCACCGGCCTTCCTCCGGCTTGAACGGGCCATGATCGCCCATGGGAGCCATGCCGACGCGCCACACATATGCGCCTTCCTTCACGTTCGCCGCTTTCATGATCGGAATCTTCTCGCCCGTGATGAGTTCCAGATGGAGCTTCAGATCCTCCGCCGCAGCATCCGCGTATTTGCCGCCGGAAACGATCACGCTTTCTTCCGGTTTCACCGTCACATCGGACAAAAGCCCGCCTGCGAGGCCACAAACGAACATCAGTATCAGTGTTTTTTTTATAAAAGAATCCTCATTCAGCTGGCAGCGGTGTAATCTCACCGACCTTAGGCGTCACGCCGTTCGGGAAGCAGACGAGACGGTATCCGTAAATTCCGTTTGCAGTGGAAGGCGCCGTCGCATAACGATAAGCCGGCGTCGAATAGGTGGCAGTTTGAAGATGGTTGCCACCGTGCAGGATGCGGCTGGTGCCACTGGCGCAGCCAGCGTAATCGGCGGCGTCAACCCGGAACATCTGGAGCGAGGTATCGTACTCGACGCCAGAGAGCGTACCCGACATCCGTCCGACTGGAGCCCAGTCAAGACACCACTCGCAGACATTGCCGTGCATATCGTAGAGCCCCCATGCGTTCGGTTTGAAAAGGCCCACAATGTCCGTCAGATCGCCGGTACGGGAGTTTGAGAAGCAACCGTATGCGACAACAGCGTTATTGAAATCCGTAACCGCTTGACCAATGGCAACGGTCCCAACGGTTGCGAGAATGGTGTCGAAGGTACGGCTGATCCCGTCGCTCCAGAGCGTTGTTGTCCCAGCACGACAGGCATATTCCCATTGCGCGTCAGTAGGAATGTCGACATCAAAACCAAGTGCATCGCGGTACTTCTTCATCTGAGAACCCGCACTGATCTGGTACCCAGTCGCCGGCCAATTGATCGACGGATTGTCCATAACCGCACCGCGCAGGGCATCGTAAGTGCGGTATTCTGTTGGAAGTTTCGGATCCATTTTGTTGCGGCTTACATTGCCTCCGCCCATTTTTACAGCCTGCGACTGGGTGAGCAGAAAAATGCCGATATAATAGGGTTGGCTTAGGGTGATGGTGTTCGTGGCTGGATATGCGCCCGGCAACAACCAGTTGGAACCACTGAAGCGATACCCGCAGCCGCCGGTCTTGAACGAGCCGGGATTGATACGACGGAAGACAAGCTTGTCAGTCTTATAGATGTCGTTGGTCACGCCTGTCCAGACGATGGAATTTACGCCCGCCACCGGATTGGTCTCGACTGTGCCGTAAACGCCGCTGGCCAGATCCGCTTCATACACGTACGTGATCTGTCCCTCCGCACCGGCGGTCTTGGTCAGGTCCACGATCATGTAGAGCGGCGGCGTTATCGGTGCGAGCGTCACGCGGAACTTGGTCAGCACCTCTTCATTGGTGTACTGGCTTTGAGTGGGATCCCAGATGATCCGGCGCATGCCTTGGCCTGTCACCCCATATAGATCGCCCGAGAGACCGACATCCAACGTGAGCGGCTGCGCGCCGTTGAAGGCCTGCACCGCGATATCCACGGCTGGCGTCGCGTCCGTTATCACGTAATCGATATCCACGAGCCGGCTCCACGGCCAGCGCTGCCGCACCGTGACACCGCTGATTGTCGGATCGTCCGCCATGGCACTCATTGACACAAACATCGCCATCATTCCAATCAAAACTTTCTTCGTTTTCATTTCGTCCCTCCGTCACTCTCGCACTCTAGTCGCTTTGGCGACTAGAAAAAACGTAACCGTTCACGGGGTATAAACTTCCCCAACAATGTTTGGATCATATCATTGTCGTTGTAGCAAAGCCCAGCAGAAAAATCGTTTTTTTTTCATCAGTGGGCGAGGATCGCCGCCGCCAACTCCCGGCGGGCATCTAATATGGCCTTAGGATCGCGCGTGTACCCCCACCACGTCGGAGCAATCCGATCAACAATTTTCCGCACGGCTGCGGCTCCGGCGCGTTGCTCAAGCAGGGCGAAATATTCATAGTCTTCCAGACCATCGCGAATGTTCTTCAGTCGCATGCTGGCGACTGGTCCCTGGATTCCACATGGAACGCCGGGATAAAAAAGATATCCCCCTCCGTTGAAGTGCTTGGGATGCGCAAATGCCGGGTTGCACCACGGCTCAATCACCTTGGTGATGGTGCTCCAGTAGAGCAGGCCCGTGATACCGTACTGCCGATTAATCCAAGTCGGCACGCGGTAAACCAGCAATGGCCGGTCAATGTGCCAATAAGGCGGATCTTTCTCGCGCATCTCTTCGTACTTGGGGTGATAATGCGGCGACCGCTGAACCAGTGCGGTATACGACCAGACCGCATCACCGTGCTTGAGTTTCTGATTGATCGTATCACGGTCGATAAACGACCAGAGCGGGCACCAGATATCGACCGCCGGATCAATGTCGGCCCAAGCAGGATCGTGGGGGTAGGTCTGCTCAGAGACAAGGCGTTTCAACTCGGGAGCGGCCTGGTGTACGATGTCGCCTAAAACGATCACCTGCTCGTAATTCTCCGCAGTGTTGGGTTCGTCAATAAGGTAGGTGTGAGCTATGTCCGCCCAGCCGTTTGTCTTGACATACTGGTAGTAATCGCGGTAATAACGCAGGGCTTTTTCGCGCTGTTCAGGCAGAACAGTCTTGTAATTGACGTTTGTGGTGGAGTGAGGCAGGCGGTCGAAGGGCGAACGTGGAATTCGAAAATCTTTCACATGCAGCTTTTCGATGAACGCGCACAGCGCCGCGTGCCGATTCGTGTCGATGTTCAGCGAGCCATCCGGATTAGCCTGCGGCAACAGGTGGCTTGGGATAGGCGGGTTGAGGCGGTGATCGGACATGGCTTGGCTGTAGCGCGCTTCTATTTCAAGGCATTCAGCCGAGCCGCGTTTAACGCCGAAAAGTGAGGCTATACCCGAAAGGGTACCGAAACGATTGCGATGAGTCGCGCCGTCAGGCAGTTCAAAGTCCCACACGGTCAGCGTGACCGGGAGCTCGGCTTTACCCTTGTCCGCAGAGACTCGGAGCGTACCTCGATAGATGCCGGCCGGCACGCCCTTGGGCACATGAACGTCGATCCAAACAGGCTGGTTCTGTCCCTCGAACACATCGAACGGCACAGCGTACATGTCGTGCCCGGTAGTGACCAGCGGTTCGCCCCAGCGCTCGCGCCTCTGGGCGCGCGGCTGGATGGGTTTGCCGGTGACCGGATCAATGAACGGAACGAGCGCGTCTGGATACAGCCCTGGCGGCAGCTCTGCCCGCGGCGTGGATATGCGGACGCGCACGTACTCCTCCCGATACAGCTTAATGCTGTCACCGGAAATTTTCGCGCCCCCTTCACCCACCAATTCGGAAAGTGCTACTGAACTCACCTTCAAGCTTCCCTTCCCGGCGGCCACAACCACCTGGAACGACTCGACCTCGTTACGTGCGGCGGCGATCTCCACCGCAGGTGTTCCGAAGGGAGCTTCGTTTTGGAGAATGCGTTCCATGGCGTGGAGCGCAGTGAGCCCGATAACAGGTCGTTCAACAGCCAGAGCCGGGGCTGTCAGCAAAACCGATGAGAGAACCAGAGTCAGTGTTGACACCAGAGCATTTGTTGTCTTCATGTTGTTTGTCTCCTCTTTGTTTGTTGTTTTCATGTTATTTGCCCCCGCGATCAAATAAGCAGCACTGTCATCAGTGGGCGAGGATCGCCGCGGCCAACTCCCGGCGGGCATCGAATATGGCCTTAGGATCACGCGTATACCCCCACCACGTCGGAGCGACGCGGTCAACAACTTTCCGCACGGCTGCGGCTCCGGCGCGCTGCTCAAGCAGGGTGAGGTATTCGTAGTCTTCCATGCCGTCGCGAATGTTCTTCAGCCGCATACTGGCAACCGGCCCCCGGATTCCGCACGGAGTGCCGGGATAAAACAAATACCCTCCACCATTGAAATTCAAGTGCCGAGGATGCACAAACGTAAACGCCGGATTGGACCACGGCTCAAGCACCGAAGTGATGGTACTCCAGTAGAGCAGGCCCGTGATGCCGTACTGACGGTTGATCCAGGTCGGCACACGGTAAAACAGCAGCGGCTGGTCGATGTGCCAATAAGGTGGGTCCTTCTCGCGCACCTCTTCGTAGTTGGGGTGACAACTCGGTGATCGCTGGGCCAGCGCGGTGTACGACCAGACAGCATCACCTTGCTTGAGTTTCTGATTGATTGTCTCACGGTCGATAAACGACCAGAGTGGGCACCAGATATCAACCGCCGGATCAATGTCGGCCCAGTCAGGCTTATCAGGGTAGGTCTGTTCAATGACGAGACATTTCAACTCGGGAGCGGCCTGATGCACGACATCGGCTAAAACGATCACCTGCTCATACCTCTCCGCGGAGTTGGGTTCGTCGACGAGACAAACATACGCCCGATCCGCCCAGCCGTTTGACTTGACATATTGGTAGTAATCGCGGTAATAGCGCAAGGATTTTTCGCGCTGGTCAGGCGGAATGGTCTTGTAGTTGGCATCTGTGGCGGAGCGCGGCAGACCACCGAAAGGAGAGCGCGGAATTGGAAAATCAGTCACATGCAGCTTTTCGATGAACATGCGCAGCGCCGCATGCCGATTTGTGTCAATGGTCAGCGAACCATCCGAATTCGCCTGCGGCAACAGATTGCTGGGCAGAGGCGGGTTGAGGCGGTGCTCGGCCAAGGCTTGGCAGTAGCGGGCTTCTATTTCACGGAATTCGCCCGAGTTGTGTTTAACGTCGAAAAGCGAGGCTACACCCGAAAAGCCGCCGAAATGATTACAATGGGTCGGGCCATCAGGCAGATCAAAGTCCCACACGGTCAGCTTGACCGGAAGCTCGGCTTTGCCCTTATCGCCCGAAACCCGGAGCGTGCCGTGATAGATACCGGCCGACACACCCTTGGACACATGAACATCGATCCAAAGGGGCTGGTTCTGCCCCTCGAACACCTCAAACGGAACAGCGTACATGTTGTGTCCGATAGTGGTCAACGGTCCGCCCGAATGCTCGCGCCGCCGGGAGGGTGTCTGGATGGGTTTGCCTGTGACCGGATCAATGAATGGAACGAGCGCATCAGGATAAAGCCCCGGTGGCAGCTCCGCATATAGCGTAGACATGCGGACCCGCACGTACTCCTCCCGATAAAGCCTGATGCTGTCACCGGAAATTTTCGCGCCACCTTCGCCCACTAGTTCGGAAAGCCCTGCCGAGGTTATCCGTATGTTCCCCCCCTGTGCGGCCACGACCACCTGGAACGACTCGACCTCATTACGTGCGGCGGTGATCTCCGCCGTCGGCGTCCCGAAAGGAGCTTCGTGCTGGAGAATGCGCTCCATGGCGTGCAGCGCGGTGAGCCCGATAACAGGTCGCTCAACAGCCAGTGCCGGGGCTGTCAGCAAAACCGATGAGAGCACCAGAATCAATGTGAACACCAGAGCATTTGTTGTTTTCATATTGCTTTTCTCCTCCTGTTACGGCAGAGCGCGGGTTGCAGTTTCAACCGCCAACCGCGCACGCTGCACAAGGTCCTCCAGCGCAGCATTATTAACCTTAGCGTCCGGTTTAAAATCGAACTCCTCCAGCACATTGGACAACGCTTGGCCAACGGCACCCCGATCCCGCAAAAACCTGATCTTCTCAGCCTCCTCAATGCCGTCGCGCAACATCTCCCAACGCATGGAAGAACGCGGCCCGGGATAGAGTAAAAAAGTGTCTCCAGCGCGCCACACACCGAAACTCGAATCAAAGAGCGGGTCGCGAGGCCAATTCACAAACGCCCAGCGCAGAAGACCATCCAACCCTTTTGCCGCCGCATAGTAGCCGAGCCACACCTGCTCACCCGTAGGGCTGGCAGCAAAGGTGTTCGGGTGGTGCGGGACGCAACAAATATAAAACGTTGTCACCTTGCCCTGTTTACGGCGCTCTTTGGCCTCAGCGATGAAAGAATCATCGATGTGAGAGATGAACTGACAGTAGTTCGGGATATCGATATCCTTTAAGTGCTTAAGTGAAAGGTGGCCGACCATGGCGATCTTGAGACGCGGCGCGAATTTTTTGGCGCAGTCGGCAATGGCCTTGGTGTTCTCTGGACTCTGTTCGTCCATCGCGATATAAGTATCGTCCACCCATCCCTTTTTCTTTAGGTGGCGCTGGAAATCTTTCAGAAAAGGCCCCCAATAAGCCTCGTACTCCGGCGAACCGGGCTTAATTTTAATTCCCAGTCGATCGCCAGACGCACCGTCGGTGTAGAACACTTTACCCCATGGCACTGCGGAGAAACAGTGAATCTGCGGCCCGATGCCGCATTTCTTGCCGAAAGCCACATACGCGTCGAAGGTCGAATAGTCAAACGACCATGAGCCGTCGGCGTTTTTCAGGTTCTGAATCATCGTGTGGTACGCATCGAAGTTCTGATGCCCCCACGGCAGATCAGTGATGGTCGTGGTCAGCGTCTTCTGACCTGCATTCGCCAGCTCGCGATAGATTGGCTCCAAGAGCTGGTAATGCTCTTTCGAAAATGGTTTAACTCCGTGGTAACGCGCCACAGCCCACGGGTGCTGCCACAGATCGAGAAAGAAAGCCCACTTTGCCGGGTCAGGCAGCTTCGCGTCAAGTACTTCCAGCTCCAGCGGGAAAGTCACAGTTTGTCCGCCCTCTCCCGTCACAGTCAGCGTCCCGCGATAGAGTCCCGCTTTGGCTGAAGCAGGCACGGTGACAGTCAGCCACACCGGACGAAAACCGTTCGGCGGCAGATCGACCCGCTCCGCCGTGTCGAGAATGTCGCCCACCATCTGCCTGTTAGCGATCACGTAACGCACAAAACGCGTCTGTATCGCTGCGGCCTGGATCTCCGCGCCCTTTTCGGTGCGCAGTCCGTCACAGACCATGCGAAGCTGAGGCACCGCACTGGATGCCCAGACCACAAACTGTCCATGCACACGTTCGTTGCGCCACGCCGTGGCCTGCCACTTTTTGAGTGACTCGTCGCCAAGCGCGTTCCTGGCATTGATACGCTCAGTCGGCACGTTGCGTCCATGAATCCCCGGTGAGATCTCAAACAAAAAGCTCTGAAACTCGAAGACCTGAAACTCGACGATATGCGCGCCTGAGCCCCGTGAACTACTGTCGGTAACCGTCACACGCAAAAAACGGGCTGCGGTCGGTTTTTTAAAAGGAACGGCAAAACCCTCCGCCGTTGCGGGCTTCTCGCTTTTCGTCCAATCCGCGACACGCTCCCATACCTCTCCGTCTGCCGAGGCCTCTATGAAAAATTTATATACGCGCGGTTCGCCAAAGTAAAACCAGATGTGGCTGGATGAAAGCGTTTGTTTTTTTTGCATCTCGATAGTGAGAACCGCAGGCAACTCCTCGCAGGCCCAATGATTGTTTGCCTCGATTTTTCCGTCCGTGATGAAGTGCGGCCCGCGGTTGCTCCATTGCCCCGACACCGACAGTTTGGCGTTCTTCAGCGGATTTGCCAACATGGGCGTTTCAGCTTCATAGGTGTCGTAACGCCAATTCAGCGCGAACTGTTCAGAAGCCCCTAAAACCCTACCCGCCGCTAGCAGTATGACTGCCGCCAGCTTAACTGTTCTACGACTCGCACATCTCATCTGAACTCCATTCTAATTTGAGCGCGGTTTTTAATGCCGCGTTTATTAAACTATCACGAACAAATGTGTACTATATGTAATGAGGTGATGAAAATCAAGTGCTTCTTAAAACTATTTTATTCACCATTCAAAAAATCTGTTTGGATGGTTGACATTTTCCGCCCCCCATTGCATAATTCTTTTCAGTTAGAGAGTGTCATAATTGATAAAATCTGCTAAGCGCAGACGCATAAGGAGAGTCTATGAGTTCACAAGTTATAAATACGCTTGGATGCGGTGATCGTTTCGGGCATCAGGGCAAGGCGCAGCTGGCAGCCTATGTAGAAGCAGCCAGGCGGGGAATTACCGTGAGTCCGGTTTGGAATAAGTCGCATCGCGAGCATACAACGGTTCACACAAAACCCGCCTCCGTCCGCGCCGAGGCCGATGCCGCTGTTCGGGCGCTGGGCTGGGACCAACCCTATTTCGTGGACGCCGACCACATTTCGATTGCGAATGTGGATGGCTTTATCGATTCATCCGACTTCTTCACGCTTGATGTTGCCAACTGTATTGGCAAGCCCTCGTCAGCCAAGGATGTTGATGATTTTGTTTCGGCCATGGGCGGGGTTACCGGTGAAATCACCCTGCCAGGTATCGACGATCCGTTACTGGTTTCTGAAGACGAAATCCGCACTATTGCTGAAAAATATTTGTTCGCAGTGCAGCAAGCCGGGCGAATTTATCGCCATATCGCAGGACAGAAAAAAGGCGAGTTTAAAATCGAAGTATCGATGGACGAAACCGATGATCCGCAGACCCCTGTTGAAATGCTTTTCATCCTGGCTATGATCGCACGCGAGTCGATTCCAATTGATACCATTGCACCGAAATTCAGCGGGCGATTCAATAAAGGAGTCAACTATGTGGGGGATATCGCGCAATTCGGGAAGGAGTTTGAGCTTGATATCGCCGCGTTACGGTTTGCATCAAAACAATTTGGGTTGAAGGGGTCCTTGCGGCTCAGCGTCCACTCCGGGAGTGATAAGTTCGCAATTTACCCAATCATGAATCGCATCCTTAAAAAGTTCAATACCGGATTGCATTTAAAGACTGCTGGAACCACTTGGCTGGAGGAGGTGATTGGCCTTGCGGAAGCCGGAGGCGACGGACTGGCTGTTGCCAAAAAAATATACGCCGAAGCATTGAATCGCTACGACGAGCTAGCCGCGCCTTATGCCGCAGTGATCGATATTGATCTGGAACAGCTTCCGTCCGCTGACGTGGTAAACAGCTGGAGCAGCGAAGAGTATGTGAAGGTGTTGCGCCACGATCTGGATTGTCCAGAGTACAATTCGAGCTTCCGCCAGTTGATCCATGTGGCCTACAAAGTGGCTTTTGAACTGGGAGATGAATATACTCATGCGTTGGAGAAACATGCGGATATCGTGGGCAAAAACGTGACGTATAATCTGCTTGAACGGCACATTCTCCCAATCTTCGGGCCAACAGAGAAATCATAACTGCGCAGGAGCCTTTTCGATACCGACACCGAGTTATAGGTACGAAACTACGACCAAGCGATCAAGTTATAGGCAAGCCCGCCGCACAGCGCGCTGCGGAAAAACGATGGGGTAACTTGACCAAGAGAGCAAATTACATGCGCAAAGCCTGTCGTTCGGTGTCGCTCATAGAGCGACTACTACACATGCGCTGCACTTTGAAATGCAAGCCGGCTTGCAAGCCTTGCCATTCGGTGTCGCTCATAGAGCGACTACTACACATGCGCTGCACTTTGAAATGCAAGCCGGCAAAGCGACAGTGCAGCGCAATGCGAGCCGTACACGTTCAGAAGGCGCTCCATAAACGAGCCCCCCGCGGTCACGGCCCGCGGCTACAGTGCTGCGCAAGCCTGAAAGGACACGCCAGCTGAGTTACCGACGGCATAGGTTGGCGATGATGTGCGACGATAGCGGATGACGATTAGGATGCGCATTCCTCCTAATCACAATCTTAATCATAATCATACTCTTAATCAAATATTGGTGATTTTTAGTTATACGTAAGTATGTCCTCCGCTATGCGGTGGACAACATTGATTTTTAAGGCTATCCGGTAATATGCGCCAATTCACAACTTAAAAATTTTAATCCGGCTGTCGCTTGACTTCCTGTGCGTAATTGTTTATATTGCTGTTTTTCCTGCGGCGTGTCTAAGGATACACTCCCCGTTGCGGGTCAATCTGACCTTCCGGTCCGATTTCGCTTTACAAGCAGCGGGGATGTATATATATTGTGCGCCGGAAAGTTAACAGAAATAAAACCGCGGAACAAGGACCGCTAAGCATATTATGAGTCAGATTGATAAAAAACCCATTCGGGAAAAGTTCGAGCGCCACGAGCGTGACACTGGTTCCAGCGAAGTTCAAATCGCTGTTCTCACACGTGAAATTGAGATGCTTACCGAGCACCTCAAAATCAACAAAAAGGATCACAGCTCCCGTTATGGCTTGATCCGCAAGGTCAACACCAGACGCAAGCTTCTTGATTATCTCAAGCGTACGAACAATGAACTCTACAAGAAAGCTCTTGCAGATCATAAGCTGCGCCGTTAACAAGCATGTGAAATTGGCCATGTCAACGGATGTTGTATGGCCACAATTTACTTTAATTATTTTTCCATTCCTAAAATGGAACATCTTTCTTAGAATTTTCTGACATATCGCTTTCCGGTCCTTGATCTGTCAAAAAGGAAAAACATGAAAGATACTACCTCTGTATCCGCCACAATCGGCGGAAATGAGATTACATTTGAAACCGGACTCCTGGCCCGCCAGGCAGCAGGCGCTGTGATGTGCCGTCTGGGCGACTCCATGGTGTTCTGCGCTGTCACTAACACTGACACCCCGCGCGAAGGCATCGACTTCTTCCCAATGCAAGTTGAATATCGCGAGAAATTCTATGCGGCCGGGCGTTTTCCGGGCGGCTACTTCAAACGCGAAGCGCGCCCCTCCGAAAAGGAGATCCTGACCGCCCGCAACATCGACCGCCCTATCCGCCCGCTTTTCCCGGACGGATACCGCAATGACGTTCAGATCAATAGCATGGTGCTCTCCTGCGACACCATCAACGACACCGATGTTTTGGCTGTCAATACCGCCTCTGCGGCACTACACATCTCCGAGGTGCCTTTCATGGGTCCAATCGGCTGTGTGCGCGTCGGACGCGTTGATGGCGAGTTTGTGATAAACCCAACCAACGAGCAGCGCCAGCAGAGCGATCTGGATCTGATCTATGCCGGCACCCGCGAGCGCTTCCTGATGATGGAGGGCAGTGCCGAAGAGATCAGCGAAGAAGATTTCCTGGCCGCCATGAAAGCTGGCCAAACCGAGGTTGTGAAACTGGTTGACGCGCAGATCGAGTTACGCCGCGCACTGGGCAAGGCTGACAAAGTAATCGTGGAAGAGAAGCCTGATCAGGAGAAGATGGCGTTCCTTTACCAGCAGAGCGGAGCCGCTCTCAAGCAGGCGCTGCTGATTGCCGATAAACTTGAGCGTCAGAGCGCTGTGAGTGCCATTAAAGAGGATCTGCTAGCCAAATCTATGGAAAAATGGCCGGAAGAAATTACAGCAGAGAACTTCATCACCTTCTTTGACGCAATGGAAATTGATCTGGTTCGCGAAAATATTCTGGTCGATGGCAAACGCATCGACGGACGGGATTGTGAAACAATCCGCGAGCTGCATGCCCAGATCGGCATCCTGCCACGGGCACACGGCTCAGCGGTCTTTGACCGCGGCGAAACATCCGCTCTGGGCACCATCACGCTGGGCACCAAAAAAGATGCTCAGACCATGGACGCAGTCACAGGTGGCGACACTAGCAAGAGCTTCATCCTGCACTACAACTTCCCCCCGTACTGCGTGGGCGAATGCGGACGTCTCGGGTCCACAAGCCGTCGCGAGATCGGCCACGGCAACTTGGCGGAGCGCTCACTGGCCAAGGTTGTGCCAGATGACTACCCCTACTCCATCCGTATTGTCTCGGACATCATGGGCTCCAATGGCTCCTCTTCGATGGCCTCAATCTGTGCGGGCGCACTGGCGATGATGGATGCGGGCATTCCGATCAAAGCGCCGGTCGCCGGGGTCTCGGTGGGACTCTTCACCAATGCGGACCAGAGCCAGAAACTGCTCGTAACTGACATCCTCGGCTCAGAGGATCACTGCGGTGACATGGACTTCAAGGTGGCGGGAACACACAAAGGGATCACTGGTTTCCAGGTTGACCTAAAACTGCGTGGTCTGCCATGGGATGTGGTCGAAGCATCGCTGGCACGCGCCAAAGAGGGGCGCTTGCAGATTCTGGAGTTTATGTCCACGATCATCGCCGCCCCGCGCGAAGATCTGTCAGAGCATGCGCCGCGCATCACAACCATCAATATTCCGGTTGATAAAATCGGCGCTTTGATTGGCCCGGGCGGCTCCAACATCCGCCGGATCTGTGAGATCTCAGGGGCGCAGATTGATATTGAGGAGGACGGCACAGTCAGCGTGTTCGCATCCGATGCCGCCGCACTGGCGATCGCCAAACATGAGATTGAATCGATCTCTGCCGAAGCGGAAGAGGGCAAGCTCTATCAAGGCACTGTAACCGGAATCAAGGATTTCGGTTGCTTTGTTGAGATTATGCCAGGTAAGGACGGGCTCTGCCATATCAGTGAGCTCGCTGACCGCCGCATTGGATCGGTTGACGAAGTCTGCAAAGTTGGCGACAAGATGTGGGTCAAGTGCATTGCGGTCGATGACCGTGGACGCATCAAACTCAGCCGCCGCGAAGCAATGGCTGAACTCGACCAGGAGAAGAACGAAGATTAATCCGGCAATTGCCGGATGTTCATTGAATACTTCGTATTATTAATCTTTCGGGGTCAATTGCCATGCAGTTGGCCCCGAAAATTTGTTATATATTTTTACGCTCTCATATGTCAGCATAAGTGCGATAACCTTTTCGTCATCTTAAAATCATCCATCACAAATCCGCCGCCGATATCGGCCACCAGAGTGCCGGCATTCACAAACCCGCTGCGCTCATACCAGGCAATCGAATTGCTGTTGTGCTTGTTGACCGTCAGCCAGAGAGATGTCAACCCGCGCTCAGCACAGAGCCTCTCCGCCAAGGCCAGCATCTTGCTCCCAATGCGCTGACCGCGCAAACCGCGCTTCACGTAGATCTTGCTTATCATCAGAGTCGATGCCGCAACATCAGGAACAAGCGCCAGATAACCGGCGGGTACTTCTTGATTCACTGCCAGATAATATTCGTAACCCTCGGCTATCTGCCCTGTTATGGCAGGCACACTCTGGTGTTTACCCAGCATATAATCGACCTGTTCCTGACCTATAATCGGCAGGTAGTGCTGACTCCATATCTCACGCGCCAAATCAGCGACCTCAGCCACATCCTGCTCAGTGACAACTCTTCGTATCTTAAACATAATCTTGGTTCCTTTAGAAAAAACTGGTCGCTTAAGCGACTAGAAAAAACAATTAATTGTTCTTTCCAAAAAGTTGTTTGTTTGCGAAATCGTCTAACTCTAATGTAGTAGTCGCCCTGTGAGCGACATATGCCGCTCATAGGGCGGCTTCGGCTGACGATGCTGGTGGACGATTGGGATCATGCTGTAAATCGTCCACCAGCATCGTCGCCGTTATCGTCAACCAGAGGCGCAGCCGAACTTCAGTCGTTCCCGATTGCATCTGAGCCGGAGCAGAGGTGCAGATCCATCTGCGGGAATGCTATAACAATGTTGTTTTCGCGGAAACGCTGATCAATGATCTGATGAAGCGCACTCCGGACTTCCAGCCGGTAGTCTGCATCGACAATTGAGACCCTAAGTTCAAAACCGAGTGAACTCGGCCCAAACTCCATAAACAGAACCTGCGGCTTAGGGCTCTGGCAGATATTATCGGTGGCTGCCGCACACTCAGCCAGGGTTTTCATAACCAGAGCTATGTCAGAGCCGTAAGCCACTCCCACGGTGATGTTCAGCCGCACCTGACGGTTGCTTAGAGTCCAGTTGGTCACCTGGGTGTTGATCAGCTCGGCATTAGGAATGATGACATCCGCCTTATATGAAGTATGAACTGTGGTTGCCCGCAAACCGATTGTTTTGATTTCGGCCCATGTTCCACTGATTTCCACGGTATCCCCTACTCGTACCGGACGTTCAAAGAGCAATATTAATCCGCATACGAAATTATTGACAACTCCTTGCAAACCAAAACCAATACCGATTCCCAGAGCACCCAGCATGAGGGTCAGCTTTGAAAGTTCGAATCCCAAGGCGGAGAGTGCGATTAACACGCCAATACAAATGATGGCATAATGCAGTAGCTGGGCAATTGAATGACGAACCCCTCTTTCCATCTTACGCTTGAGCAGCACATCAGTCATCAGCATTTTTCTCAGTACCCAGGATGTCAAAACTGAACCGTAAATAATACCGGCCGAGATCATGACGAGACCGATTGTGATGCGGCGAGATCCGAACGTCACACCGGCTTGCAGCAGATGGCTGGTTGCATCCTTGAGGTTGGGGTAAACGCCCCAGATAATCAATACCGAAGGGAGAACGAGTATCCCCCAGACGAGAAATTCAATCAGGTGTGAGAAGGTGCGCACAAAAGAATGTGTCTCCGATTTACTAAAAGCCCCCTTCCATTTCAGAGCAGAGTTTTGAAATGCCCATTCCATCCCGCCATTAATAATATTGATGAACAGCCGAAAGATTAAAACGATGATAACAGAATCAACCGATGCGACAAAAACATGCGAGGTTGCGTTTTTGCCGCCCCACATCTCTACAATCAGGATAACAAAAAAAGCAAACGCACCTGCATAAAACAGTGCGGCATAGATATTACGGCGGGCTTTTCGTGCGTTAAGGATGGCCTGTCTCAGGCAGAAGAGAAATCCTGTCAAGGCTGCCAAAAAGGTGAAGAGCCGGAATATCGGGAGAGAAATGTTAAGAAATTTCATGACTTTGGTGATAATCAGAATAGTGATCAACCCATTCAGCAGTTGGTTTATCCAGGCGCTTTTCTGCTGTATGTTGCAGATCCTGGCAAAGCTGATTCCACCGGTTATGATATTGACTAACGCCCAAATAGCGGGAGCGGGCATATAGTTATAGATCAACAACGATGTGAGGGTTCCAAAAAACCACCCCGAGGCCAAGGGTCTTTTGGCGAGAAAAGACCAGCGTTTCGATTCGATTAAAATTTTCCGCTTCTGATAAAAGACCATCATGAAAAACAGGCAGACAGAAATATCAATCATGATTATCCACCCCTGCTGGCGCATTAACCGATTTTCCTGCTGATAGATGGAACTCCACTCTGTGACTATCCCGTGCCACATCGACCGGTCGCTAAATTGTAAGTAATATTTCTCAGATAGGATAGGAGGGGATGTGGTCAGAAAAACGTCGCGCCGCTCGGTGCTGATCATATTACCGGCGGCTGTACTTAAAGCCAGAATCCTGCGTTTGACGGCTGCGGCGTTCTGCTGGGCGGTCAGCATGGCATTCAGCCTGGGACGGATGAGGTTTAGAACTGCTTCAATCGTCTCACCGGCCTGATCAAAGGCCGCGGTTAGCGGAATGGGAGCATCCTCTGTGATAAATAACTTTCTCCACTGCGACCAGTTGTTCTTCTGCTCCAGCCACTCCCCTCTCCATCTCTCCAGCTCTCGGATGGCTGCGGCATTGCCCTTGTTGACATCTTCAAACAAAAGACTCTGTTGTCTGATAGCCTCAAGCAGCCCTTCCACCTGCACGCCCGAGTATCTGTTTGCGGCTCTGATAATTTCCAGACGCTGGGTGGGCTCACTGAGATTTGAATCTATCTCGGCATACTGTTTTTCTATTGTTGGAATATCCGGAAGTCCCTTGATCTGGCTTTCCAGAGCTACCTGCTGTCCGGCCAACTGGGTTGCCAGGGGAATAATTTTTTCCAGAGAGGGGGCTTTGCTCTGGGGCGTTACCGCAGGGACAGTTTCGGGCACAGGGTCTGGAAGCACATCAATAGCCGCAGAGCTACACGGCTTCAGTGAGATAGACACCAATAACAGGAAGATTAATATTTTGGATATATAAGTTCGCATAATAACTCTCGGATCTAAAGCAACTTCCAACCGCCTGGCTGCGTGCCGCGCACAGACAAGCAACCAAACTGAGCCGATGTGATATGCGAAAGCTCTCCGCTCTCATTACAAAACACGGCGCATGGCACACTTATACACAAAACCCAGGAGGTTATCAACGGCTTTATTTCGATAGTTCATCAGTAACAAGCTTCCAGCTTTTACCTGCATCAGGAGAGGTGATCATTACACGCTGCCGCCTGCGAACATCGTTACGATAGAACCAGGAGGTGGCCCACGCGTCGTAAGAGATGAAGAGATTGCCTTTTCGATCAATCGTAAGGCGGTGGTAATAGACGCCGTATGAGCTGAAGGGCGCAACAACCAGAGATTTCGGCTGCGACCACTCTTCACCGGGACGCTTACTCATCAGAGCCAACTCTGCATGTCGGGATGCGGGAAAGTAATTAGCGTTTTGCTGCCAGATACGAAAGACAAGATGCAGAGTATCATCAGGATCACACACAAGGCCCACATAGGTTTGGCGTAATTTGTCGCCAGCTTCAATCACCTTGGTAAATCCGGCGGAGATATCGTCGGGCTTCACAGAACAAGCATACTTAAAGGTGTTGCCATGGGTGCCTACAATAACATGAAGAGTACCTTTGCTATCAATGGTGACACTGGGCGAGTTGTGAATGTCGTTGGCGGGCGGTCCATAGCCTATTAAAACTTTGTCGCTGAGCTTTTTTGTTTTACGGTTATAGCAAGCGACGTATGCGGGCAAGCCCGGGATAGTTTTGTCTTCAGGATCGGTGGCTTCGCCCCAGACCACATATATATTCTCGCCATGCGAAACCACAGTTGAGGGTATACCGGAGTGCGCCGACAAGCCAATGCCGGTATCGGTGATCCGAATGGCTTCACCCATCTCTATGATGCCCTTACTGTTTATCTCCGGCACAAACAAATCGAGATAATTCTCGCTGCGCCACATTAGTCTTGGATTACTTGATTTTGGTTTGCTGCTATTCCCCGTGAACACAACTAAGGGTGGTGGCCCAGCCGGTTGATTGTGACCAGAGAACTGCTCTATATCATAGGCACCTCTCGTTGTAAGGTGATAAGCTGTAAATGTTTTTCCTCCATCACGGGAGCAAACCAGTGAATCTTTACCGCCCACTTGTGCCAGCGCATACATATTATTGTGGCTATCAAATGCAATTTTTGACTTACGGCGCAGTGAGATTGAGGTGCCGTTAATGGATGAAGTCTCGATCCACTTCGCACCGTTAAATGCTGCAATCTTTGTTTGCAGCAATTCTGCCGGCTTGTTATTGATGTCAAAATACACCTCCTGCTCAAGCGGATAATCCGGATCATACCCGAACTGGAAATTCTCGTGACGGTAGGGTTTCAAGACTATCGGCATATCGAGCGCTCTCTCAGCCGGAGCTGATCCTTTGATCAGATGCAGGGTGCTGTAGTTTGAAAACTCCGGTGTCGCCACAGGTGTGGCCTGAAGCGCAAGCGCCCACAACTCCCCCGCCTTTGGCACTGTATATGAGAGGGTTAACTTAACTGCCGATTTTGCAGGTATAGCAATTGTGCCCCCAGGTTCCACAGTAGCTTTAAGTGCCTTGGATGGATCGAGAATCTCCACGTTAAACTCACGTTTTACACTGGCATTATTGTGCATCTCAAATGTGGCTGTGCCTTGCGTCTCCGACTTTACATATTGCTTGTGTGAGTACGGTGCCAACAGCCACCGATTGGGATGTAAAGGGAACCAAGAGCTCAGATCAGGTGTCCATATCGAAAAATTATTAAATGTTTCACCTGATTTCCAACGCGTGACTCCATCAATATGCAGGGTTCCATAAAAAGAGGTGAAATGCAATCGCCATGGTTGATCGGGATTGATCTCCTTTGCCTCAAACCGGCCCTTTGCAACCCCATCTTTCACAGGCAGCTCAGAGATTAAATTGCCCGCGCCATCAAACAGGGTCACATTTGTGACGCTCTTTATAAGCTCCGACACTTCAATCGTAAACTTGCCCTTGCGTGGCAGAAAACACACATCACCTTGAACATCACCATTGCGCAGCCATAAAGGCTCTTCGTGGGCCGAATCTTTATGACCACGTGAGGTTTCAATGAGATATTTACCACTATTAGTTTTTATCGACCAGCTAACGCCATGACCATAGCGATCAGGGATCTCCGTAAGGTTCAGTACATATACTCCCCGGCGCAGAACATCCACATCAAAAGATAGACGATATGTATTTGCCCGGTCGGAAACAGAGAGGCTTTTATCTTTAGATGAAATATATTGGTCATGCAAAACCGCCCTGTCAGGAGCAACCAGTATCGCACGCACCAAGGCTTCGGGTTTCAGCAGTTGAATGTCCAGCTCAACCTTGAATTGGCCAGGTTCTACCAGAAAATAGACTCCCCCAGGACCACCGACCTGCCATGAATCAGCCTTGGTCGCGTGAACATTAATATACAAAAAAACAGCTGTTAAAAAAATAAATAAACCGCACATAAGATTATTACCCCAAGAATCGATTACAGTTAAATCTATTTACAAAAAACTTTAATTTATATTATCACTCTCCCCCGTAAAACGCAATAACAACATAACAAAAACAAAAACCCTGTACCGCCAAATTGTAATATGAAATGCGACAACACATTGGACAAAGAAATCAGCTGCGCACCCCTGTCGTGATTTTCGGGATTTTCGCGGTAACAAAATAAAGGGGTGGAAAAATTGAGGGGTAAAAAAATCTGTTGCAGCGGTGTTTTTTAGGTAAAAAATGTAGTGGTAAAAAATGGGGGCAACCTGATCGGGCTGAGCACTGGCGCGGCTCTTTGCGCTTTGTAGTATTAAACATTTAGAACTTTACCACAGAGACAGTAGAGTTGCACACGGGAGTCTAATCCCGGGGCCCTCATCGAACCGTAGATAGAGATTTCCACTATACGGCTCTCCCGTTATCCTCGTAGTAAGGCATTTTGACGCTTCGCGTCTGTATATTGTTGCGTATCAAGTTGTTAGCTGTAAAAAGGGCCTGTTTTTGGCACTTAGAAGGCGATTTTGAGTGTGCTAGAAATGGCGTCTCTTCAGCAGAACCTTAAAAAGGTAGGCACAGTTAGCGTGGACGGCACTAAAATCAATGCCAACGCGAGTAAGCACTCTGCGGTGAGCTATGCTAAAGCCGGTGAGATGCTTGACGTGCTGAGACGGGAAGTGGATGAGCTGAACGCAAAAGCCGATGCGGCGGAGTAAAGTGAAAAGTCAACTGGGCTGGATATTCCGGCGGAGATAACAAGGAGGGAAGACCGGATAGCAAAGCTGCGGAAAGCCAGGGAGATAATAAAGGAACGCCACCTGCTGGATCAGGAAAAGAAGCGTCCAGGGAAAGAGCCGACTGAGGTTCCCGCAAAAAAACAGAGGCTGAAAATGGTCCGACCGTGTACGCTGCGGTAGGCCGGGTATCGCACCACAAAAGTGTACAGGACCTTGAAGAGGCCCTGCAGTATTCAGAACCCGAGGAAAGCGGAGGCGAGGATACCCCGAAAGAGAGCATGAGCAAGCGGTTAAAAACAAGCGAGGGACGAACTCTTTACAAACTTCGAAAGCAGACAGTTGAACCGGTTTTCGGAATAATAAAAGAAGTGATGGGTTTCCGCAGGTTTCTAACGAGAGGCATTGAGTCAGTATGCACTGAATGGGATCTTGTCACTCTTTCATATAACTGTAAACGGCTTTTTAACATCATCAATGCTTAAAAAAGGGCATATCGGCCCGTTTGGACGCCTCGTTATCATAAAACCACAATCGTACACAGAAATCTAACTCACGGGTAGGGTTGCT
>JBAYXX010000009.1:0-62431 GCA_041673345.1 Kiritimatiellia bacterium
CACCTTAAAATATTCTCTCAGTGCTGCGAAAAGTTCAGCTACTCTCTGTGTTCTCTGTGCCTCTGTGAGAGATAATAAACGTACAAAAAAAACAAGAATATGAATGATAGTAGTACGAAAAGCACGATTAATATCTAACATTATCAATGCTTAAAAAAGGGCATATCGGCCCGGTTGGAAGGAGCGTTATCATAAAGCTACAATGGCATACAGAAACCTAACTCACACACAGGGTTGCTTTTGCTGACTTATCAGCAGGTTTGAGCATTTTTTAGTATGTCAGCGGCTTCGCCGCTGTCTAAGCAGGCTGCCGGACTTTTAAGTCCGACAGCCTGCCAGTGCTGCTTTCAGCCGCGTCGGAAACACAACCATACTCCATAATTTACCGTTGGATCCTGTGATTTGTGCCGGATAACTTCGTATTCCTTCACTTTCAAATTCTTCATGATGGATCGAAAGGTTTCTGCATCCTTGTCCGGATCGTATGGCGGTCCGCCAATCAATCGTTTGTCCCGTAGATCTCTGATCTCGCCCTCAGGCATGCTGGGGGGAAAACCGCGTCCAATGAACGCCCAGCCGCCGTGTTTCAGAATCCGGTGGATATTAATCACTCCCGCCTCCAAATCACCCCAGAACTGGTATGCACCCCGCGAGAATACAACATCCGCATATTGATCCTTGAAGGGTAGTGCGCAGACATCTGCAAAGACGAAACCCGTCCGGTGATTGAGTTCGCGCTTCAGGGTGTTCTCTGCGAAAGGCTGTGCGTACCAGGCGTTGATGTCTGTGTTGATCCAGTAGAATTGTTTTGTGCGGGCCGCCAATTCGATCACTAGGTCGCCCGGCCCACCGCCAATATCAATGCCGATACCCGGTCGCTCGGCCAGGTTAAAATGGTCAACCAGATACTCTGCCAAACGCGTATACACGAGCTGGCGTTTTTTAGCGGTCAGGTTGAACCGAATGGCAGCCGCCTTGTTGAATTTTACATAATCCGGTCTCTCTAATCGGACCGCCGTTTTTGCGTTCAGATGCGCACATGCTCCATACAACGCCAAAGTGCCAAGGCCTGCAATGCTCGCAAAAGACCATGGCCGTATTTTAAGTCGGTCTGCTTGTTTCATATTGTAAGTTCCGCCTTTGTATTACTTTTTACACTGTGATTTAATTTGTGCAATAGGCATATTTGGTTGATTTAATAACGTGCATGTTCGCAAGGGTTTAAGCTCACCCACGTGTGCGTTGACGCATCTTGCCGATGGCGATTTCGGCGGCGTTGACGAGTTGGTAGGCGATGGGCGAGGCGGTCAGTGCCGGATGCGTACCGGTCTGGAAGGTAGCGATATCGTCAGCCGTCATACGCTGGTGGATACAGGCACTGATTGTATTGATCAACTCGCCACCGCTTTTGGCACCGCTGACTTGACCGCCAAGAAGCACCTGGCTGCCAGTTTCAAAGATCAACCTGACCTTAAGTGGCGCAGCACCTGGCATGCAGGCTGGATGTCGATTAGAGGACTCTGCTTCCCCTGTGACGATATCATAACCCTTTTCTTGAGCCTCCGTGGATGTCAGTCCGGCAGCGGCGAAAGCGCAGTCGCCCAGCACTGTGGCATACACACCAATGACGCCAAGGTTGACACGGTTTGTCGAAAATAGATTGGCGCCGGCGATTCGTGCCTCCATTGTGGCGATTGAGGCGAGTTTGAATTCAGACGGCTTCCCGTCGAAAAAGGAAACCTTGTCCGTGCAATCACCGCAGGCGTAGATGAGCGGGTCGCTGGTTTGCATATAGCGATTCACCTGTATACCGTGTTTGGGCCCGAGTTCGAGATCAGCATCTTGGGCCAATGAAATATTCGACACCGCGCCGATTCCCAAAATTACGATATCGGCATCCAGCGCACTGCCATCAGCCAGCCGCACGCGTTCGACCGCGTTGCCGCCTTCGAAAGCGGCCACTTTCGCATCAAGTAACAAATCAACGCCTTGAGCTTTCAGCGTCTCTTCGGCTTTCACACAGAAATCGTTGTCATAAACCAATTGCAGACAATGCGTCAGCATTTCCACAATGCTAATGTTCAGCTTTGGACGCCTGCGTCTGCACTCTTCTGCAATTTCGACACCAATGAAGCCACAGCCGACAATGCAGAGATTCCGACTCTTGTCCATGACTTCGATAAGCTGGTTCAGGTATCCCACATCCTTGCGAATGGCAAATATATTTTCCTTGTCACCCCCTGGAATCGGTGGCACCATCGGCTCCGACCCCGTGGCCAGTACGAGGCGCTGATAACCAAACTCTCTGCCATCAGCAGTGCGTACGGTTTGTTTTTCCCGATCCAGCGAAATAACCTCGCCTATGACCGAATCAATGTTGTTCTTGGCTAAGACCTCATCAACTGGCATGAGGTTTTTCTCGGGTGATCCGACAATACCAAAAGCATACGGAATGCCGCATGGAATGGAGACTTGCTGCTCGCGCCGGATCACCAGCACACTCCGCCCGGCATAGTGCCTCCGAGCTGTTATGGCGGCCGTCATGCCTGCCGCGCTTCCACCGATCACAATTACATCCGCTTGTTTCATTCGCTTATTCCTTTTAATCGTTTTTCGTTAAATTTTCATCGGCAGGTAATCAGGCCGATAGATGTCAACCCTTTAGCTTTTCAGCCCCAGAGTAGACCTCGCGCACCAACAGAGCCGCAGCGGCATGGCCGGGATGCTGCTTAGGGTTCCAGCTTTTCATATCATCGAAAACTGGTCCGCTCTCATGGTACTCGATCAGACCCTTGAGCTGATAGGCTTTCTTTTCGGAGGTGATGAACAAGATCGCGCCTCGCGA
The DNA here is from genome assembly GCA_041673345.1 of Kiritimatiellia bacterium. GTDB lineage: Bacteria > Verrucomicrobiota > Kiritimatiellia > RFP12 > UBA1067 > M55B167. Next base: position 2,846 of record JBAYXX010000009.1, read on the forward strand.
GCCGGCACGGATGTTTTTTCGCGTCTTATCGAAATAGTTATCGGCAACAACAATACGCTCGTCATCATAACGGCTGACACAGGTTACGTAAATGGCGTTGGGCTGGCCCTCGGCATCGACCGTTGTCAGGACGATTGCTCCTTCGCGCTGTTCCCACGCTTGTTTTACAATTTCGGGTAGTTTCATATTTTATCCTTGGTTTGGGGTTGTTGTAGTCGCTACGGCAAAGCCGCTGGCTGTCTAATGTTAATGGGTACTTATGTCTTTTTAGCAGTTTTTCGGACTTCGGAGAAGTCCGAAAAACTAGATGTATCAGAAGCCGTGAAATAGGCTTCACTCTCGCTGTCACGCGCAAGAGAGATGATGCGGCCTGTTCGTGTGAGCTTGCCGATATACTTTGAAACTTCGTTTAAATGCATGTCGAAGACCTCTGCGACCTGTTTTGCCGTGCAGGGGCGCCGCCGCAGCATATCAAGAATTGTTGATTCGTTGGCAGCAACACCCGACGAACAATCTGCGGAAAATTCGGCAATGACCGTAGCGATTGGCCGAAACAGGGGTGTCAACGCCTCCATTTCCTCGCGTGTTAACGGCAGGGCGTACGACTCGGCGGGTGGCCGTACAGCCGTGTTAAGATGAATTTCATCCGCTTCAACCGTGTTGGCTAGGGACGCAATTTTTTTCACCGCTTCCGATGTGTCGTTGATGCCTCTGACAAGAAAGACCTCCAGCACCAAACGTCCGCTGAACGCCTTCCGGAATGCTCGATACCCTTCGACCATCGCCTGCAGTTGCAGATCAGGATGCGGGCGGTTGATCTGCCGGAACATCTCCTGATCCCCGCCGCTGAGCGACAGCTTGACGACGTTGGCCTGTAGTGCCGCAGCACGGACGGCTGGACGCGAAAAGAGTGTGCCGTTAGATAGCAGGGCAACCGGAATCTCCGATTGTTGACGTAGATAAAGGATGATTTCGCCAAACCCGCTGTTCAGCGTGGGCTCGCCCGATCCCGACAAGGTCATAAAATCAGCACTGTTCCCAGCCGCAAACCAATGTGTGAGTTCTTGTAAAACCTCCTGAGTAGGGACAAACTCCGCCTGGTCACAGGTCAGGCGGGTTGTGCGTCCCAGTTGACAAAAGATGCAATCCACACTACAGGTCTTGAAGGGGGTCAAGTCGATCCCCAACGAACGTCCAAACCGACGTGAAGGCACTGGTCCGAACAGATAACGGTAATCCCGTTTTCGCTCACTCACAATACACGCTCACGATACAACCGCGCGGGTCATCTGGGTGCCACATGCGGGGCAAGCAACCTGCGTACAGGGCATGCCAGTTTGATGGGGAACGCTCTTGCCGCATTTTGGGCAAACGCAGCTGCCGCTAGCGCCAAGTCCTAGTCCACCCATTCGTCCGCCACCCATTCCGCGCCCTCCGCCGCCGCCCATGCCGCGACCGGCTCCCGTACCACCACCCATCGGGCCTGTTCCATCTCCTCTTGGCATCTTACACCTCCTATTTTGTGGCCGATGATCGCTGACTCCTGGTTGACCACTGTAGTCAGGAGTCCGTCTATAAAATCAATTTAAGGCTGATCTCTGGCGTTTGCCATGCGCCGTCATAGCGTCTGTATCCGTATCATGTCTTATATACATCAGGAACCGTGCCAAAGGTAACGCCTTTGCTAACAATACCCTTATCTATCGTAATCCAATGTATTATATGAACTTCAACTGCCTTGCAGTTAGGGATGGAGTCGCGTTTGTGCGACTGCATATTTTGTGATGGTTGCATATAAGCGACCGGCCAGGGCTTGCAGACCCTCATTATCAAACGTGGGAGTGGCATTTAGCCCCTCAAGATAGCCGAGGGGCAGGATGCCACTCCCACTCTTGCCTGTAACTCGGCCATTTTGTCACAGTTTCGTGCCTGTAACTCGGGGTCGGGGTCGGGGTCGGTATCGGTATCGAAAAGCGTACGAGGTCGACCCCGATTCCGACCCCGACCCCGACTCCGATGCAGCTGACCGTCGAGTTACCCCATCGTTTTTTCGCGGCGCGCGGCGCAGCCGCGCGGCGGGCTTGCCTATAACTTGATCTCTTTGGTCTAGTTACCTCGGTGTTTTTTCGCGGCGCAGCCGTGCGGTCGGCTTGCCTATAACTCGGCCATTTTGTCACAGTTTCGTGCCTGTAACTTGGGGTCGGAGTCGGGGTCGGTATCGGTATCGGTATCGAAAAGCGTACGAGGTCGACCCCGATACCGACCCCGACCCCGACTCCGATGCGTTTGACCGTCGAGTTACCCCATCGTTTTTTCGCGGCGCGCCGCGCGGCGGGCTTGCCTATAACTCGGCCATTTTGTCACAGTTTCGTGTCTGTAACTCGGGGTCGGGGTCGCTATCGGAATCGGTATCGAAAAACGTACGAGGTCGACCCCGATTCCGATACCGACCCCGACTCCGATGCGGCTGACCGCCAAGTTACCTCATCGTTTTTTCGCGGCGCAGCTGCGCGGCGGGCTTGTCTATAACTTGATTTTTTATGGTTAAATATTGCTACCCGCATATAACTAAAAATCACCAATGTTTGATTAGGATTACGATTAAGATTGTGATTAGGAGGGAGAAACATCCTCATCTTAATCCTAATCCCAATCCTCATCTCTTTCGGCCATCCCAGATCACCGCTGTTTGATTAGGATTACGATTAGGATTGTGATTAGGAGGGATGGAATCCTAATCTTAATCACAATCCTTATCTAGGCCGGCTGCGCCTCTGGTTGACGATAGCGGCGACGATGCTGGTTGACGATTTTTTTAAAGCGTGGGTTTTAATCGTATCCGCTGTCAGCCTGCCCGCCGTAGCAAGCGTAGCGCGAAGGCTGGGTCGCACATCATCGTCAACCGATGCCGTCGGTAACTCGACTGGCGCGTTCCTACGTCTATTCTGTCGGGAGCTACTTGGGATAAAGGGAAAAAATACCGCGAAACAGGAGAACGAATTCCACGCTGAATTCCTGACTTTCGATGCTTGCTCCTCTGTGTGGCAAATGGTAAAGTTTAGTTACTTTTTATCCTCCGCGTTTTTAATCTTTTTTGGCTATCTTATGGGAACGGACACCGATATCTTGTTCAGCAAACAGACACAGCCTCATGCCAGCACCGCTTCCATCTCTGAATTTTCCAATATTCGGGATAATTGCAAGCGGGGCAAAGCCTTTGAATTTCTCAAGTCGAATGTGACACCTAATGCTTCCCTCTCTGTGGCATCCGCCTACTTCACGGTCCAGGCGTATGACGCCCTGCGCGAGCAGCTTGACGCGATTGAAGGTATGCGTTTCCTCTTTGGCGACCCCAGCTATGTCAGCCGGATCGATCCGGAGAAGACTGCCAGCAAGCGCTTTTCTATGGTTAACAACACTCTGGAAATCAGGGACGCGCTTCGTCAGAAGGCGTCTGTCAAGGCCTGCGCGGATTGGATACGCCAGAAGGTCGAGATCAAGTCAGTCATCAACCGCGCCTTGCTGCACGGCAAGCTCTATCATGTGGGACGCCCGGAGCGTGACAGTCGCGCCATGTTCGGCAGCTCAAATTTCACGACCCGCGGGCTGGGTATGGCCGCCTCGCCCCAGAACAACATCGAACTGAACATGATGATCACCGACCAGCGCGACCGTGATGACTTGCTCGCCTGGTTCAATGAACTGTGGAGCGATGATCGGCTGGTCTACAATGTGAAAGCGGATGTGCTGGACTTCCTGTCGAAGCTCTATACGGATCAGACCCCGGAGTTCATCTATTTTAAGACGCTCTATCACATCTTCGAGAAGGAGATGGCCAGCAATCAGCGGATCGAGGATACGCTTGCGCAGTTGGCCTTCGACCAATCGGAGATCTGGAAAAACCTCTTTGACTTCCAGAGGGATGGTGTGAAAGGTATCATCAACAAGCTCAAGGATTACAACGGCTGCATTCTGGCCGACAGTGTGGGCCTCGGTAAGACCTTCACCGCCCTCGCGGTTATCCACTATTTCCGGCTCCAGAACGAACGCGTCCTTGTGCTCACTCCCAAAAAACTGAGCGACAACTGGCTTGCTTATCGCGGCAACAACAAGCTGAACATCTTTGAAAAGGACGGGCTCGATTTTGATGTCGCCTCCCATACAGACCTCTCCCGCACAACCGGCGACACTGTCGGCGGCCAGCGCATCGAGGGTATCAACTGGGGCAACTACGGTCTGGTGGTCATTGATGAGTCGCACAATTTCCGCAACGGCTCCCCTGAATACAGGGCGGATGATCCACCGGAAAAAAAGAACCGCTACCAGCGGCTGATGGATGACGTCATCAAGTCGGGTTTCCGCACCAAGGTGCTGCTGCTCTCCGCAACCCCGGTGAATAATTCACTCCGTGATTTACGCAACCAGATCGCGCTCTTCACCAAAGGAGTGAGCACGGCCTATGCCGATCCATCCGTCTCGCTGGGCATCCCCGACTACGCGATTTTGCTCATGACTGCGCAGAAGCAATTCACCAAGTGGGCGAAGCTGCCGCCGGAGGAGCGCAAGACCTCTGAATTGGTCGACAGCCTCGGCTCGGATTTCTTCCGTCTGCTGGACGGAGTGACCATTGCCCGCGCCCGCAAACATATCCTGCGTTATTTCGTCGACGATGTCGCCCGCCTTGGCGCCTTCCCCGAACGAAAGAAGCCCCTCTCCATCTCTACCGAGATTGATACGCAGGGGCTATTCCTGCCGTATGATGAAATCAGCGAGATCATTGAAACCTATAAGCTCTTTCTCTTTAAGCCGACTATGTTTGTCAAAGAGGAGTTCAAGGCCATTTATGACACTACGTCCAGGGGCGTGAGCTCCTTCAAGCAGTCCGACCGCGAAAATTTTCTGATCGGCATGATGAAGACGAACTTCCTCAAGCGACTCGAGAGTTCGATCCGTTCGTTCGAATATACCCTGAAGCGCACCATCGACCGCATCGACACGCTGGAGAGGGCACTCACAAAATTTAAGGATGTCGCAGGTGCCGTGTTTGAGGCGGCGGATGAACAGGGGGCCGAGGAAGAGCAGGAGGATCTCTTTGAAGAGGCTGTCGAGTTCAGCACTGGCAAGAAAAAAACCTTCCAATTCGCCCACATGAAGGTGGATGAGTTCCTGGAAGCACTGCATCAGGACAAACGTCAGTTGAATAAGCTCTATCTTCAGGCCCGGGATGTCACCGCCGAGCGCGACCTCAAACTCGCCGAACTCAAAAAGCTTCTGGCAAAGAAATTCACCTATCCGACCACGGATCGCGACGGACGCATCAACCGCAAGGTCATCGTCTTCACCGCTTTCGCCGACACCGCCGAATACCTTTACAACCACCTGCACGCCTGGGCCCTGGACACCCATGAGGTCAACAGCGCGTTGGTCAGCGGCTCCAGGCAGAACCGGACCACCTACAAACCGCAGGGCTTTGAAAGCCAGTCCGACTACAACCGCATCCTGATCCACTTTTCTCCGCGCTCCAAGCACCGCGAAAAGTTGGACACTCTGCCGCAGGAGGGCGGTATCGACCTGCTCATCGCCACGGACTGCATCTCCGAAGGCCAGAACCTTCAGGATTGCGACACCCTGATCAACTACGACATCCACTGGAATCCCGTCCGCATCATCCAGCGCTTCGGGCGGATCGACCGCATCGGCTCGCGCAACCCATCCATCCAGCTCATCAACTTCTGGCCCACGGACGACCTGAACAAATATATCCGGCTCAAGCACCGCGTCGAGACGCGCATGGCGCTGGTGGACATCGCCGCCACGCAGGAGGACAACCCCCTTGCCAACAAGACCATGGAGGAGATGGTGGACGATGCTGAGATCCGCTACCGCGACCGTCAGCTCAAGAAGCTGCGCGATGAGGTCATCGACCTTGAAGACGCGAATGAATCCTTCTCCATCTCCGATTTCACGCTGGAAGATTTCCGTGCCGACCTCCTGAAATTCCTGGAGAAAAACAAAGAACTGCTGGAAGGGGCACCCCTCGGACTCTATGCCGTGGTGCCCTCCTGCCATGACCTCTTCACCGAAGCCGCCCCCGGCGTGATCTTCTGCTTCCGTCAGAAGGAGGCAGAAGGCGGGGACACCGCCGCGCCCGAGAAGATCAATCCGCTCCATCCCTGCTACCTGGTTTACATCCAGGATAACGGCAACGTCCGCTTCTCCTTTGGCTTGCCGCACAAAATTCTCGCCCTTTATCGTGAACTCTGCACCGGCAAGGTTACCGCCTACAAGGAGCTCTGCGATCTCTTCGACAAGCAGACGAAAGACGGCAGCGACATGACCCATTACGATACCCTGCTCGAAAAAGCACTCAAGAACATTGCGGGCAACTACCGCCGCCGCATCGCCCAGGGGCTCACCACCACCCGTGATTTCGTCATCCCCACCCAGTCCGCCGCTCCCGCCGAATTCGAACTCCTCACCTGGCTGGTGATCAAGAGCGAAAGTGACAACAAATGAACAAATCTAAAGCAGCCATCATCGAAGTGAGAGGGATACCCGTTTCGGTTCTTTCGTTTCAGGAAGGGGAATACATCTCTCTCACCGATATGCTCCGAGCCAAGGATGGGGACTTTTTCATTGCTGATTGGCTTCGTAATCGCAATACGGTGGAGTTCCTTGGAATCTGGGAGTCGGTCTTTAATCCTGGTTTTAATTATGGCGAATTCGCCATAATTAAAAGTCAGGCAGGTCTGAACAACTATAAAATAAGTGTCAAGGAATGGGTCGAAAAAACCCATGCGATCGGTCTCAAGGCAACTGCAGGGCGTTACGGCGGCACATTCGCCCATCCCGACATCGCTTTTGAATTCGGAATGTGGATCAGCCCAGAATTTAAGATTTATCTGGTAAAAGAATTTCGTCGTCTTAAAGCTGATGAAAACGACCGTCTCAAGCTCGATTGGAGTCTTCAGCGCACCCTCGCTAAAATCAACTACCGTATCCACACTGATGCCATCAAGGAGACGCTCATCCCTCCATCGGTCACCAATGCACAGTCCTTCGCCGTTTATGCCAGTGAGGCCGATTTGCTCAATATCGCCCTCTTCGGGCAGACCGCGAAACAATGGCGGGATACCCATCCTGACGCGGAGGGCAATATCCGAGATAACGCGCCTTTGGAGCAACTCGTTGTCCTTACGAATCTCGAAAGCCTAAATGCTGTTCTAATCCGCCAAGAGATGCCGCAGCCAGAGCGCCTCACCACGCTTAACACCATCGCTATCACACAGATGCGCACTCTGCTCGCGGCAAGTAACATGAAACGTCTGAAATAAATCTTTAAGGAAACCGCCCCGCCGGATTCAAACTCCTCACCTGGCTGGTGATCAGGGACAACCAGAAGGCTTGAAAAACAAGTAACCTAATAATGGATACACCTTGAAAGAGTGTAGTAGAGTGTGTAATATTAGACCTGACTTTATAACTCCGAACTTTAGAACTCTCGAACTTTAGAACTTCCTCTATGACCGACCGCACCGACTTACGTGAAAATATAGCTGCAGCCCTTTTTGACTTCCAGCGCAAACCGCCTGCGGAGGCCGCTCGGCAATTGCTTGCTACGCTTGGGTACCAGGGCTCACGCACACTCTCTGTTTCAGGTGTGGACGAGTTTATTGAGATATTTGACCCATCGGATGAGCTCCGTACGCGGAACAGGGCGTTTGTTGAAGAGTGGCAGTCCATCCAGATTCTTTTTCAGCTTACCGATGATGATCTCACCGGTGACAATCTGCTCTTCCGTGAAATCAGGATTGAACAAGGTCTGATGCGCTCCTATCTTTTCTTTCATATCGCACTGAAAGGAGAGAGCTATCCCCGCTCCAAACTCGCTCAGATCACCCGCCAGATCAACCGTCGTTTCTCCATGCCGGTGATGGTCTTCTTCACGTATGGCTCCACCCTGTCCATTGCCGTCATCAATCGTCGCCGCAACAAGCTTGACGCAGCCAAAGACGTTCTCGGCAAAGTAACGCTCATTCATGGTATCAGCCAGACCAATCCCCACCGCGGCCACTGCGATATTCTCGCTTCATTCTCCATTCCCGAACTGGCCGGATACGACACCATCTCCAATTTTGACACACTCCATGCCGCTCTTGAAAAAATATTCAACCTCCAGTTGCTGAATGATCTTTTCTACAAGCGAATCCAGAAGTGGTTTTTCTGGGCTGTTAAGGAGATTTCTTTCCCCCACGGCGGCATTAACGACCCCGACCAGCGCAATCGCATTGCCGCCATCCGCCTGCTCACCCGCGTCATCTTCCTCTGGTTCGCCCGCGAGAAACAGCTTGTCCCCGCCAGTCTTTTTTCCGCCGCCACGGCTTGCAGCGTTCTCGAGGATTTTGACACGCTCTCCCGCTCGGACGGCACCTACTACACCGCTATACTCCAGAATCTCTTCTTTCCGACCCTCTCTGTTCCTCTCGAACAGCGCGAGTTTCGCAACGGCCATCGCTATAAAGGCGTGAACAAACACTACATGGACCACTCCCTTTTCCGTCACGAAACCGCTTTCAAGGAACCTGGCGACATTCCCCGCCTCTTTGAAAACATCCCGTTCCTGAACGGAGGTCTCTTCGCCTGCCTCGACTATCGGGATAAGAAGACCAAGGTAGAGGTCCGTATCGACGGGTTTTCCGATATTGCCGCCAAGCAGCCGATTGTCCCCAATCTCCTCTTTTTCGGTAAGGATGTCCCGGTGGACATCAGTGCCGCCACCGGCAACCCCACCGACACCGCCGTCAAGATTGACGGTCTCTTCACCATCCTCGACGCTTTCAAATTCACGGTGACCGAGAACACCCCTGTCGAAGAGGAAATTGCCCTTGATCCCGAACTGCTCGGACGCATTTTCGAGAACCTCCTCGCCGAGTACAACCCGGAGACCGCAAAAACCGCCCGCAAACAGACCGGTTCATTCTATACCCCGCGCGCCATTGTCGATTACATGGTCAACGAGTCACTCAAAGCCCACCTTCACACCGCCCTGTGCCGCAAGCTCCCCTCGGTCTCTCCCGCCGACGCCAGCGAGGGTCTCGATATTCTCTTCTCCTACACCGAGCGCGAACACGCTTTTACCCCCACCGAAAAAAGCGTCCTTGTCGATGCCATCTACGATGCCGCCATCCTTGATCCAGCCTGCGGCTCCGGAGCTTTCCCCATGGGCATGCTCCAGAAACTTGTCTACGTCCTGGACAAGCTCGATCACGATCACGACCATTGGAAACAGCGCATTCTTGCCGACACCCCCGCCGCCATGAAGGAGCAGACCCGCCGCTGGCTTGATTCCGCCAGCGCCGACTTCACCTGGAAGCTCGGTCTCGTCCAGCGCTCGATCTACGGCATCGACATCCAGCCCTTTGCCGTGCAGATCGCCAAACTGCGCTGCTTCGTTTCCCTGCTCGTGGACTTCGATGTCGATCCCGCCGCCGACAACTTTGGTGTTCCTTCGCTCCCCAACCTCGACTTCAAGTTCGTCGCAGCAAATACACTTATCAAGCCGCCGAGCGAGGCCGAACGCGACGATGATCAGCTCAAACTCGAAGATCCCTTCTTCTCTGCCTTTGCCTCGCTCGCCGAGGATTACTTCTTCGTGCGAGATCCCGCCGAAAAAAAGCGTCTTCAGGAAAAGATCGAGACGCTGATCGAAGGCCAGATCGACATCCACCGCCGCCGTATCCTTGCCTCCCACAAGAACACTAAGATTAAACTTATCGAAGCCGATAAGCGACGGGCCGCGCTATGGGAGAGCTACCGCAACATCTTTGCTTTCCGCAACGAACATGTCGGCTTCTTTGATCCCCGTTATTTCTTTCCTGAGATCAAAGACGGCTTCGACATTGTCATAGGCAATCCACCCTACGTGCGTGCCGACGAGCAGAGCGAATGGAACCAGCTCCAGCGGCATGCCATTCTCGCCAGCGGCGATTACGAAACGCTTTGGGAAAAATGGGATCTCTTCGTCCCTTTCATCGAACGCTCGTACAAACTCCTCAAGCCCGACGGCGTCAGCGCCCTGATTGTCTCCGACGCCTTCTGCCACGCCAAGTACGCCCAGAAATGCCAGAACTGGCTCTTGGCGAACAGCCGCATGCTGCGCCTCGACTTCTGCGGCGATCTCAAAATATTCGATGCCGCCGTCCATAACGTCATTCCCTTCATTCAGAAGGCCGACGGACGGGACAACATTCCCGAACGCCGCCTGCACAAAGAGACCTTCGGTAACGTCACGCTCCTCCCCAGTGACAAACAGCCGAGCCTAACTTGCCGTGCTTTCTTTCCTGAGGATCGGGTTTCCACCGCATTCTCCTGCGCCACTCTCACGCTGGATGCAATCTGCTATGTCAGCGTTGGAATGGTTATCCACGCAAATGAGAAAGTGGCGAAAGGCGCGTTTCTTACTTCCGATCTGATAAGAGACACAAAAGATGACTTACACCCTAAAGCTTTCGTCGAAGGAAAAGATTTGTCCCGCTGGATTTTTCCTACGCATTCCTACCTCGAATGGGGGACACCTAGGGCACCTTCTATGTTTAGGCGACAAACGTTTCCTGAGCTTTATACGCATACAGAAAAATTAATGCTACCAATGGTTGGTGATATTAGGGTGGCTTACGATAAGGATCAGTTTTTATGTAATCACGGAGTTTTTGTTTGTCTTTCGTGGCATTCACTTTCTGGTGTCCGCAATAATTCGCTCAAGAAAGCCGCGCGTTATGCTGATGAAAAGCCGCGCCGTCCAGACCTGCCGCAGCGCGAGGGGTTGGAGGCGATCAGTCGCCGTTTCGCAGTGAAATACCTGCTTGGTGTGACGAACTCGTCCAGTGCGCACGACTTTCTGCGGACGAACCGGCGTAATAACATACAGCTCTACCCGGACGACTGGAAAAAGCTTCCGATCCCCGACGTATCGCCCGAGCAGCAACAGCCCGTCATCGCCCTCGTCGACCAGATCCTCACCACCAAACGCGCCAACCCCGCCGCCGACATCTCCGCCCTCGAAGCCGAGACTGACCGCCTCGTTTCCGCCCTTTACGGTCTGACACCAGAGGACATCGCCATCGTGGAGGGAAAGGTGTGAGCACGCTCAACGAAAGACAGATAGAACGTAAAGCAGCCGTCGTCCCTGAGCTGCAAGACCGGATTTTGACCATCCGGGGGGAGCGAGTGATTCTGGACAGCGATTTGGCGGAAATCTACGGTGTGGAAACCAAGCGTTTGAACGAACAGGTGCGCCGGAACGCGGAACGATTCCCGTCCGACTTTGCTTTTGTGCTTACACCGCAGGAGGATGCAAACTTGAAGTCGCAATTTGCGACTTCAAGTTTGCATGGTGGGCGTCGGAAAGTCCCCCGCGTCTTTACCGAGCACGGCGCGCTCATGGCTGCCAATGTGCTCAACAGCAAACGAGCAGTGGAGATGAGCGTCTTTGTGGTGCGCGCCTTCACGAAAATGCGGGCCGCGCTCTCCGATACCAGCGAGCTGGCCCGCAAACTGGCCACACTCGAACGCGAGGTCAAATCCCGGCTCGACTCGCACGATGCCGCCATCGTCGAGGTCATGCAGCGCATTCTCGACCTGATCGACCCGCCGGAGCATCCCGCCCCGCCGCCTCCACCTTCTCGGAAAATAGGCTTCAGCATAAATGAGTCCCCCGCCAAATACGGCACCCGGCACCGCAAAGGAAAATAGCCGTGCGCATCGATAAAGTCAAAATCACCAAGTTGGACATTGATCGACGGCATATCCTGAATCCGTTGACGCATGACGACCATCGAAACACGTACACCGAAGAAATCAGATCCGCATTAATCGACGTGGAGATGCTAAAGGATCGACTGGTGTAAAACATGGACAGAAAGCGAATTGAGTGGAACAGGTCACACTTTCTTGGGGCACTTAAAGAAAAACGGATTCAGATTCTTAACTTAAGTTATTTATTGAAAGGTAGAAATCATGACACAACCAATCCGAAATATCCTTCGCGACTTCGACAATATCCGGGAGAATCTATTAGCGTTCTCTGATGATGTCTGGCTCAACATCAATCACAACGACACCAAGGCGATGAAAGAGGGCATGGCCTTTAAGGAGAAGCTCAACACCCAGCTTGATGCCTTTGGCAAGCTGTCGGAGGAAATCTCCCGGCTGGTACAGGAATATACTCAGGTGCAGACCGAAGGCGAGGCTTCCCCGGATACGGAAGTTGGTAAGACAGACTCCGAGAACACGCGCATCATCAAAGACCTGAACCGCAATGAACCTCATTCCGTTACCGAGGAGTTCACCTATAAACGGCCCTGCGGTTTCATACTCGACGGCAAGGGGTATCAGGACATCACCACCTGGACACGTGTTTACGAGCTTGTCTTGCGGCAATTTGCCAAGCAAGATACTAATCTTTTCAAGGCTCTTCCAAACAACCCCGCCACGATTACCCGCCGGGAGAATCCCCATTTCAGTACCAACCCATCCGACTTGCGCAAGCCCCTTGCGCTGCCCAATGGGATTTATGCCGAGACCAACCTCTCAGCTAACCATCTCTGTAAATCAATCCAGATCCTGCTAGATATTTTCACCATTTCCTCAGACTCAATTACAATCTTCCTCCGTCAAGACCGCGACGCCTGATATTCCCGAACTGAACGCGTCAACTGACAAAGGTGATTTTGAAACACGAGCAGCGCGTGCCCTACATTCGCAAACTGGCCGCCGTACCCTTGCGTACGATTAGTGTCATTATTCACAAGCCGAGTATCCGTGAACCCGAAAAGTTTCAAGCCGAGAAATTTCTGCTCTACCGGTATGCCACCCGTCTGTTGCTGGAGCGCATATCGTGGCTGTGTCGCGACCGTGCCGACCCGGAGAAAGGCGGTGCCCATGCCGAAGTGATCTTCTCAAACCGGAGCATTATGTCCTATGAGGATCTGCGCGATTACCTGCTCCTGCTCAAAGACCAAAGCGACCCTATGAATGTCAGGATTGATTGGAGTGCCATCGATCCGCAGCGTGTATCAGCAGTTAACCACGATAAGCTTGCCGGCTTGCAGGCAGCCGACGCTGTGGCCTCCAGCCTCTTCTACGCTGTCCAACCAAATCGATTCGGCGAAGCGGAAGAAAAATACGCCACGCTCCTGCTACCCACGTACTACCGGCACAAGCAGACAGCTATCGGGTACGGCCTGAAATTCTGGCCGGAAGAACTCCGGAAACTCGAAACGGCGAACCCGCAACTCGCAGTGTTCGCCGAATGAGATCGAAAATGAATCAATGCAGCCCCCAGGTTCGAGTGTCCCACCCATACAGGCTGCCGCTGTTACCAACGGCCTCTACAAACCCTGCGCTTGACTGCATAAATACGGTACCATATATGAGCGTTGACCGTCAAGCCCCTTGCTGCGTGAAAAAAACAGAGATTATTTATTACGCATCCCTCTTGTTCAACGAGTGGGTAGCAAAGGCCGTTCTGCAAGGGAAAGTCCTATATTGATGATCTGGAACGGGATTGGATTCGCGGAATCGGTCAGCGATGCCGAACGGCGCGGTGTTACGGTTCAAGGGCTAGTCGAGGACCGTAAATCAATTATCTCCTGTTTGGCGTTAAACCGGAGTTAATTGATTCAAAAAACACAAATCCTCACACCTTTCATCGAAACCGAACGTGAAGTTGAAGTGACGATGCACATCAAAAACATCTTTTCCGACGGCGAATTGCATGAAGACGCAGTATGTAAGAAATGCTTACAGACTGCCGCCGACGGAAAAAAACTACGAGGTTTTGTTTTACAACCTCGGTCAGAATCTACGACTGGCTGACTTACCAAAAAGGAAGGGCCGTCTTCCGACGGCCCTTCAAAAACTATCAACGCCCCAACCACCTAGCAGGAAAGTAACTTTATGGGCTACCATCCGGCATCAGCTTGGGCGTCTCCCTCCTTGTAGCACCTATCCAGAAAGTAAACCGCCTCACCGCACCTACCATCCGAAATCAGTACGTAATAATAATACCGCATCGGGGTTGCGGTTTTTAAGCCGATTTTGTAATTTTTTTAAACGAATTTTTGGGCCTGAATTTCGGGGAGTACACGATCGAGTAATGGTGCCGCTTTTTATCTTAGAACATTGATCGTAAACCGTGAGAGGATCAAAGTTGTTTGCACCACGGTCTTATGGTAATATGATGTTGTTTTTAACAAGGAGATGTATTGGTGGGCAGGATTTTAATAGTCAAGGGTTGCATTCCCGACATTGGGCTGAGGTCTCGGTGTTCAACGCCGGGAGCTGAAACGCTTTTGGTCAATGACTTTATTGATTTTTACTGTTCGCGTTTCCTTCGAGTTACGCATCCCTCTTGTTCAACGAGTGGGTAGCAAAGTCCGTCCTGCAAAGGAAAGCCATGTAATGATGACAGTCGATGAGTTAAGAATTATGGTTTTGCTATGTCACAAGAGTGGAGTTAAATATCTATGACACAACCCGTACGCAATATCCTTCGCGATCTCGACAACATCCGGGAGAATCTCCATTTCAGTACCAAACCGTCCGATTTGAGCAAACCCCTTACGCTCGCCAATGGGATCTATGCCGAGACCAACCTCTCAGCTAACCATCTCTGTAAATCAATCCAGACCCTGCTCGATATTTTCACCATTTCCTCAGACTCAATTACAATCTTCCTCCGTCAAGACCGCGACGCCTGATATTCCCGAACTGAATGCGTCAACTGAAATAAGGTGATTTTGGGAAGGTGTCTAAATTCACAGTCAGTGAGCACATAACAAATGATTGAAGGGAGTGCTTTATGATTTATGCGCAACTAAGTTTATATGTATGGTATTATGCTTTTGTGACAGCGGAAAGTCATGCCTGTTTTCTTAAAGTTTTTGGTGAGATCATCAATGATTGCATTAGGCAGTATGAAAATCATTTTTTGACTGACATCGGAGCTGAGCGAAGGGCTGCTATAACAGAGGAATTTGAAAGAATAAAAGAAAACCCTCCTGCTTCATTTGAAAATATGGTGTCTGATTTAAAGCTTGATGAAAACGGTTATGAGCTGGACGAATTATTCAAATAAATGTGGGTCAAAAGGGTTAGCTCTTGGTTTTAGAGCCTAACACTTTATGAATTACGGTTGGAAAGTGGATTAGCAGGAATTTTTTTGGTATATTTTGAATGATTGTCGCGATCTGCCGCGAGCGGAGGAATAAACATGAAACTAATTGATGCAGTGATACAAATATTGAGAAAGGCGGGAAAGCCGCTGAGTTCCAAGGAGATCGCCAAGCGTGTGAGTGAAGACGGGCTTTGGGAAACATCGGGAAAAACTCCAGATGCTACTAATTTGGGTTGAGAACAATGTGCTGAAAAAGGTTAGTATGTTTCAACTGAGTATTTTAGGAGAGTTTTTAGTTATGAGTACACAGATGCTGAAAACCAGAGAAGGCGCGGATAAGTTGTCTCCAATAGAGCGGATTGAATTAATAGAGCACCTTTATTATTCGCTCAATTCAAAACCTAATAGAGAACGAATTGATTTTTTGTGGGAAACGGAATCAGAAAAAAGACTTTCGGCTTATGAATTTGGTGAAATGAAGTCGGTCCCTCTCAGTGATGTGCTACAAAAATGGAGTCTTCCCGCCCATGACTAAGATCGAAATAACCGAAGCCACAGAATATGAACTTGCAGGAACGCATAGAAACAGCTGCTGATGCCGGAGAGTTAGAAGAGGTTTACAACACCGAGCGCCATCTTCTCTACGTTGCCTGCACCCGCGCCCGCGACCGCCTGCTGGTAACAGGAGTCGATCCAGCGTCAGAGTTTTTGGATGATTTGAGGTTCAATGGGGAAGAGTGACAATGTTGAAGGAGTCCTTTAATGGCTAGTTGGGAAAAAATTAGGATTAAAAATGAGTTAGATGAGATTGTCGATGCTCAGGCTCCCATTATAATTTCGGCTAGTCGGTCTACAGATATTCCGGCCTTTTACTCTGACTGGTTTATGCAGAGATTAAAGGAGGGTTTTGTTAAGTGGACTAACCCCTTCAATGGGATACCAATCTATGTGAGCTTTTCAAAGGCACGCTTGTTTGTTTTCTGGTCCAAGAATCCCAGACCTATGATGAAGCATCTTGATGCGCTTGATAATAACGGTTTAAATTATTACTTTCAATTTACACTGAACGATTATGATGCCGAACATTATGAGCCGGGGGTTCCATGTGTGGGCGAAAGAATTAAGACCTTTATTGATTTATCCAACCGACTGGGTAAAGAGCGGATGATCTGGCGTTTCGACCCGCTTTTGCTAACAGATAAACTCTCGGTCAGGGAGTTGCTCAATAAAGTTGAAAATATTGGTAACCAGCTTTCACCTTATACATCACGCCTGGTTTTCAGTTTTGCCGATATTGATGCCTATGGCAAGGTTGGCCGCAACCTTACAAAGGCCGGCATTAAAGCACGTGAGTTTAACTCCGATGAAATCAAAGAATTTGCACAAGGTCTGGCAGTTCTCAACTGCAAATGGAATCTTGCACTGGGTACATGCGCAGAGCAAATTGATCTGGAAGAGTACGGTATTGAACATAATCGTTGTGTTGATGATCGACTTATGGTCAGGTGTTTTAAACATGACAAGGAATTGATGGAGTTTATTGGCCATGAAACATGCGAGCAATTGGACTTTTTTGACGGTCCCAACGTGAAAAATAAAAATCCAAAGCTGAAGGACAAAGGGCAAAGGAAAGCTTGTGGCTGTATTATGAGCAAGGATATCGGTGAATATAACACCTGCCCGCATGGTTGTGTGTATTGCTATGCGAACGCATCGCCTGAATCGGTGAAACGAAACTACGCTACGCATCTGATGCAGCCCTGTTCGCCTTATATTTGTGGTACGGGAAGGAGGCCAGATGCATGAGCAATGAACGTCTGTTTTTGGACGAATTGAAGCAGCTTCAAGAGCCAAATTTTTCATCACTGCGCAAGCTCTCTGAAAATAGGCTGAGGCGTAAAAATCTGATTTATGATGGTTATAAAATAGACCTGGCCCTGAAAGAAAAACTACAGCATGGAATAAAGATACTTGAAAGCGACGATGAGCTGGATGGATATGCGTATTTATATTGGAACAAGCACTGCTTCAAGTTCGAAGCGGTATATAAAGCCCTGCCAGTCGAGGTGTTTTCAGGACGTTTTGATGTAGTGGATTGGGGATGCGGAACCGGTGTGGGACTCGTTGTGTTACACGATTTCATCAAAGGACTTTTAGGTACAATTGGACTTTCTAACCTACGTCAGGTGGTCTTAGTCGAGCCCTCTAGCGTTGCGGTAAATCGTGCAGAGCAAACAGTCCGTGAATTATTTCGGCAGGCGCAAGTGCTGACTCTAAATAAACGCTTTGAGGAGTTTACGGAAAGCGATTTCTCGAGCGTACTGGGGGTTCCGCGAGTACACCTATTTTCTAATGTACTGGACTTATCGCTCTTCGAGAATAGTGAGTTTTGTGCTGAGTTCACAAGGCGTGTCAGACGAACTGCTTTTCAGCGCGATGAGTATATCGTCTGCGTTTCGCCATCAGTTAAGCGCCATCTACTCGCTCGTTTTAATGCCTTCATCGATTTGCTGGTTGACGGGGAGCGTTGGATACAAACGGTGCTTTTTGAACAAGAGATTACTGCTGCCTCAACCACTATGATTCTCAAGATTGTTCATGTGCAAAACCGCCGGATCAAGGACTTGTGTGAGCAAAATGATTATTCACCTGAACTATTTGCTCAGAAGATCAGGGAGCTAGATGCCAGTATTTTTTATGATATGGTTGCGATCGACGATATCGAAGGTGTGCGGGCATTTATAATCCGCGGTATTGAAATCAATAGTTTTGACCAAACTGGTTGGCCGCCTATTATGATTGCCTCTAAGTATGGGGCGGTAAATGTCATGCAGCTCTTATTGGAGGGTGGTGCCAATGAGAATGCGACGAATGCAACTGGTGCAACCCCTCTTCAGTTTGCGGCCAAGTACGGGGAAATTAAAGCGGCTGAACTTCTCTTAAAACATGGAGCTCTAGTCAATCTGCAGGCTGCAAAAAATAAAAGAACAGCACTTACTATGGCCGCCAGATACAATCATCCTGAGCTGATAAGTTTATTGCTGGAGTGCGGGGCAAATGTGGATATCCCTGATCAATATGACCAGACAGCTCTGTACATGGCAGCAGCGGGAGATTTTGTTGAAACAGCAAGAATATTGTTAGAGCATGGTGCATCTCCTGATGTAATTGCTGCAAATGGGTTAACTCCACGTTCTGTTGCTGAAATCAATGGGCGTTTTAATGTTGTTAAACTTTTTACTAGATGAGAGGTTTTCTATGGCTGTTAAAGTATGGATGTGTGAAAATTACGAACATACGCATGAACGTGAAACTGTTTCATTCCTAATTGGTGAATTTAAGAAAAATTTTGAGCATGATACAGATCAGTTTTTTCATATCATCTGCAATGTGCGGTTAAGAAACTCATACGAAAGACACTCATCAAGCATAGATATTATTGTTGTAAAGGCCGATGCGATTGTTGTTGTCGAAATGAAGGCGTACGCCGATGCGGTAATTGGTAATGATACTGAGCCATGGAAGACTGTTCAGGGGATAACAGTCAAAGGAGGGCGTGAAGGGCGCAGCCCATTTGGGCAGGTCAGGGATTATCGGAATGTTATTTCGAATCAAATGGATGAGAAACAGACTGTATTCATGGGGCCTGAAACGCCGCGAATCGATTGGCGACGCTTTATTGCAGGATTGGTGGTGCTAGATCCGGATTTGGATGACGCGGCGGATTGTATTGAGATGCAAAAGCATGCGCCTTGGTTCCGGTGTGTACGTAAAAGTAAAGCAGTGCAGAGTGTTTTAAAGTTTACAGCGCGTGAAACCTTTTTCACACCGGAGCAGATGGAGAAATTGATAAAAAAGGTGTTTCGCGCACAGGAGGCGAAAGTTGTTGATAATGTTCCCTGTTATATAAAGCAAAAAATAGTTGTTGAAAAGTCTACGCAAAAAATATTTGTAGGCAGCAAACAGATAAAAGAGGAGGTGCTTGCGCAATTACGGAAAATAGTAAATCCCGCGCAAGATTATCTCGACCCTAAACCGCCGATTAATGGCGACCACATGGTAGTCCGCGTCTTCGATTGTAAAACTGACAAGCTTTCGGAGTCTATTAAACGGATTGCCACGCATGAGTATTTGGTGTGCATCAAGGTTGCGGATCGTATGATAGATCCAGAGTTTTTTAAGAATCAGGTAAATAATCTTTTTAAAGCTCAAGCTACTATTACATGTGAGTCATCCGATTGTTTTTATGTGTATTGGCAGAAAGGCAAGTTACTGCAATATGCACACGGTAACTCTTTTATTGATGAAATTGGTGCTATTCATTTCTCAGATCTTCCTTTAAAAAATAAATATAGTAGCCTTTGGGATGTGCTGGATCGGATGACAAAAGAGTTTGCAGAAAAATACGAAACGCAGTTTACCAGCCTGTTTTCAAGACTTAAATTTATCTGTGGTGACTTGAAAAAGGATTCCTATTACATCGGTCAATTTCGAATCAGGGCCAATCGCCTTCGAATAGGATCTGAAGATGCAATCACAGAGGCAGAGTATCTTGAGGACTTAAAATCACTGTGCGACATTACCTGTGTGATGTTTGGTGTTGAACTTCCCTCCGGCCTGGCTGAAGCAGTTTTGAATGTGACTCTCTCTCCGCGTAGTACACCGAATTACGAAAACTATAAAAAACAAATTCGTATGACAGTCGATCACTGGGATGAAAACTTCATCTATGGGTATGCGGACACTGGTGATCAGTTGATTAAAATCGATTATAAAACAGATTATGACCAGCCATCTGCTTTTGCATCGCTTGATAAAATTTTGTTCAAAGGGGTTGAGCTAAATATACTGACGCCGCGCTGGGATAACAGCCGTAAGTGTTGGAATCCAAGCCAAATTGTGTTTGCACCGGATTATTTGATCTCAACCACTGAGTTGTCTGGATGTGTTACAGAATTCATAGAACACCCTTTAAAATTCTTATTAAACAAGCTTCAGTCCGATGAACCCTCCTCACCAATGATGATGGGTAATTTTGCCAATCAGTTTTTTTATGATTTGATGGGTAGTACTGATGAAAATGTTTATACTGATTCACAAACCACTTTCTTTCGGGAGAATGCACAAGACCTATGCGCTTTTAGAGATGATTCGAACTGGCCCATGGAATCAAAGCGGCAGTTTGAAAATATAAAGCATTGCATCCAGAATGTTTTGCCTACTGAATACCAATTTGACCTCTCGAAAGCCATTATTGAGGCATCCTTTGTTTCGGAAAGCATGGGCATTCAAGGTCGCATGGACTGTTTGTATTTTGGCCCTAATCCTGGTGAGGCAAGAGTTTTGGAGCTCAAGTCAGGGAAATGGGATAATTTTAGAGGTGACCGACCAAAAATAAATCACAATGCACAAGTTGCTCTTTATCGCGACATCTTGTTCTACCTTTCTGGAACCAAACGTGATCATGTCAAATCGATCCTGTTTTACTCAAAAACAATTCCCGAAGGCCGCTTTAACCCCCATGTAAATGGCAAAGTATTTTCAGACGATGCAAACGCAAAACGTATAAAAGAATTGATGCAGTTACGTAACTGCATTGTTGCTTCGGAGTACTATTTTATGAAGCAAGATGGGTCGATTTATTTTGATAAAATGACGACGGACTCTATGCTTATGCATGAAAAACGTAATGACGCAGCAAGCAGTCCTCTCTGGAATAATTACCACAAGCCTGGGTTAGAAAAAATTCTTACCCCAATTACGACAGCCGCACCTCTAGCAAAATCTTACTTCTTTCGATTTTTGAGCTTTCAGATGCGCGAAAGAATTCTCAGTAAAGTGGGCGATGAGAAGATAGGTTCGTTGCAAGGTATTGCTGCTGCGTGGAATACATCCACAGAGACAAAATTAACCAACGGCACCATCTTGATTGATCTGAAAGTCAAAGTAGTGACAGATAATAACGGTATCGAATTTGTGATATTAAATATTCCGCGTGGTGCCGATACTTTGGCAACGCCAAACTTCCGCAAAGGGGATTCTGTCCTGTTTTATCCAAGGAACGATGAGAGCGACAATATAACCAACAAGATAATTCTAGAAGGTGATATAGAAACTCTTTCGTCGGAAGAGATTACAATCCGTCTCAGAAATAAAGTACGATCGGCAGCTTTCGATGAAGCCAGCCTCTATGCTTTGGAACCGGGCATCCATAGTTCATCTTCCGAATTTCGCGGCCTGTTGCAGTTTCTAACGGGGCCGGAACGACGCCGCAACTTGCTGCTGAAACATGTGTGGCCAGAGGTAAATTCAGATGAAATTTTACGCAATGAACATTTGAAGCAAAAAGCTGACGACGAATTAAAGAGGATTGTATTGGAGGCTAAACAAGCAAAGGATTATTATTTGTTGATGGGGCCGCCTGGCACAGGGAAGACCAGTTATGCTATCCGCTGGATGACAGAAGAGTTTCTGACTGATCCGCACAAGATGATACTGCTGGTTGCCTACACAAACCGGGCGGTAGATGAAATTTGCGAGATGCTGGGTAAAATTGAGAGTTGTCCCGCTTATCTGCGTATTGGAAGACGGTTGACCTGTGCTGAGGACTTCCAAAATAATCTGGAGGAAAAGTTTTTTGCGGATTGCTCAGATAAAATGAGCGTTAAAGACAAACTGGATGCGACCCGTATTGTCGTCGGAACATTATCCTCTCTTTCAGGCAAAGCCAGTCTTTTCAAATTAAAGCACTTTGATGTGGCAATTGTGGATGAAGCATCACAAATCCTTGAACCTCAATTATTGCAGTTGTTTTGTGGTCAGAGCAATGATAAGCCTAGTGTGGATAAATTCATTCTAGTCGGTGATCACAAACAGCTTCCGGCGGTTGTTCAGCAGACTGCGGAGCAATCCTCTGTGGAGGATGCTTCATTAAGGGCCATCGGATTGACAAACTGCCGAAACTCCTTGTTTGAAAGACTGTATCAATTGAACAAGGGACGTCCAGGCATCATTGGTCACCTTTCAACGCAGTGGCGTATGCATCCTGTAATTGCCGATTTTGCAAGTTCCCGTTTTTATGGAGGAAAGCTGAAACCCGGGGGTGCAGCTCACCAGTTAAAAGAATATTGTTATGAACAATACAATCGTGAAGACGAACTGGAGTTTTTTGTAGCAACGCATCGGCTGGGTTTTATTCCCTCAATGGATCCGCCAATTGAGGATTCGCATAAAGCAAACAGGCATGAAGCTAAGGCTGTCGCACGCTTGGTCAAATGCATTTATGAATTATATGAAAAAAACGGCAAACAGCTTAAAAGTGATTCGATTGGAATTGTTGTTCCGTTTAGGAATCAGATTGCCATGATTCGCGGAGAAGTTTACCAGTTGACCATACCTGATGAAATCAAAGAACTTATTTCTAACAGCATTGACACAATCGAACGCTATCAGGGGAGCTCACGGGATGTAATCCTGTTTTCCACGACAATCAGCCGGCCTTATCAAAAAAAGATTCTGTCAGTGATGGGGGACGATGATGACGGCGATGAGCCTGTTGACCGCAAGCTCAATGTTGCAATCACCCGACCTAGGAAACAGCTTTTTTTGATAGGCAATGCAGCACTTTTGCGGGAAATCCCCGTCTATGATGATTTGATTGACTGGCTAATCGAGAAGGGCGGAGAGTTGAATCTGGATTATGGTTAAACTAAGAGGTGGTTGGCTTTGTTTTCTAGAGGGGAGACAACGATGACGGATGATATCATTTTGAAAGATAAGAATAGTAAACATAAGAAAACATTGTTTGTATCGGTAATCGTTGTCTTGATTATAATTGCGCTGACTTCGTTTTTGGGGTTTGGAAAATTTTTACGGGATTATATTGTCTATGATTCCGACCGGGCAAAAGCAATGGCTGAAATCGGAAAGTGAATCAATCAATTCCGTGCTCTTCATCAATAAAAGAGGATATATGACAAACTTAGATTATAGGTTACAGCTTTATAAATTAAACGATTATTCTTTTGATTCTATTCGGCAGTTATCCTGTCGCAGGTTGTCTTCACTTGGTTGTGTCAGTAGTGACAATGGGCTCTATCAATCATTAGATCGAGGTATGCACATATTAGAAACTCAAGAACAAGTTGATAAATATGTGCAAGCTTTTGGGAAAAAACATTATGTTAAATTCAAGGCCTTGTTTGAAACTATTCCTAAAAAAGTTTTTGAAAATTATTTTGATGTTGTTGATTGGGGCTGTGGAGCCGGGCTTGGAGTAATTGCTCTAAATGACTTTTGCCGGAATAAATTAAAAAGAGAAATAAATTCAAAAGTACGAAACCTGATCCTGATAGAGCCGTCTGCTGTTGCTTTGCAGCGGGCAAAATTACATGGAGATATATTGTTTGGAGAATCCAACATTGTGTGTGTTCAGAAGAGATTCGAAGACTTGCAGAAAGATGATCAGTTGTCTAGTCGAAATATTCCTGTGCCAAGATTACATATTTTCTCTAATGTTTTTGATCTGGTTGTTTTTAATGACGAGCACAATTGGCTCAAATTCATTTCGTTAATTAAAGAAATATTCTCGAAGGATGAAATATTTTTGTGTTGTTCTCCTAGCTATGGTCAAGTCAAAAATGTAATCTCTCGATTTGCGAAAACATGGGAGGATGACAGTTGTTTTGAAGTTTCTGAAATTCTTCGTTTGGAGGAGAAAATATTCACAAAAGAAGGTGCAGGAAGTGATGTTAAGATGACAGCAGCAGCAATCAAAGTAATAAACATCAAAGCCAAAGCAAAACTGTTATCAATTATCAATTGGCAATTAATTGATCAGGTGAATCAGTATGGAGAGTTTTCTGAGACACAAAACAAATTAGTGGGATATGTTTCACAACAATGTAATGAAAAAGATTATGATGTTTTGTTCAAGCCAAATTTAATGGGAGATGAGCCTGACTTGTTAATTCTGAAAGAATTTTGTCAGCCATGGGTGGTTTATAGCTGTGATATTGAAGATGTGTCATGTAACAGTCTAACTAAACTACTAAAAATCATAGTAACTGTTAATAATTGCAAAAGCTCTCTTTATTCTCTCTTGTCTCACACTCTTAGAGATATTCGTGACCAAACTAAAAATGCATATTCAATCGTTAAATGTGTTATTTATCTACCTGCTTTACCTTTTAAGGATAATTTTACGGAATGGTTAAGCAAGGAGCTAAATAAGGTAGAACATGCAGAGATTTTAAAATTATTTAATACTCTTGAAATTTGTAAAAGCTTGAAGTATATAGATTTTCAATTTCATGATTTTAAGGTTAATCTAACACCTCACCGGTTAATGAGTAACAAAATTTATTGTGAGTTGAGAAATATAATTTACCCTCAAGTAGAAACGACCTTACCCGCCATTCAGTTGTCTAGTCGATCTCAACAATTTAAGCTATCTGTTAGCTCTGCAAATTCAAAACAAAAAATTTCCGGGGTTTATGGATCAGGAAAAACAACACTTCTCGTAATTCGAGCTATTAATGCATATAAAAGGACTCACAAGCAAGTTGTGATTTTAACTTTTAATGTTGCGCTTAGGAATTACATTGAGTCAATAATACTTCGCCAGTTTGGTAAATTTACCAGAAATGAGTTTTATGTTGTTAATTATCATCAGTTTATTCAAGGTGAATGCGGGTTTGTAAATCTGCAAAGAACACACTGTAGTTGTTCAACAGATAGTTGTCAAAAATGGCTAAGTTGTAAGAAGGAAAAAGGATCACGATCAATATGTTTCAATGACTATCAGTTCTTTATAAAAAACAATGATGTTTTTAAAAGGAAATATAATGCGATATTTATTGATGAAGCACAGGATTTTACATACGACTGGTTTAGAATAATTCATGATGTTTTTCTCGAAAAGTATGGGGAGTATGTGCTTTTTGGAGATGTTAAACAGAACATCTATGGAAGACCTCTTGATGTTACGCATATAAAAACGAATGTGCCCGGCAGTTGGAATGCATTAAAACAATGCTATAGATCTAATCCTGAAATACTCGATAGAGTCAAGGAGTTTCAGCAAAAAATGCATGATTTGAAGGGGCTAAGTGTCGATGATTTTGAAAATATGGAGCAAGGAACATTTGAAAATTTTTATGGCAACACCGCTGTTTATGCTGCTGAGAGAGATGAAATAAATGAAATTATTTCAATCATTCAAACCATTAAACACAAAAATAATATCATTGACAAAAATTTGGCAGTTATTGGAACAGAGACTAAACTTTTAAGAAATGTTGATGCGAAATATAGAGAGCTTACTAGCTATGGGACTGAATGTGCATTTGCGCCGTTGGAGAAAATGCCAGCCCACAATCAGAATGTAGAAGAATCAGCAGCTGAATATGAGAAAAAATGCAAAAATAAGGATAGACCTTATAAGCTCCATTTTAATATTGGTTCCGAGTGTATTAAATTGTCAACTATTCACAGTTTTAAAGGATGTGAGGCGCATACAGTTGTGTGTTTGATTAGCGAAACTAATAAAGAATCTGAAGTTGAAGTTATTTACACCGGGCTTACACGGGCAAGATTCAATTTGTATATTATTAATATTGGTGAAACACATTATAAAAAAGAGTTAATTACTATTTTTGGGAGACGAACGCAGCCCATGAATTAGTTGTTCGGTGTACAAATTGGCGATGATAATGGCTTATGTTGTTATAATAACTTGTAATGGATGCCCAAATGATGAAAGTAATCGAGGATAATTGAACAATGAATGACAATATGAAGTTTTATGGGAAAGTTTCAAAACACCTAAATGCTGCTGCCGGTCAGTTTGCGATTTGTTTAGAGCGGGTGCTGCCGCCTATTTTTGAAAGGATAAATTATGACTAAGAAACCGGACGATAAACCACCACAGATTATTATTTATGAAACGGACGACAAGGTATCCAGGGTAAGCGTTCGCTTGGAGGGCGAAACCGTCTGGCTGAGTCAGCAACAGTTGTCGGAACTTTACAACACCTCCCGGCCGAATGTGACAATGCACATAAAAAACATTTTTTCCGACGGCGAATTGCATGAAGACGCAGTATGTAAGAAATGCTTACAGACTGCCGCAGACGGAAAAAATTATGAGGTTTTCTTTTATAACCTTGATCTGATTATCTCGCTTGGCTATCGCATTAACTCCAAGGTTGCCACCCAGTTCCGACAGTGGGCAACGGTCCGTTTGCGCGAATACATCATCAAGGGGTTCACCATGGATGACGCCCGTCTGAAAGAACTCGGCGGATGCAGTGATTGCCAAGAACTATTTGACAGCGCCTGAATTGCGCGCGCTTGGTCAGATTGTGGCTGGTTATCTCGACTTCGCTGAACGGCAGGCTGAACGCCAGGTGCCGATGACAATGCGAGACTGGACAAAGCATCTCGATAATATTCTGACAGCAACCGGCGAACGCCTGCTCGCGGACGCTGGAAGCATCAGTCACGCGCACGCTGTTGGAAAAGCAAAAACAGAGTATGTGGAATATCAGGCTAGAACGCTTAGCGACGTGGAAAAACAATATCTTGCCAGTCTTAAAAGTGCTGAAACATCTGTAAAAAAAAGAGGTGAGAAATGACACTTATTTCAAATCCTCGAATGGCTGAATGGCTGTATGAGCAAAAGGGCACAGAAACAAGGAGCACACATGACCAACCAGAATAAAATCAACACCATACAATAATACCGCATCGGGATTGCGGTTTTTAAGCCGATTTTGTAATTCTTTTTAAGCGAATTTTTGGGAGTACACGAGCGAGTAATGGTACCGCTTTTTATCATCGAACATTGATCGTAAACCGTGAGAGGATCAAAGTTGTTTGCACCACGGTCTTATGGTACTATGATGCTGTTATAAAACAAGGAGGTGTATTGGTGGGTAGGATTTTCACAGTCAAGGGGTGTATTCCCGACATTGGGCTGAGGTCTCGGTGTTCAACGCCGGGAGCTGAAACGCTTTTGGTCAATGACTTTATTGATTTTTACTGTTCGCGGTTCCTTCGGAATTCCAGAACTCAGAATCTCGCTATCTTCGTGGAACCCAAACTGGAGTCCGGTTTCCCGGATCTTGTTATTGCCCATTACACACCTTCCTTTGTGGAGTCCTCTTGGACGGAAGCGCGTGACGGACTGAACACCGAGGACTTGAAGGTTCTTTCCTTCCTTATTCAAACGGGCGGTTCAAGCGGTGAGAATCTGATCTCAAAATTAAGGCTTCCTGGAGGCAGGGCGTTGCATTCACTTGAGAAACTGCTCGACACGAAATGGGTCTCGCGGAAAGATAATTGCTGGAAACCGAGCGGTATGAAGCAAAATTTCGGTTTAAAAAAACTGGTAGCTATCGAAGCGAAAATCAGCGATATCAGCAAGGTGACGGCGCAAGCGGTTTCAAACGTATGGTTTGCTTCGCACTCGTATGCTTTGATCGACACTTCCAATCCCCGCCAGTCAACGCTTGCATCCTTTGACAGACTGGGCGTGGGGTTATACTGTAAAGGAAAGCATTTTAGAAAAGCTCTCGATTCAAGGGAGCGCCCTCTTCCTTCGAGTTACGCATCTCTCTTGTTCAACGAGTGGGTAGCAAAGTCCGTCCTGCAAAGGAAAGCTATATAATGATGACATTCGATGAGTTAAGAAGTCATTTTAACGAAATTACACAACTGGCTCGTGGTGGTCAGAAAGTCGTTTGGCAGGCAACACATGCCCAGTATGGGAAAACCGTTATCAAGCTTTACTTCTCCGTTGATGCGAGAGCCGAGAGGGAAATTGCAATTTCAAAAACCTTGTGCTTTGACAAAGTTCCCGGTATTTACGAGACAGGGACAGTTTCATACGAGGGGCAGGAAACACTCTATGTCGTTGAACAATTTATCGATGGATGTACTTTGCGGAGCTATTTAAATAGCGGTAAGCTTTTTGACATTTGTGTTGCAGTTTCTTTTTTAGAACAGGGCTTCTCCTTTGTCAGGCAACTTGAAAAGAATCAGATCGTCCACCGGGATATTAAGCCTGAAAACTTGATTCTAACCAATGATCGACTTGTGTATTTTCTTGATTTTGGAATCGCTCGGATGCTTGACATGCAGTCTCTTACGCAAAGTGATGCGGCATTCGGACCGCATACGCCGGGATATGCGGCGCCTGAACAGTTTAACAATTTGAAACGCGATATTGATTCGCGAACGGATTTATTTTCGTTGGGGGTCGTAACCTACGAATGTTTGACGGGAAGAAATCCGTTCAGGGAAAATGCGGCAAGCGCTCTGGATATCCTGCAGCGAACCGCCACAGTTACACCGGCATCTTATCAAATTAAGGGTGATGACCAACACCTGTTGATGGGCCTGATTAGTTCTATGATGGGCAAGAATCCATCAATGCGGCCTAAAGATGCCACGCAGGCCATCGATTGGCTGAACGTCATAAAACCCACTTTAAAATACTGAAGGAGTAAGTGCCATGGATTTTTTCATTCAGATGGGACATGGAATGCAAAAGATTTGTCGAGATCTTTCAACGGAATGGGGCGGCGCGACCGTCATTGTCAGTCCACAAAATGTCAAGCAGGATAAACTTGCAGCCTTTGCACAGAGTGTTCATGTAACCAAGGGGACGGTTCTTTTTGACCCACAGTTATACACTCCTAGGAAATATCATAAACACATTTCGCAGTATGATTACTGGCCGGAATCAGGAGTCACGCAATTAGAAAACGGTGACTGTGATTTTTTGATAAAGCGATTGGCGGACCTGAATGCGTCAATTGAAGCTGGATCTTTTATTCTTCCATCACAACTTACTAATACTCCAGGTGATATTTGGAACCGCTATCAAACTGCGGTCGTCCGTGCGGCACGTAAAGCAAGCAGGTTGCGCTTACTGCACACTGTTGCATTAGGCCCTTCCGTCTTGGACAACGAGACGGATGTGGAGCAGATTATTCAATTCGTCAAAACGTGGGATGTGGAAGGCGTTTATTTGGTATGTGAACATCCTGGTCGATATTATCTGGTAGACAAACCGTTATGGATTGCGAATATACTTGCTTTGGTTGCGGGCATAAAACGCTTGGGAAAGGAAGTCGTCGTCGGATATGCCAGTCATCAAATGCTTTGCTTATCATTGGCAAAATGCGATGCAATTGCTGCCGGTAATTTTCTTAATGTCCGGTGGTTTCAGCCAGAACACTTTGAAACTACCGACAGCGAAAATGTCAGCCGACGGTCGAAATGGTATTACTGTCCCCAAACCCTTTCAGAATATAAAGTATCGTTTCTAGATGTTGCAAAGGGTATGGGGAAACTGTCCTGGCTTAAACCTCCGACGGAGATGACTAACAAGTTTAGCGATATGTTATTTAGCGGGGCTT
Source organism: Kiritimatiellia bacterium (assembly GCA_041673345.1). Taxonomy (GTDB): domain Bacteria; phylum Verrucomicrobiota; class Kiritimatiellia; order RFP12; family UBA1067; genus M55B167. The sequence continues at coordinate 32,447 of JBAYXX010000009.1, forward strand.
TGCCATCCTCGACAAACTACACGGAAACAGACTCGCATTGTCACTACTTGCACAGCCTGCGTTCCCAATGTCACATGGCCACAAAAAGGAGCTTTCAAGAGACCAAAGATTACCAGAGGATTGTTCTCGAAACTGCCGATAAAATGTTAAGTGGTCTCCGTAACGATGGAATTCGAGGACAAGACCGGGATTTTGGAGACATTATTGATGTTAATCGCGCTGCCATTTCGTTGTTCGAGAAGAATTATGGTTTTGCTATGGCACAAGAGTGGAAATAAATATCAATGACACAACCAATCCGAAACATTATTCATGACTTTGACTATGTCCGGGATAATTTTCATTATGGATCAGGATTCAAAAAAGCAGGCCGCACCTTTTAGCAGGTACGACCCTTATGCACTGTTCCACGCATGGTGGCTGTGTCAACGCATAATGAACCACAAATCCTGGACTCTCACAAGAGCAAAGATGAACAATTTGGCTGATCAAATTTGAACTCGTTGAGTACGGCCATTGGGAAGTCTTCCGAATTAAATGAGGTAACACTATGACAACAATCCACTATACAGGCTGCCAGCCTGATCCAGACCGGCACGCCGTTCTCGTGCGCGAGCTTGCGGCCTACGCCGCGAGCCAGGATTGGGAGACGATTACAGTCAATGATGCCGATGCAGCTCTTGTCGGAATCATTCTCCAACCCCTGACCAGGCTGGAGCCGATCCCCTTTCTTTTCGACGGTGAGGGCCGCCTTCATGCGCTCGGGGACCTTCTCGCGCCCGGCGGCGAGTCCATCCTCATCGTCTCCGTCAAAACTCACTATGCCGACACCGAAGCCCACCGCGCATTCTGCGAGCTCCTGCGCCACATCCGCGACACTCACCTGCCCAATCTTGCTGTCACCGATGAGAGCGGCTTCTGGGACCACGGCAATGAAACCGAACTCAAGAATTACTTTGCGCGCCTTGACCGCCTGACCAAAACTTTTTCGGAGCACCTGGAGAATGATGTCGCGCCCGCACCTGCCGCCGGTACCGACAACCTCATCGACTGCATCACCCTTGCGGCTGAGATGACCCATCGGCTTGACGCACACGATTCCCGCCCTTTACCGGGGGGACCGCTAGGGGGGAGCTAGGACCTTACCAAAGGGCAAGACAAACATGTTGGTCCTTAAAAACATGTTGTCGGGGACCAATCCCAATCCTAATCTCAATCCTTATCTCTTTCGACCAGCCACGGGCAGCCGTTGTTTGATTAGGATTACGATTAGGATTGTGATTAGGATGAGCACATCCTTGTCTTAATCCTAATCCCAATCCGCGTCTTTTTCGGTCTTCCCTGAACAAGTCGGTTTGATTAGGATTATGATTAAGATTGTGATAAGGACTAATCACCTTCTAACCCATAACTTCCCCAAATCGAGTTCCTTGCAAACCACCCCTCGCTACTGCTATTCCGCGCAGCAGAACCATATAATTCGGCGTAGCCGAATTATATTTAATCGCTTAAGCGACTAGAAAGAACAATTAATTGCGCTCTTCAAAAAGTTGTTTATCGGAGCTGATTGCGGCTTGTTTTTTAATCATCCACCGCATAGCGGCGGATATACTTCGCAATCATCCACCGCATAGCGGCGGATATACTTCGCAATCATCCACCGCATAGCGGCGGATATACTTCGCAATCATCCACCGCATAGCGGCGGATATACTTCGCAGTCATCCACCGCATAGCGGCGGATATACTTCGCAATCATCCACCGCATAGCGGCGGATATACTGTGTTGCTTTCAGTATGTCCGCCGCTATGCGGTGGACGCCCACTTTACGCATCTCATTTTTAACCTCTAAGATTTTTCACCTCAAAAAACAACGTAGCGCGTTCATTCCACTCCGACAAAGTTAACAACAAAGTTTGCGACAAACTTCATTATGCTTGACAGCTTCCCATTTCTCCTTCGAATATTTCCCTGGCAGATGAAAAATTGAAAATTCGGCGTGGATAGTCATTCGGGCTGCCATCATCCTGTATATCCCGCGCCTCCAATTGTACAAAGTTGGAACTGGGTCCAAGTAACGGTGTCGGCCGATAGTGTAGTAGCCGCTCTATGAGCGGCATATGCTGTATGAAGGTCGGTTTCACAGTCGATAGGTGGTGCCATGCAACTCGGAGTCGGTGTCGGAGTCGGCATCGGGGTCGTTTTTTATGCGTTTTTCGATACCGATTCCGATAGCGACCCCGACCCCGGGCAATAGGCCAGCTTTGTCGCTGACGTTCGGCTTCACCTATGTGTCGCTCATAGAGCGACTACTACACTAAACGCCTATAAACGTTCGATAGACAACTTTTTGGAAAGAACAATTAATTGTTTTTTCTAGTCGCCTAAGCGACTAGCGGGAAGTTGCTTGCGCAGCACTGTAGCAGCGGGCCATGACCGTGACCTCGGGGGCTCGTACGTCTGGCCGCTGCCAGGTAGCTGTTGTCTGCGAAGCCCCTTTTAATCCAGCATTATCTATCGAAAAAACTGGTTAAAAAAATTGCTGTTTTTAGAGCCGCAGGGGTTGACGTAACCAGCGGGATATGGGAATATATCTTCCTTATTGCACCCGTGGTGGAATGGCAGACACGTATGATTCAGGTTCATATGCCGAGAGGTGTGGGGGTTCAAGTCCCTCCGGGTGCACCATAACAATTTATTCAGGCATGCCCCCTTCGTCTATCGGCTAGGACCTCGGGTTCTCATCCCGGAAAGAGGGGTTCGACTCCCCTAGGGGGTGCCATTTTTTGTAAAGTAAGTAGGTCTCCGCCTTTTTTAAGTTTTGTTGTGGCTCCTAATGCGGTGCGGAGTACCCAACGCCCTACGTTAATCATGTTTTTCTCAAAAAATTCAAATATTTAGGCTTGGTAAACCTTTTTTTTAATCTTTCAGTAGGCCCGCAACAGGAACTTATCGTTATGGCACAAAATATCGTGGAAAAAATTCTGGCAGCACATAAGGTTGCCGGAGATTTAACACCAGGCCGTGAGCTGGCGATCCGCATTGATCAGACCTTAACTCAGGATGCCACCGGCACCATGGCTTTTCTTCAGTTTGAAAGCATGGGGCTGGAGCGCGTTAAAGCCGATCTGGCACTTAGTTATGTCGATCACAATACCATTCAAGTGGGTTTTGAGAATGCCGATGATCACGCTTATCTAAAGAGCGTGGCGCAACGTTACGGAGTTGTGTTTTCACGTCCAGGCAACGGTATTTGTCATCAGCTGCATCTGGAGCGTTTTGGTAAACCCGGCGCAACTCTGCTGGGCAGTGATTCCCATACACCGACCGGCGGCGGGGTCGGCATGCTGGCGATTGGCGCTGGCGGCATTGATGTGGCTGTGGCGATGGGCGGCGGCTCGTTCTACCTGACCGCACCAAAGGTTGTTCTGGTTAAGTTAAGCGGTGCTTTTCGTCCAGGTGTTTCCGCCAAAGATGTGATTCTCAAAGTGCTTTCAATTTATGGCACCAATGGCAATGTCGGGCGCATATTGGAGTATGGCGGCCCTGGCGTGGCCGCGCTGGGTGTGCCGGCACGCGCTACCATCACCAATATGGGCGCGGAGCTGGGTGTGACCACCTCGCTCTTCCCGAGTGACGCGACAACGCGCCAGTTTCTCAAAGCGCAGGGGCGTGAGCAGGACTGGCAAGAGTTGAGTGCTGATGAGGGAGCCGCGTATGAGGAGGTTCTTGAGATTGATCTGAATGCGCTTGAACCCCTGGCCGCCTGCCCGCATTCACCCGGAAATATCGCTACCGTAGCCTCGCTCGTCGGGTTAACGGTCAACCAGATTCTGATTGGCTCTTGCACCAACTCATCCTACCGCGATCTGAAGACCGTGGCACTGATGCTCAAAGGCAAGAAGATTCATCCAGATGTTGAGGTGGGGATCGCCTCTGGTTCGCGGCAGGTGTTGGCGATGCTGGGCAGGGAGGGACTGCTCACAGAGCTGATCATGTCAGGTGTCCGCATCCTTGAGAATGCCTGTGGCTTTTGCATTGGCAACCACATGTCGCCTGGAACCAAGGCGGTGAGCCTGCGCACCAACAACCGCAACTTTGAAGGCCGCAGCGGTACCAAGTCAGCGCAGGTCTATCTGGTCAGCCCTGAAACCGCGGCTGCGGCCGCCCTTACAGGCGAGTTTACAGATCCCAGCGGACTCGAGTCGCCGCCGCCAATGGTGGCTGAGCCGGAGCAGTTCGCGATCGACGATTCAATGTTCCTTTTCAGGGAGAGCGCTGGTCGCGGGCTGCCCGCGACAGGGGTTGTCAAAGGGCCGAATATCGGCGATGTGCCGCTCGGCCAACCAATGGCTGAAGGCCTGGATGGTGTGGCAACCATCAAAGTCGGCGATAAAATCACAACCGATCATATCATGCCAGCCGGCGCACGGTTGAAATACCGGTCTAATATTCCCCGTTACTCTCAGTGCGTATTTGAAAACTTAGAACCCTCCTTTTATGATAGCGCTTCGTGCAACCGCGATAAGGGGTTGCATAACATTATTGTGGCGGGTTTGAGCTACGGGCAGGGCTCCAGCCGAGAGCATGCGGCCATGTGCCCGATGTACCTCGGGGTGAAAGCGGTTATTGCTAAAAGTATTGAGCGTATTCACTGTGCTAATCTAATTAATTTTGGTATTATACCATTTATCTTTGACGACCCAGAGTCTTATAACTCGATTGAGCAGGGCGATCAGCTCCTGATTGCTGATCTTAGACTCGCAGTTGAAGGTGACGGAAAGGCCACGGTCTGTAATATTACTCAAGGAACCACCTTTATTGTAAAAACGGATGTGAGCGCACGGCAGAAGACAATCTTGCTGAACGGAGGCCTCTTGGCCGCAGTCAGCGCGGGGCTTCTTTGAAATGCATACGGGTGTAGTTTGCTTTTGCTTTGTTTTCTGAGAAAAGCGGTTGACCCCTGTTGATAACAGCCATATACTTTAATTATGAGTGAATCTGATTTGAAAAACAACGGTGCTGATAGTGATACTACTGGTTCAGCGAAGGTTGAGAAAAAAAAACGTGTGGCTATAGAGCTTGATTTTGCTCCCAGCTGGGCTCGCACATCACCTGAAGAACATCTCAAAAGTATTCAAAGCTCACGCTTTGAAAGCGAAGGTGGTGGTTCTTATAATCGTCGTTCCGGTGGCCGCGATGCGCGGCAAGGCGGCGGCGGTGAACGCTTCAACCGGCAGGAACGTGACAACAAAAAATTCGAGCGCAAGCCAGCGCGTCGCCGAGAGTTTGAGCAGGAACGTGGTGCGCAGCCAGCCAAAGAGCGCGGTGATACGCCACCTGCAGTTGCATCCAGCGCTCAGAGCGGCGCACAGGGGGACGGAGGCTTTCGCGAAAGGCGGGAATACAGTCCGCGGGAGCATGGCAGTTATCAGCGGCGGCCACAGTATGAGCAACATCCGCCTCTTCCGTTGGAAGTGCGTGTGCTTCCAGAGCAAAAGGCGCTTGGTGCTGTTATTCGTCGCATACAGGCATCACATCACGCCTTTCCATTGCGTGACATTGCTTGGCTTTTTCTTGATAAACCTGCTTCATGTCTTATTCGACTGGCTCAGCTGAAAGACGCGCCCGCACCACTTTTTCAGTGCAAGGTGTGCGGCATGCCCGCACTCTCTGAGGAGGAGGTAGAGCTTCATTTGATGAATCGACATCTGGATGAATTTTTTGATGTTGAAGAGGTTGAGTGCGGTCCGCCCGGCGGCCAGTTTGTCTGTGTCATGCGTTGCGGAATAACAGGTGAACTCTTGGGCCCGCCCAACCATCATAGTTATAATACCAAAGTCAACGAGATGTTGCGCACGAAGTTCCCCAATATGACAGAGGAGGCGTACCGTCGTAAGATCGAGAGTGTGCGCGAGAACGAGGTGATTGAAGAGTGGCGTCAAGCATGTACCAAGAAGAAGATTTACCGCCGCAAAAACGTGATCCCATTGAAAGTGGTTGCCTCTGAATCCATCGAGCCCGTGCCTGCACCACTTGAGGATGAGCAGCTTCCCGCAGCGGAGGAAGGGGAGACAGCTCCGGTTGTGGTTGATCCAGTGGATAATGAGATTAAAGCGCCACCCATGGAACGAGAGGTCGCTGAGTTGGTTTTCAAACGGGAGGTGCTGACAAAGCAATATGTGTCTGTCAAGCACATGATCTGTATTGCGTCCACCGCGCTTCAGACACCCAACAAGGATCTATATTATGCCATCAAGGATATGCTGAATAAAGAGCGCCGCTTTCCGACCTCGTTGTTCTTTGCTCTGCGGGGTGCTTTCCGCCACAGAAAACTTCACCTGTTTCGCGCCAATGAGGCACGTGGTCCTGATTTTGTGATGCAGAAAAAACCAGCGGAACTCGATCCTGCACACACGGTTGAATTGGTCAAAAATATTCTGGCCTATCTGCATGACCACCCTGCCTGCACCAAGCTGGAATTGGTCCACGCACTCTCCAATAATGAAGAGGCCAAGATCAAAGAGATCCTTGGTCAGTTGGCTTGGCTAATTGATAAGGGCAATATCATTGAGTTTTACAATGATGTGCTTAGCCCTCCGATTGAATACCCCTCTTTTAAATTGCGGGAGAGTGAGAAAAAACAGGTAAAACGTGGCGATCCGGTCACTGCCGATGAACCGAAATCGGCAGATAAACCGCCCAAGAAAGCACGCGCCGCATCCGCCGAAAAATCTGCGCCTGCTGCAAAGGCCGCGGTTGAAACGCCTGAGCCTGCTGCAAAGGCCGCGGTTGAAATGCCTGAAACTGCGCCCGAAGCGACAGTAGAAGCGCCCGAGCCGGAGCCGGCGAAGAAAACGGAGCAGCCCGCGCCAGTGGTTTCAGTCGAATCGCCTGTGACGGAGCCAGTCGCGAAAGTTGAGCAGCCCGCGCCAGCAGCGCAGGTGGAAACGCCAGCACCCGACGCAGGTGAAGAAAGCAATTAAAGGGTGTCTGGCTCTTGCTCATCAAAGGTGTACCAAGGAATGTTATGAATCAATCATAGATGGTTGATCTACTTGAGTTTTAAGATTATCCGGTAATAGCCGCCAAAGTTCCGGATGTGCCTCAGTTAAACGCGCCCTTTTCATCCCCGGAAAGCGTCTTCCAGCAGTTGAAGATTGGAGCCAGCGTAGTTCAATGGAACAAACTCGTTGTCGCATCGGGCTGAGAGATGGTGGAACATCAATGCCACCGCCTCTTTGCCAGTGCCGCTCCCTCCAGCTCACTAGCCCTTTTTTTGTATGTTTCGAGCCCTATAGCCGATTGTGAAAGTCCCTGTTGACTGTAAGGGGTTAATCTGCTAAGTTTTATCAACACGAAAGAGCTGTATATTGTGAAGACATGGCACAGGAGCTTTAAATGACGCATATCAATGAAAAAACACTGGTAATCATTCCCACGTATGATGAAAAAGAAAATGTGAGACCCATTGCCGAGGCTGTTTTAAAGCAGGCGCCTGAGGTAAACATTCTGTTTGTCGATGATCATTCCCCCGATGGGACCGGGCAGATTCTGAATGAGATGGTGGCTGCGGAGCCACGTGTTTTTGTGATGCACCGTGAAAAAAAAGAGGGTCTGGGTCGGGCGTATGTCGCAGGCTTTAAATGGGCGCTTGAACGCGGGTATGAGCTGATCTGTGAGATGGATGCGGACTTTTCGCATGATCCCAAATCCTTGCCAAAGCTGCTGAAAGCCGCGCATAAAGGGGCTGATCTTGTGATTGGATCGCGCTATATCGGCGGCATCCGTGTGATGAACTGGCCTATGAGCCGGCTGTTGCTTTCCACTGGCGCAGGGAAGTATGTGCGGCTGATTACTGGCATGCCGGTGCATGATCCAACTGGCGGCTTCAAATGCTTTCGACGCAAGGTGCTGGAGTCGATTGAGCTTGATAAAATTACCTCCAATGGCTACTCCTTTCAGATCGAGATGAATCATAAAGCCTGGATGAAGGGATTTAAAATCCAGGAGGTGCCCATTATCTTTGAAGACCGTGTGGCAGGGTACTCTAAGATGAGCACAGATATCGCCTTTGAGGCATTCACCCTTGTTCTGAAGCTTTGGTTCCGCTCTGGCTGCCGCCGTAAGCCGCCAGTGGAGTGCAAGGCATGACTGGCTCTGGCGGGGTGGTTTTGTTTAAAGCGTTGCGCCCGGCTCAGTGGCTGAAAAACGGGGTTGTTCCGGCGGCTTATTTTTTCGCGCTTTGGGATCCCAGCCAGGCGCAGCAGGTGCGTGGGTTCGCCCCCTTTTTGCAGGTTGTTGCCGCAGTCATCTGTTTTTGCGCTCTCTCCAGTGGTGTTTATCTGATCAATGATCTGCACGATATTGAGGCTGATCGTGTTCATCCGGTTAAAAGGCTGCGCCCGCTGGCATCAGGTGCGATGACAAGAGGCAGTGCGCTGTTTCTGTCGGCGGCATTGCTGGTTGCCGCGTTTGCTGGGTCTTTGGTTCTGCCGCCAGCCTACACTGCGGTTTTGTTTGCCTACCTTCACTTACAGATGCTTTACACCTTTGCGCTCAAGCGTATCGCGTATGTGGACGTTTTTATTATTGCCGTTGGCTTTGTAATGCGCGCCGCTGCCGGTGCCATGGCACTCTCGGTGCGTCTCTCCCCTTGGCTACTGCTTTGCACCTTTCTGCTGGCTCTCTTTTTGGCGTTGTGCAAAAGGAGACACGAGAAGCTCCTTTTCGCTAACCAGGCGGAGATCCATCGCGCGGCCCTATCCGGTTATAACTTGCAGTTGTTGGACAGCCAGATCGGGATTGCCGCTGCCGCAACAATAGTGTGCTACTCAATCTACACGCTTTCAACTGAGACAGTCGCCCGTTTTGGCACCAGCGGCCTAGGGCTGACCATACCATTTGTCATTTTCGGGATCTTTCGTTATCTGGATCTGGTCTATAACTCTCAGGACGGCGGGCGGCCAGAGCGAGTTCTGCTCTCTGACCGGATGATGATCATCACAATACTGTGTTATGGGTTAACCGCTTTGGCGGTTTTCCTATGGCCCCAATGACGCTTACAGGATTGATGTCTTGCGGTTCTCTTATAAAATTTTTATTAGCTTTTTTTTTGTCTCTCTGCTTCTAGCGAACACTGCGCTGGCTGAGCCAAAGAACGCCGCTTTTAAGGGGTATGCGCACGGCTTCAGCTACGACACTCTGGCACTGCAGGTCCATTTAGACCGTGCCAACCTCTCCTGCAACTGCGTGGATGGAGTGTGGGGCGCGAAAACCGCCGCCGCGCTGATGACCTGGCAGAAGCTGAACAACATGGCGGCTACAGGGGTGCCGACCGCCGCGATACTGGATCAGCTCGGAGGTGTCAGCAATGTGCTCACTAGCTATACAGTGACAGAGGAGGACTGGAAGTCCATCGCCCCGGTGCCAGCGACCTGGGAGGGCAAAGCCAAGGTTCCCGCTCTCGCCTATGAAACGATCCAGGAGCTGCTAGCAGAGAAGGGGCACTCCTCCTTCAAAGCTATCGAGCGGCTTAACCCTGATCTGCTCTGGCCCAATCCGCCGCCCGGCTCGCTTGTGACCTTGCCTGCCTGTTCGGTGGGCAAACTGTTGCGCGAGGCAGCCTCGCTTAGAATCTCATTAAAACGCAGGGAGGTCACGGCCTTTAATTACAGCGGGAGGCTGGTCGCCCTTTTTCCCTGCTCCATTGCTTTAAACCGCTCGCAGCACCCATCCGGTGAGATTCATGTTAAAAATATCGCCAAAAATCCGATTTACCTTTATGATCCGCAGCTTTTTAAGCCAGGGAGCAGAGAGACCACCAAGCTCTCCATTCCGCCAGGTCCGAACAACCCGGTGGGCCTGGCTTGGATCGGGCTTTCGCTGCCAGGCTATGGCCTGCACGGAACCCCAGCCCCTGAACGCATTGGTGAAGCCGCCTCTCACGGCTGCTTTCGTCTCGCCAACTGGAATGCGCTTAAGCTGATCCAGATTATTGAGATTGGAACACCGGTTGTGGTTGAAGAGTGAAAAGGACGCGCTGGATCACGACGTCCCTGGGAGCGCCGACGTCCCCGTCGGCATGGTTGAGAACAAAGCCGACGAGGATGTCGGCGCTCCCAGAACAACCAACGCCGCTCTTAGTACGGTTTACGATAGCGGCGACGATGCTGGTGGACGAGCCTCCGCATGATCCCAATCGTCCACCAGCATCGTCGCACATCATCGTCAGTGCGCCACTCTACTTGTCGGGCATAGTTCCGCCATGCCACGGCGTAGCCCCGCTTGCGGACGAAGCCGGGTTGCGGGACGACGCCTGATGAGCGGCATTGCATTTAAATAAAAATAACGGTTTTTTGCTATTGCATCCTAGGCCTGCAATTGCTATATTTGTGCCTGTTTTTAAGCGAGCGTAGCTCAGTTGGTAGAGCGCCACCTTGCCAAGGTGGTTGTCGAGGGTTCGACTCCCTTCGCTCGCTCCATTTTTTTTGTGGGGGTGTAGCTCAGTTGGTAGAGCAACTGACTCTTAATCAGTGGGTCCAGGGTTCGAATCCCTGCACCCCTACCAGGAAATCAGCCTTTGTAATCAATCAAAACCCTTTGTTTATTGGGTTTTTTTGTTTTCTGCGTTAAATCCCCGTTTTCGGGGTGTTCTTTGTTTCCCTTTCCTTTACCTTGTTTCGGTGCTCTACTGGGATCGGTAATCCATGAAAATAGCATGTTGGCTGTGATCGGTTTTGAGTCGCTTGTTTCTCATGGATACAGTAAATTGGGTTTTGCTGTTGCTTATCAATTCAGGGCTGATATAATTACAACCATTAGTATCCTTCAGGGTGCAGGAGTTTCGGTTTTAGGCTGTAGGTGTTTAGGGTTCCAAATCTTAACCTAAAAACGGCAGTTGGATTTCTCTGGTGCGCGGTCCACGCAGGGCGCGGCGGGAGGCTGCGCCTCTGGTGCGGGAGCAACGTAGGTCCGATTTCCAATCGGACTGTCCGGTTGGAAACCGGACCCACTGATGTCGGCCGCGCCTTTGGTTGACGATTTCACACATGATCCCAATCGTCGGTCAACATCGTCGCACAGCATCGTCGACCGCGTTATGATTTAGTTCGTGAAAGGTGCGCCCTGGGGTGTAGGGTTGCTTCCAGCATGTCCGCCGGAGCCTTGGCGAAGGAGGATGAAGCAATTAGCGGACACCGAGTGTTTGTTCGGCAAAGGCACATCCTTAGGATTTCATGATCTTTGTTTGGCTCTGAGAGCCAACCCTACACTTTCAACCAGGATGAAGTTTGCATGTCGCGCGGCAGGCTACGATGAACAACTTTTTGCAAAGAACAATTAATTGTCTTTTGCGCTCTGTAAGGGGCTAATAGTCCAAGCGTCCTATGGGCGCTTCACAAGCAAGTATCAGACAGGAGGTCTTCTGAACATGAGTCCATTGAAAAGCATTCTCGCAAAGTATCGCGAAGCCGCACAAACAGAGCGCGAGAAGGGCACTTATTTTGAGGAGCTGGTACGAACCTACTTCCGCTATGAGGCAACCTATGCCGATCTCTATAGCGATGTCTGGCTCTACTCCGACTGGGCAAAGGAACAAGGGCTCGATGCCCGCGACACCGGTATTGATCTGGTAGCCAAAACTAACGGCACGAATGAGTTTCACGCGATTCAATGCGCTACCCTGCCACCACTGATGCCAAACGCCTGGCAGCAGAGATGGCGAAACGACACGACGCGCACCATATGAGCGTCGTTTTCTCCACCTATCACTCGATTGATGTTATCAGCCGGGCGCAGCACCTGCACGGATTGGGCGCGTTTGAACTGATTATCTGCGATGAAGCCCACCGCACAACCGGAGCCACCTTTGAGGATGAACGCGAGAGCAACTTTGTCAAGGTCCATGACCCTGAGTTCATCCGCGCCTCTAAACGTCTCTACATGACCGCTACCCCGCGTATCTATGCTGACATGGCCAAAGCCCTCGCCGAACGCGATCAGGTTACGCTCTGCTCCATGGATGACCCCGCCCTATTTGGTGAACAGCTGCATGTCATCAACTTCTCCGAGGCTGTCACGCTGGGCCTGCTGACAGACTACAAGGTTATCGTGCTCACCATCGACGAGGCGCACGTCAGCACCCGCTTGCAGGATCTGCTAAAAGACGAAAACAACGAGCTCAAGGTCGATGATGCCGCCCGTATTGTCGGCTGCTGGAAAGCTCTCAGCAAACAAGAGCTCACCGATGACTTGCAGGATGGCTTCGAGCCCATGCGCCGCGCCGTGGCGTTCTGTCAGGTAATAGAGCCCAAAAAAGGCAGGGTCCATAAAGTCAGCTCCAAACAGATCTCCTCCATGTTCCAGACTGTTATTGATGCCTATCAGGCACAGGATGAAGTGGAAGACGCTCTGGTCTGCGAGGCTGAACATGTTGACGGCACCATGAACGCCACCGAAAAAGAGGCCAAGCTCAACTGGCTTAAAGCCAAGTCCCCTGAAAACACCTGCCGCATACTCAGCAATGTCCGGTGTCTCTCTGAAGGCGTGGATGTGCCAGCCCTCGATGCCGTTCTCTTTCTCACCCCCCGCAGCTCGCAGGTGGATGTTGTCCAGTCTGTTGGACGTGTCATGCGCACCGCCCCCGGCAAGAAGCGCGGTTATGTGGTGCTCCCTGTTGTCATCCCAGTTGGAATGCAGGCGCATGAAGCCCTTAACGACAACAAGGTCTACAAGGTTGTCTGGGAGGTGCTCCAGGCTCTGCGCTCGCACGACGATCGCTTTGATGCCATGATCAACAAGCTGGATCTGATTGGCAAAGACAACAAAAAGATGGAAGTCATCGCCATTACGGATAAAGTCGCGAAAAAAACCAAGCAAGGCACCGGTGAAAAATCCGGCAGCAATGATTTCACTATCGGGGTAAAAGAGGAGCCTATCCCTGTTCAGGCTGAACTGCAATTCAATGTAGGTGAACTTGAACGCGCCCTCTATGCCCGCGTTGTCAAGAAATGCGGCAACCGCAACTACTGGGATGAGTGGGCCAAAGACATTGCCAAAATCGCCCAGACTCACATCACCCGCATTACAACGATTGTCGAAAACCCCGCTAACCAGAGAGAGGGCGTTGCTTTCAAAGCATTTGCCAATGAACTGCGCGACGACCTTAACGACAGTATTACCGATGCCGAGGTGATTGAGATGCTGGCCCAGCACCTGATCACCAAACCGGTTTTCGATGCTCTCTTTGAGGATTACAGCTTTGCCAGCAACAACCCTGTCTCGCTTGCCATGCAGCAGGTTCTGGATGTGCTGCACGAGCACCACCTTGAAAAAGAGGCTGACACCCTTGATAAATTCTATGACAGCGTCAAGATGCGGGCCGCCGGGATTGATAACGCGGCAGGCAAACAGAAGATCGTCGTTGAACTCTATGATAAGTTTTTCCGTAATGCCTTCCCGAGGATGACCGAACGGCTCGGGATTGTCTATACCCCTGTCGAAGTGGTGGACTTCATTATCCACAGCATTAACGACCTGCTGCAAAGCGAATTCGGACTATCTCTCGGCAGTAAAGGTGTGCACATCATTGACCCTTTCACCGGTACTGGCACCTTTATCACACGCCTTCTGCAAAGCGGACTGATCAGCAAAGACCAGCTGCCGCACAAATACAAAAACGAAATTCACGCCAACGAGATTGTGCTACTGGCATACTACATCGCTGCCATAAACATTGAGGCGGTTTATCATGGAATTATGGGGGATGGGGTATTGGGTATAGGGGATATGGGGTATGGGGTACGGGGTATAGGGGATGGGGTTAATGTGGGGTATGGGGTACGGGGTGTGGGGGATGGGGTAGAAGACAACGCATACGGAAACAAGGAGGGTTACGATGAAAATTCAATCATTCAAAGATCTGATTGTTTGGCAGGAAGCGATGAATCTTGTGGAGATGACCTATCGGGAAACAAAGAAATTCCCGCGGGAAGAGATGCTAGGGCTGACGAATCAGGCACGAAGAGCGGCTGTCTCGATTCCGGCCAACATAGCGGAGGGATACGGACGGCAGCACAGGAAAGAGTATCTCCACTTTCTGTCAATTGCCAGCGGCTCACTGACCGAACTGGAAACGCACATGCTAATTGCGCAACGTGTAAAGTATCTGGATGCACAGACCATGCAGACTTTGCAGGCTCAGATAAACTCAACCGGCAAACTACTCACAGCCCTTCGCAAGGCATTGAGTCAGGATGGGGTGTAGATGGTATGGGGTATGGGGTGCGGGGTATAGGGGATAGGGATCGGATACAAAGCGTAGAAGACGGGGCTTCGGAGACGGATGAAGAGGTGTCTTTGCCTAAACCCCATACCCCATACCCCAAACCCCATTTTTCCCCAAACCCCATACCCCATACCCTATCTTTCCCCTATACCCCATTTACAGGCATCTGCTTAACCGACACTTTCCAGTTATACGAAAAGGACGACCTTGTCAGCACCCTGCTGATGGATAACTCCGACCGCCGCAAACGTCAGAAGGATCTCGATATCCGCGTCATCATGGGCAACCCGCCATACTCCGCCGGGCAGGAGAGCGCCAACGACAATAACCAGAATGTTGCCTACCCCGACCTTGACCAGAGCATCCGCGCCACATACGCCGCACACTCCAGCGCAACCAACAAAAACGCGCTTTACGACTCCTATATCCGCGCCATCCGCTGGGCCAGCGACCGTGTGGGCAAGAGCGGCATTATCGGCTATGTCACCAATGCCGGATTCCTTGAAGCAAACACCGCCGACGGACTCCGCAAGTGCCTTGCTCAAGAGTTCAGCAGCATCTACGTTTTCCACCTGCGCGGGAATGCACGTACATCTGGAGAAGTTCGCCGAAAAGAGAAGGATAACGTTTTCGGGCAGGGAACGCGTACTCCAATTGCAATATCCATTCTTGTCAAGAACCCCGATGCGAAACAGCATGGCCAAATCTTCTGGCATGATATTGGCGACTATCTAAGCCAGAGTGAAAAGCTGGCAATCGTCAGTGGTTTCTCCAGCCTCAATGGCATCACCAACGCCAGCGGGTGGACAACCATCAAGCCCGATACACACCATGACTGGATCAATCAACGCGATAACAGCTTTGAGCAGTTTATTAAGATTGGGGATAAAAAGGGCAAAAACGATATCTCTGTTTTCGAAACATATTCAAGTGGCATTAAAACGAGCCGTGATACATGGTGCTATAACTTTTCAAAAGATAACACGATATCGAACATGCAGCGCATGATTAATTTTTACCATGCCGAACTTGATCGTTATAAAAACCTGGCAACCCGACCGGCAATTGATGACTTCATCAACACAAGTCCACTTGAAATCAGTTGGAACAGAGGGCTGAAAAATGATTTTATAAAAGAAAAACCATTACCTTTTAAACCGGCTTCGATCGTTAAGAGTCTTTATCGTCCATTCACGAAAGCATGGGCTTATTTTGATAAGGATTATAACGACATGGTTTATCAGATGCCTAAATTATTTCCGAATTCAACCACCAAAAACTTTGTCATTTATATGAGCGGGATAGGTAATGCGGGGAAAGACTCATCGGTGTTAATCGTGAATCACTTGCCAGATCTGAACATGCAACATTCAGGAGGACAAGGGTTCCCCCTCTACTTTTATGAAAAGGCCGCTGATCGTCACTTGGATGAGGACGATCTATTTGCAACCACCACAGCACCCAAAACCGAAAGCGGCTACACCCGTAAGGACGGCATCAGCGATGCAGGACTGGCACATTTCAAGGCGGCCTATCCGGGTGAGGCCATTACCAAAGAGGATCTCTTTTACTACATTTACGGGCTGTTGCACTCGCCGGAGTACCGCATTCGTTACGCCGACAACCTGAGCAAAGAACTGCCCCGCATTCCATGTGTGAAGCAGGCGGCGGATTTCTGGTCATTCTCGCAAGCTGGACGCGATCTGGCCGACCTGCATCTGAACTATGAAACAATCGCGTGTTACCCTGCCAGATTGGATTACGGCAAAGCCCGCATCACGACCTTAACGGATGCAGATTACCGCGTTGTGAAGATGAAATTCGCAAGGATCAAAGATGCGGAGGGGAAAAGTATCGCCGACAAAACAACTGTGATCTACAACCCCCAGATAACCATCCGCGACATTCCCCTTGAAGCCTACGACTACATCGTCAACGGCAAACCTGCCCTTGAGTGGGTTATGGAGCGACAGGGAGTCACCACCGACAAAGCCAGCAACATAGTCAACGATGCCAACCTCTGGGCCATTGAAACCATGCACAACGCCAAATACCCCTTAGAACTCCTCCTCCGCGTCATCACCGTCAGCTTAGAGACCATGAAGATAGTGAACAGTTTGCCGGAGTTGGATATTGTATAAAGAAGCCGCCTTAAAAAATATTGTTTATTTGCTGGACATGACTTTAGATATAACGCTAAGATTATCGCGTAATAGAAAAGTTATGGCTACGATTGTGCTTAGGTCATCAGATGTTAAGTAAAGGAGTCGTTTAGGTGGCAAATAAATCTACGAAAAAAAGGCCACCAGTGCCTGTGATAACGAAAAACCAACTTCGGCTTTTAGAAATTACAGAAAAGTCAAAACAAATCATGGCTTATTATGAACATATTATTTACGGGCATTGGATTAATTCTTATGTTGTTGGCTTGGAAGGCATTTAGCCATACCTTGCGAGATCTTGTGCGTGATAGATTATTTGACTTAAGAGATGAAGTACGCGAACGGTTTCCTAAAGAGGGCTGGGGGCTAGATGATCCTTTATATGCAGAACTGCGAAAACTTATCAATGCCCACATCCGATATATTGAGCGTTGTCGCTTTGTGGGTCTTCTTTATTTAGTTTTCAGTGGCAATAAAGGCAAATTAGAATTAGCTGCACAAGAACTAGAAGAGCGACTAAGAAGTACCAATCCAGAACAGGATATTTTTATCCAATCAATTCGTAACAAGGCTGTTAGAGAAGTTCAAATTTATATGGTTTGTACCTCTCTTACATGTTGGGTGTTTATGGCATGTGTTTTTGCAAAAGCCTTGTATATGTTATTGACGCAGGGTGCAGTGAAGGCACGCTCAGTTGTTGCGCGGCAACTTCAGTCTAAAGAATGGGGTAAGCGTGATAATCTTGAGGTTATTTCCCTTAAAACTTGTTGCCCAATATTAACCTAAATCAATAACCAAAAAGCTGTCCGTCAATCAACGGGCAGCCTTTTTTACATTTAATTGAGTTCTGTGCCCATGTTTTGATGCATTGTAATTGCATAGCAAGTATAATCAAAAACACAAACAGCGCGGTTTTCATCGAGCTCCTTTACTTAATAATTGATTGGTGTCATGCTTGTGTCGTGTAATACAGCATATATATTTAATAGCGACTGAGGTGTTTTTTGGTGTTCACAATAATTAATCCCACTTAGGATTGATTACAAGACTGTTTGCAAACTTCATGAAAACTGGTTTCATAGCTGCACAGAAAGTCTCTTCATTTGCCTTCAAATTAGATGACGGCATTCCTCCAAAATGCATTACGATTGTACAATCATTAAAATAGGTAATCAAATTGTATGAATATATTCCATATGTTTTATCTAGACGTGTGCCTTCTTGATATGTGAGAAAGATATATGCAGGTAATTGCTCAATCAGAGTTTTTTTCTTACTGATAAGCCGCACGTTTGGCTGATTATCAAAAGTGCCGCCTATGACTTTATCAAACCCCTTGTTTGTAAACTTGATCCGAAGTATTTGCATAAAACTTGCAGGTTTAATGCTAACCATGCATGTGTATTTCTCCGATTTTGTTGTTGTACTCCACTTTTGTACTATGTGCGGATGATTGCCGTCCTCCATCTTCCATGTATCCGGGTATTTTGTGTTAATCGTGAGACCAAATGATTTTTCAGATCCTTTTGTTGAATAAGTTTTCCAGTTTGCACCTTCAAGATTAAAGTTGCTAGCAATAGTAAATAAACACGGAAAAATAATTAAAAAAATCACATATCTCAAAAGTTTCATTTAGTTCAGCCCTTTCTTTTTTTAGTTTTTGTGACAATAAACCGCCAAGTTACACCCATACAGGCAAATAAGAGTGCCATTGGAAGAATGCCGCCTCCTTGTTTCCAGTCAAATACAAAGACTCCTAAAATGGTGTAAAGAAGATACAGTCCAGCACATGCCAGTATTCCGAAAACATATCTGACCCTCACAGGAATAACAGAATTTAGAGGAGTAGTGGATTTATTTTTTTGCGGACCAATCTTATCTAGTGAAGGCTCTTTTGAGCAACAAAGTTGAACTTTGCTTTTTGCCAAGCAAGTTTTGGTTCCTGTTTTAGTTTGAGTCATCTGGTATATGATATAAAACCAAATACCCCTAAGAACCATAAAAGCTATTGTATGAGAACTGAAATCACTTTCACTTTTGCCGCTAAGTATAGCTACTTTTTCAATAGTCAGCATCTCACCGAGTATTCCCGATATAATATAAGCTAGAAATATGACACCCAAAATTTTAGCAGGCTTAGCTCCCCATAATTTATTTAGAGCTATTAAAAAAGGAACATATAATACCAACGGGACAAAAAGAACAAATTTATATGCACCCCATACGGTTGAAACTGTGTTTGTATTAGGGAATACAAGAATATTAAATATTCCGGCAATTAATGCAACCAGACACAGAATAAAAAATTTAAGACAGAAACGGCAAAAAGCATTGTTCCAAAAAATACCACAAAACTTTTTGAGAGCTGGCTTTCCATCAGTAATCTTTTCTTTGTATAATTTTTTAGCATGTAAAGCTTCTCTGTGCTTATCAAGAAATTCACCGCAAAATCTACATTTAATTGCTATTTCGAGAATAGTTTCACCACAAAAGGGGCATGTCTTTGTTGCTGGAGTGTTCTTTTCGGTTATACTACTGTGATAGCCGCAAATCAAACATGGCGTAGATATATCTTCTCGTTCAATTCCGCATTGTTGGCATTTCATAAAAGTCACTTATTGTTGCTTATGAGAGCTTAAAATTACCATAACGTATTTCAAAAGACAAGAGTAGTAGTGGGGATAATAGGGATTAAGCGCGCTATGTTAGATTATATAGGTGGGGCGGTTCAATGGTTAACCTGAAGGCGTTACATATTTTGACGCTCAGCCCCCTGTACAATTTGATTGAGAACAGCTTGCATTAAGAAGCGTCGTTTTGTGCACTTTGATCGCTATTTTGACCACTAAAATCAATGGTTAGTGAATGTGGCAGAACGTTGTTGCCAGTTATTATCGAGTTATGCTTGACGGCTCGCACTCAGAAATTGGGATTGGTCGGTAGGTTTATATGGCTGGCGAAAGTACTGCTGCCGCACTCCAGCTGTGTGCTGGGAGTTTGCCATACAGCACAACAAGGCCTTCGGGTTCAGTTCAAGCCGCTTCGGTTTCGATATTGTTGGCACACCCAATATCCCTCTGAAAATTGAAGCTACCGACAGCCTGAACCCCGGTAAATGGGCTCCCATTTTGACCACAACGATCAATGCGGAGGGCACCTGCCAGTTTACGGACCCTGATTTCAGCACAAAGACCGCGCGGTTTTATCGCATACAGTTTCCTTGATTGCTCGCGAAAGGTGGCGGGGATCAACCAGAAAGATCTCAGCAGGGACGTTGTCACATACCCGGCATTTGAATACCGCATGGTCTTCGTTAAACTGAATTGCTGATTACCTGTAGAAATCTAAGTTTTACCGTCCAAGACGGGGGTAAAACGCTCACACACTCGTTGCGCGCTCCCGCACACGCGCGCGAAGGTAGGGTTTGTTTTATTCGCATTGGTTGTCACATTACGAAAATAACCTCGTATTGGGTGTCATGCCACGAAAAGCAGAGGGTTTCTAATTTACTTAGTTTGTATTGCTGGCTTTAATAACTTGTGCAATTAGAGCGGTTTTGCGTATTGCGCGTTTAACATTTTGAGTGTAACATTACAGATATCATATTAGTGAAGAGTATTGTGTTAAACGAACTAATGAAATGCTTTGGCGTGTTTCAACAGAAAGAGGTCAGTTATGGCGCATGAATTAATGTACAATGACAATGGCAAAGTCTCTATTATGTATGTCGATGAGGTGCCTTGGCACGGGTTGGGGCAAAAGCTTATTGCAGCACCGACTGCGGCGGAAGCAATCAAAGCTGCTGGCTTGGATTGGAAGGTGGCAAAGACTCCTCTGTTTTATCATGAATCCATTGAAGTCACTGGCATTGTGCCCGGATATTATGCGGTTGTTCCAACGGAAGGTTGGCAAAACTGTAAACGTCCTGTTTTAGGAGTTGTCACCGATCGGTACAATCCGGTCCAGAACAAGGAAGCTTTCAGCTTTTTTGATCCGTTTGTTGAGAAAGGTAAGGCCACTTATGAGACGGCGGGAGCTCTTGGCGAGGGCGAACGCGTATGGGTGATGGCTAAGCTCAAAAACACTATGCGTATCGGCAGGAAGGGAAGCGATGAGGTTAATAAGTATCTTCTTTTGTCGAACAGTCACGACGGCAAGAGTGCGGTTCAAATCAAGTTCACGCCGATAAGGGTTGTATGCAACAATACATTGTCAATGGCTCTGGAAGATGGCAGGGCAATTAAAATTGAACACACCCAAGATGTAGACAAGCAGCTGAAACGTGTTCAGGATCTTTTCGACAACATCATACGCGAATATGCAGATATCGAGAAGGTCTTTCAACGTATGGCGAGTTTTGATATTACCGACGATCTGATGAATAAGTACTTCGGAGATGTTTTTCCTGACCCAGCACCCCCAGGCAAAGGCAGTGAAGAACATTACGAAGCAGAAAAAAAACGTGTGTTGCGTGATAAGGAGTGCTGCAAGTATCTTTTAGAGCAGCCACGGAACCAGTTGCCGGAGACCAGAAACACTGTTTGGTCCATTTACAATGCCGTCACTGAGTACGTAGACCACCGGCAATCTTCAAGCAATCTTCGGAGTTCTAATCCGTCTATGCGTTTGAGATCAATCTGGTTTGGGAAAGGCAGCTCCATCAAGATACATGCCTTCAACACAGCGATAAAGATGGTGTCAACTAAGTGAATCCGCTGGAAAGGAGTATCACATGAGAAGGTCGGATGAAGAGCTTGCCGCAGCAGGGATGCTTGGTTATGAGGATTACACAACAACGAATGCGGAGGATAAGCCCCGCTTAGAGAATTATCATGTACGAAACCACAATACACCAGTCAAATACTCGAAAGACGCTCCATCGAAAGCCGCAAAAACATCCATGACTGTTTTACGGTGGATATTGTTTTTGCCAGCTGCATTCAGTGCTGCTATCTTAGCGCAGTTAATTGTGTCAATCGAACAATTATTTCTTGCCGTTTGGATAGTAGAACTGAGCATCAAGTTCTTTATGGGTTTAGCATTTGTTGCTGTGGGTGCAAGGGTCGCCCCGACATCCCGCTTGTGGCCTGCAACCGTGCTTTTAGTTTTTCAAGCGGGAGGTGCTCTAAGTGGTATTGCCAACACATGGGCAGATGGCTCAGGTAAAATATGGTGGGAAATGGTTCTTTATCTAGCTGTTATCGCTGGCGCAGCGGTCGGGTTTTTCTGGGCGCGAAGGGATACCGAGGGTGAAGGTTCATCGGTTGCGGCATTTGACAACACTGACCCTAAAGCGATGAAGCAAGAGAAGATAATGAAAGAAATGATTTTGGTGACCTGTGAGTTACATGAAACGATAATGCGTGAAAACGACTACGAAATGACAGAAGAGGTGGTAAACTCATGTATAGCTATCTGTAACGAGGTTTATGAGATTTTAAAAGATTGTACAGATGAGCAAAAACAAAAATTGGTTGAGAGCACCAAGCTTCAGGATAATGGCATAATCTCATGTTTTGTGAACAACATAATCGATATCGTTTCAAGATGCAGTTGGCTGTGCAATGAATCACGGCCGACATGCGAATGGATACTTGGGCATTCAAAGGGCGAATCTCAAGTACAGAAAGTAATGTTTGCTTGTTTGAAAAACATGGCAACTGATTGTATGTGTAATCATTTGCTGGCAGAAGCCCGCAATTCAACTTAATCGTCAGCCTTGATCAATTATAAACGGCAACAAGACCAGTTGCAGCCCCGACTTCTTTACTAGGATTAGCGAGAGCCTTGGTTTTTGCTGATTGTGGCAGACGGTCATTAAGGCCCGAAACAGATTGGATTAGCGGCAGAGCGTAATTGATCTTTACTGCGAAGTTGACGTTTTGCGGTATTTTGCCGGTATATTCAAATACGGTCTTTGCGTTGAGCTGAGCTACAACAATACCTACCGCGTTACCGTTTTTGTCAACTAACGCTCCGCCGGAGTTGCCCCCTTGTATCGGCACTGTAATCTGCATTGTACGTATATCATCGCGAATGCCTGATAATGAACTAATTACGCCATCAGTGTATTTTGGAGCCATTCCTTGGATTTGGAGATTTGGAAAACCTATTGTAAACACACTGTCACCCATCTCTGGAAGTGACCATTTCAAAGGTAATGGTTTAAAGATCGCGCCGTCAAGTTTGATCAATGCAACATCGTTGTTTATATCAGCACTAATGATTTTTGCATTGTAGGTATTATCCTTAATAAACACCCGAATCTTGCGAGCGTCTTTAATGACATGAGCGCAGGTCAAAAAATATCCGTCTGAACTGATAACAAATCCGGAGCCAGTAGCAAGCTCTTTTTCTTCTGGTAGCATGTAATCATTGGGGTCAATATAAGCTGGGAAAGGACCAGTTTTTATTGTGTCGTCTTCAATTACTGGTTGCCATTGCCTTGCAATAATTCGTGCATCCCGGATATCTTCTTTCGTAAGATAAGGATCGGTTTCGCACAGCTCAATAAATGTATTTGCATGTGTTACACCACGGGCGTATGCAATCAAAGACCATATGTAGGCCTGCTCTGAATCCTTTACAACACCCTCTCCATTATAATACATAGAGCCAAGGCAAGCTTGGGCCAAAGGGTCTCCTTGGTCTGCGGCTTTACGTAACCAATGGACAGCCATAACAAGATCTTTAACAATTCCCTTCCCTCCATAATACATAGCACCAAGTTTTCGCTGTGAGGTCACCGCACCTTGTTTAGCGGCTTTTTCATACCAATGAGCGGCAGCAACAAAATCTTGAGCCACATCTTGTCCGTCAAAATAAATATTTCCCAGGGTTTCCTGTGCATCGACATTCCCCTGTTCTGCCGGTGTTTTAAACCAGCGAGCTGCTTCTTTGAAATTTGTTTCAACGCCCATGCCCATAGAATAAAAAATACCAAGAGAAAATTGTGCTGTAACGTGCCCCTGAAGGGCTGCTTTTTCATACCAGTAAGCAGCCTCCTCAATATGCGGCCAAATGTTTTTACCTGTATGGCAAATTCTTCCAATCTGGTATTGTATGTCTGCGTTACCTTGATCTCCCGCTTGGCGCAAATAACCAATGCCCTTATCATTATCTTTTGGGACACCTTGGCCTAGAGCATAGAGGATGCCGAGGTTAAATTGAGCTGACGCATCACCTTGGTCGGCAGCCTTTTTGTACCATCGGGCTGCTTCAACATAATTTTGAGGTACTTTGTCTCCATTAAAGCACATAATCCCAAACTTTACCTGAGCGTCTACGTCGCCCTGTTCAGCACGTTTAAGAATGTAATCACGAATATCGGCATCGGAGTCAATAGAGGCCTTTGACTCCTCTAACAAAACATTCAAAACATCTATGTCAATTAGTGCCTGCACTGGGCTGGTTTCGGAGATTTCGTTGCCATTCTCCGAGCTTTTGCTTGCATATTGATCCAGACAAAAAATCAGGCAAGCTGCAAAAATAGATATTGAAACAAATAAAATTAATTTTTGACCATTGCTGATGTTGTTTTTCATAAATCTGCTCCTTTTCACATATGTTAGGTAGCCCCATTGGAGATTTATTGTACTTATTCATTATAGCCAAAGGTAAAGAAACAAACAATCTTGATGTAAATTATTTTCAATTTATAGTTTTACAGTTTTTTTTGGCACACTGCTGTTTTATTGTTTAAAATTCAGCACAGGAGAGTTGACATAATAAAGAAAGAATGTAACAATTTTAAAACTCATTAAAGTAATTTTACTAATCATAAAAGGGAATCAATATGAAAGCATCATTTTGTTTTTTGTTTTGTGTCATGGCTTCGCTCAGCGTAACCGCTAGATTAGGATATACCTCAAACCAGTGTGATCGCAAATACGGAGAATGGGAAAAAGCCGTTGGTGAAAACATAAGGCTTTATAATGTTGGAGGAATGCAGGTTGCCTGCATGTTTCTTGATGATGCGTGCGAGATGATCAGATACTGCTATGGGACTGCAGAACCCAAAACAAGTGAGATTGAGGAAATACTAAAGAAAAATGGGGGTGCTGACCATTGGAATCAGTATGAAAAATACCAGTGGAGAGCAAGATCAAGGTCGAATCCTAAGAGTGCAGAATTATATATGTATGAAAAAAGAATATATTTATCTATCCAGACTGATAAATATACGAAGTGGTTCCGTGAGAAAATGGATAAAGAAGAGAAAGAGCGTAAAGATCGTTCCAAGGAACTGTAAAAAAAGTGTTGCGGCAAGAATGACTATTAAGGGCAACATTAAATTGAGCAAAACACATAGATATAATCACGCCACTGATAGTTAATTATTATACGATTTTTCTTTGCATTGTTCTTGGGGATCGCTAGATCCAGAGGCCTTATTGCATGGATGGTAATGTTTAGGCTGTATGCTGTATTCTCGAAGCTTCCGCCTCAATCGCGCAGTGGGAGCAAGTCTGAAAACCAAAACGTACCAGTTGCTTTTAAATTGCGCGCTTTGAGGTTGACTGACTTCGTGAAACCGAATTACTGATTGCTTGTAGAACCCTGAGTTTTGCTGATAATACTGGGGTAAAGCACATACAGACACTCGCTACGCGCGTATACGCACACTAACCAGTAGTTGTTCCAGTAGTTCTAATATCGTGTTTAGGAAGCAAAAAAACTAATAGCCGCAACCTGAATTGGTTCTTTTAACACGGGGGTAAAACGCTCGCACGCTCGTTGCGCGCTCCCGCACACGCGCGCGAAGGTAGGGTTTGTTTTATTCGCATTGGTTGTCACATTACGAAAACAACCTCGTATTGGGTGTCATACCATGAAAAAGAAGAGAGTTAAGGCTTTTTTGCCCAGGGCATGTCTTGACGTTTAGCCTCTGTAAAATCTTGATTGACAAAAACTTACAATGAAAAAATATCGTTTTTTGGCCCTTAGAGCGTCATTTTGGCCCCTAAAATCAATGTTTAACGAATGTGGCACCCAGCAACTCTAATTATGACAAGACACGCTTTAGCGTGTTTTTTGAACAGGTTGTCAACGGTCATAATTAGAATTGCTGCAAAAAATCAGAGTTGCGCGACCCAGTCGTGACAGGGCGACGCTTTCCAGTCCAGCCGCACTACAGCGCAATCAGAAATTTACCCGCGGCCTAAATTTTCACCTCAAAGTTTTTTACCTAAAAAATAACGCTGCCAATTTCCTTACCTCCCCATTTTCTTACCTTGAAAATGCAATGCCGCTCATCATCTGCCGACCTGCAAGGGCACTATGGCCCGCACGTAGAGCGGCTACTGCATGTTGGTCCTTAAAACATGTTGACAGAGATCAATCCTCATCTTAGTCTTAATCTCAATCCTTATCTACTTCAACCAACCACAGGTGCGGTTGTTTGATTAGGATTACGATTAGGATTGTGATTAGGCTGGATAACCCGATAACCCATAACTTCCCCAAATCGAGCTTCTTATAAACCACCCCTCGCTACTGCTATTCCGCGCAGCGGAAACATATAATTCGGCGTAGCCGAATTGTATTTAGAGTTTATATGGCACCCGTACATCCGGCCAATCTGTTTTGAAATCCCTGGTGTTTCTTGACACGACTATGCATCCCTGTTTCCGTGCAGTCGCATATATAACCGCATCAGGAATTTTCAGATGGAATTTACGTCTAAGTTCGATTGTCCGGTGTGCAAAACCGTTGAGATAATCGATAAGAATATTTGTGTCAAATACAGCCTTCATTAATCACTCCATTCACTACGGATGTTGCGTTGAAATTCAACCCCATCAACGATTTCATCCCTCCAGATGCCGTAAGCATTTGAATTGTCTTTGGTGTAGTGATCGCTAAGATAGTGTTTCAGTGCTTCACGGATTAAGGCTGCACGTGAACGATTTTCGAATGAACTGATTTCATCAAGGGTTTTTACCATATTTTCCGGTATGTCTACAATTGTTCTCATTTAGATATCATATATCGTTATCATTTATAGTGTCAAGCCGCTTTTATGTCAGTATTTGAAATAACTGGCATACAAAACCTCCTCTGCTGACATATAAGATTATACAGAATTAAAACCAAATGTCAAACAGCTGTAATCACACACAGCAATTCTAATTATGTGCGAAGACTGCTACCAACATTTTTTACCTCAACATTTTTTACCTCAAAAAATAACGCTGCCAATTTTCTTGCCCCACATTTTCTTACCTTGAAAATGCAATGCAGCTCATCATCTGTCGTCCTGCAAGGGCACTATGCCCAATATGTAGAGCGGCTACTGCTGCACAACAAGGCCTTCGGTTTCAGTTCTGGATGCTTTGGATTCGATATAATCGGCACACCAAAGATCCCCATAAAAATTGAAGCTACCGACAGTCTGAATCCCAGTGAACGGGCTCCCGTTTTAACCACAACGCTCAGTGCGGAGGGCACCTGCCATTTTGCGGGCCCTGATTCCAACACAAAGGCCGCGCGGTTTTATCGTATACAGTTTCCTTGATTGTTTGCGTAACATGGCGGGGCAGGCAATTTGGACAATTTATGATGCAAATGAAAGTGGTTGCGGGCATTAATGCAAGCATGGTAGAATATAAAGCGACTCAAGAAAACGGAGATGGTTAATGGCTACTCAAGTTAATTTTATATGTCGCTTGCTCCAATCCATTGAGGTGAAGAAATGATAACTGCTTTTACGTCGCATGCTAATACGAGCTACATGCGGAACACGGGCTCCTATATGTACGGCAACCGCGGGCATGAGGTCGTTTGGGAGCAGTCGATCTGCTGCGGAGTCTTGACGCATGACGGTTGCGTTGATGCAATTGCATCAGATGTTGAGGCTACTGCTGATAAAGCGGGAATCGTGTCTGATGAACGTTTAATATCAATAGTTATCCCTGACAGCAAATGGACTCCTGAAGCAAAGAAGCGTCTCGGTGATTTGGTAGTAAAAGCAGCTCTCAAAACAATTACACACGAGGAACAATCGGAACTGCGTAAATTGCAGGCCATCCGAAGGGCCAACATATCCAGCAGAACATATGAAGAGATCATTCGTAATGCTGAACTTGACAGGCGACTTGAAAAACTTACAAAGGCACTCAAAGAGTATGTTAACTACCTGCCGTGCTAAAAAAAACATATAGTAATGGCCGCGTAAAAGTGAATAGTGGTTGATGGGCACATATAGGAGTTGTGACTCCCTCATATAACGACAACTACACGCCACACACGCAAGTCTCCCATGTCTGGATATTACCATCAACACAAGCACCCCCGAAAACGCCATGAAAAACAAAATCACTTTGATAAATTGGCGACGATGTTCCCTATTAGCAGCCATTTTGCTTTACATTAGCTGCTCAACTGGCTGCCGCGACTCAAGTTCGAAAAATCATGGAACGGCTCTCTCTCAAAAAGCAGCAATGGGGCAAGGAACGGCAAAGCAAACTTTGCCGGATCACATTGTTGTAGAAAAACTGGATCTCCTGGCAAACACATTCATTCTAAGAATTGATGCGGGATATTTAGACGCTACGCTTGAAAATCAAGTGGCTGGAGCCATTGCACACGATATTATCATTGCTGACAAATATATCAAAGAACTCAATCCCTCTAACAGGTTCATGACCGTTCAAATCAGCAAAAGCACTCATATAAATAAACAGGTTAACAATTATTTTCTATCTGTATTGAAAAAACGCGATGACACCATAGCTCAAATTGCCCCGGATTTCATACGCCCTGTATTAAAAGCTGCCTTTGAAGAATCTGCCCATGTCAAAAACATTGTTTTAATTTTAAACCAACATCATATTTGCACTGAAGTAACGGTTAGAGAAAACATAGCGTTTGACCCAAAGGTAATCGGTATTAAGTTCAATGCGCTGGCCTCCTTTGAAAACTGCGGTTTGAAAAGCAACTGCATGACGCTCTGGCTAAAGCAGCTATCCGACGCCTGTCTGCGTGCGACGCACAGGCAGGCAACCAAATGAGGCTGTCCAATATGCAAAAGTTATACGTATTCATTGATCGGTTGATGGTTAAAAGCTCGCTGCTACAGTAACAAACGCTGCGCATTTGGGGAGATGCATTCTCGTGTCATTGAATTGAAAGTTACAATGAAGTAGCGCAAGCATCTTGCTTGCGAATGAAATTTCATCCAAAATGGGTGCAAGAAGGTGGCGTAAAGTTGCTGTTTTTAAAGTGCACAGGCGTCCCGCCTGTGTTGGTTGTTAGAATTCGCAGCCGAGACGGCTATGCTACTTTGGTTGTCAACTACTTGCGAAAGGTGCGTAATGGGATGTCATTTCTGTCCACCGCATAGCGGCATTAACGTGTCGGCGTTTTGCGCCACACTGAGACAACTCTCAGGCGTGGCGCTTTTTTTCCGGTGTGCGCGATTTCAAGGTGCCACATTTCAAGGTGCCAGGCATCCTCGGTTCTCAGTTTGGCGGGAGGGGTGACAGACCTTAGATTGAAGATTAACGGCTGGAATGTTTTGACGCTTAGCTTTTGCAACAACAACCTGATTGCAATTGGAAAGCGCAGCTTTATTGGCTTTGTGTATTTGCCTTGTTAGCTCCATATTTTTGTTCCAATTCCTGTAACAAAGATATTTCATCCTTAAACGTAATTTCAAATCGCGACGAGCGGTGTTTTACTAACATAGCGAGGTAGATAAAGTGTTCTACAGGGAAAATGGGTAGCAATGAATAATCTTCCAGTGCAACATGTTCCCATGATCGCAACAAGCCCAAGAAACCATGATGAACAAGTGTTCTAGAAGCATCTTCAAGGATGCTTTCGGCATAATCCCAGAAGTCTACGAGACCTTCCGCAACAGGTAAAATGTCATATGGGTCCTCAGATTCAGGAATAGTAATTTCGTCGGAAAACTTGAATATTTGTATTCGAAGGTCGTTGTGAATATTGTTTGTAGGTATAGCTTTGATAATCAAGCCTCCTGGTTCATCATGAATTACGGTATTGCATATCTTAGGTTCACAACCAGCCCAAGTAGGGGTAGCATAGCCATCATCATATATTTCGACTACGGAAGATATAAGAGGGAGAAGCGGATGTGAACCAATATAAGACGCACAACATGACCAAACCTCATCACCAAGCTGAACGGAAAAGTCACACCACCCAACATTAACTTCCCCTGTTTGAATTTTGAATTTCATGTCATTTGAAATGATCTGTAATAGGTTCAACGGTCTCATGTTTTATTCAGTTCGCCCATTAATCCATAGCTCGGATTCGCTAAGGTCAAGAGCATCATTCCATACAACTCCATACCCCATGCTGTCAGCACGAACTTGTTTAAATAAGTGTTCATCTTTAATCAAAATTCCATAAAACCTTGAAATAACTGGCATACAAAACCTCCTCTGTAAACACACAATATTATACAAAATTAAAACCAAATGTCAAATAGCTGTAATCACACGCAGCAATTCTAATTATGTGCGAAGACTGCTATCAACATTTTTTACCTCAAAAAACAACGCTGC
>JBAYXX010000010.1:0-60774 GCA_041673345.1 Kiritimatiellia bacterium
AGCATCTGCACAAACCTAGGTTGTGAGCCTGTTTTTTCTGGAGAAGAGCAGGGTGGTAGAGACGGCCCTGCTCGGATGCTGGGGTAGATAAATCCCTTGTTTTTATCCCAAATGCAAATGAGTTCAAGATCTGTTGACCCGCAACGTTTACAGCGCAAAGGTGCCTTTCCGACAGTATTGTCAATTGCTTGTTTACTGGGCATCCCATAGCGTTTTGAGAAATATTTGGCGGTGGATTCCGCCTTGCGAACAAGCTTTGCCAGAACATTACGCAGGCGATCATAGATTTTCCTACGCACCGGTCGTGCGTAGATCCCATAATAGCGCACCATTCGAAAGCCCTTAGGTGGTAGATTTTGGATCATCCGGCATCAACGAATGCTTTCATGAATTTAGCATCAGACAACACCAATGGACGTAACGCCTGTGGAATCGTCAAAACGACCTGCCGATGTACGACCCCCTCAAACAGAACTGATCGAACTTGTTCAAGCCAATCGTCAACCGCGGATTTAACACACCTCAAACACAAGCGACTTTTACATGTGAAGCCAACTTTCCGTGTCGAACGTTCAGTAACCATGAAAAACTATGAAATACTCGATTCTTTTCGTAAAAATGGCGAATAGGTTCCAAGCGTGATATCACACTATAAAAAACATACACTAAAACGCAACTATATTACATAAAAACTTGGAAAGAGAAAACAAATAAACGAAATTAAAGCTTGACTCAACATTTTGGCTAGCGTGTTACAGGTTCTCTTCCATTGGTGTGGCATGCGATATTGGCGGACGATTGGGCTCATGCGGGGGTGCGTCAACCAGCATCGTCGCCGCTATCGTCCACCAAACGCAGAGCCGAACATCAGTAGCTCCGGTTTCCAACCGGACATCTCCGATTGGAAATCGGAGCTGCGTTACTCCCGTACCTCTTTACTGGCACTCTCGCGCACTTACGCACTCGCGCATTTTTCAATCCGCGTCCGGCGCGGATCTACTCTTATTATTTAAGGCCGGCGGCGCTGAAAGCTTTCTTCACAGCGTCGCTGGAGAGCGAAGTCTTCAGATAGCGGCGATTGTCTGCTGGGAGCAGCGACTTACCGCCTTCGTAAGCAACCGCGATCTTTGCACCGCCGAGTTCGTTCACAACTTCTAAATCGCCTGAAGCAAGTGGCAGGGCGAGTTCGCCGCTGCCGGAAACATGCCAGTAAACAACGTAACAAGAACCCTTACGATTAAAGATAAATGCGCGGACGTTTCCGTCAGCAACATTCGGGATTTCGCAATAGGGAACAAGTTCGTATTCCTGCTTCTCGTTCACGAGCAGGATATGCTCCTGGTCGAGATTCTTGAGCTCCTCCTTCTGCGCGGACGTGAGCCATTTTTTCGCACGCACCTCTTCCCAGCGGCGCATCACCTCGAAGATGTCACCTGTACGGGGATGTTTTTTGAACTTGTTGAGGTTCGTCCGCAGCGTCACGGGGCAATCCCAGGCGGCGGCGCGGCTCGTACCGTATTCGAACATGTCCGGCTGTGTGCCGAGTTTCGTTTTCGGTTCGTTCGGCATCCAGAAACCCCACCAGCCGAAATTGAGACGGCTGAAATCTGAGCGCATGAGCGGTGCTTGCACTGCGGGGAATTCGCGGATCTTCTCCTTGAAGATTTCGGGACGGAAGACATCGAACGCGTTTGCGCCGCTCAGATGGTGCCAGGAGAAATGCGCTTTCGCAGCGCCTTCTGTGAAGAGCGGTTCGGGATCAAACTTCTTCCACACGCGGTACTGAGCGTTCGGCACATGAAACCCCTGCGGTACATTCACGCCTTCTGAACCGTCGAAGTAGGCAAAACAAAAACCAGCGTTGTAGATACGGGCGATCTTTTCGGCGACTTCGTCCTGCAGATCGGTATTCTGGTCGATGTAAACACTGCGCGCGCCGAATTCACAGACGTCCAGGAGGCCGCCGATCTGTCCAAGCGGATGCTTGGTTATGTTCGTCTTGTGGTCGCCGCGTTTACAACCGGTGAAGTGATAAGGACGTTTGGTCGTATAGCCTTCATAGGAAACAAGTTCACCGCCGAACTTAAGGATCCGGCATCCGTCGCACATCACGGAATCTTCGGGATTCTCCTCCACGTAAACGGTGGTGTCGTCTGCACCCAAAGGCTTCGCGAGCGTGAAACGGCGCGTGAGGTTCAGCCGGTGATCCGCCACAGGCGTCACGTAAGGGCTCTTGAAGCCGATGAATGTATGCAGCATATGGAAGCCGGGGGTGATGCCAGCCGCTTTGATCTTGTCGAGCATCTTAGTGAGATCCGCGAGTCCGTTCGGGTAGTCATCGCGTAACTTGTATTCGCCGATGCCGTCGTAGCCCGCAGATCCACCCGAGCCCTTGATAATTGCGGGATGGTAGATAAGCATCATACGGAAACCGCCCATCTTAGCGTATTTAATGTGCTCGTCCACAGTGGAGGGCCGCACGTCGGCTGACCAGTAAATTGAGGTGTTGATCGCATCTGAACGACGGCTTTGCACGCCGCAAGGCAGGTTGTAATCCTTTTCAAGAGACTCCATACAATCCAGGAAAGAAGAGGTCGGGGCCACAACCAGTGCCGCGCACGTACCGCGCAGCTTGATGCCGCGCACCGCGTCGGCGGAGAGGATCTTGAACCCTTTACGGCGTTCATGGTTGATCCACGTCTGAGGCATGGCACCGACCACTGCCACGGACGCGGCGTCGTCCCAGCTCACGTTCAGCCACTGCCCGAAATATTTGCGGTTTTTGACAGGCAACTGCACCACGCGGAATTCACGGACCGGCGGGGGTGTCATGCGGAGGCCGTAATCTCCGGGATGGATAATCCAATCCGCGAGGGTGAAAGAGACATAATCAGGTGCTTCCTTCACCTCGACCATCGCTTCGTACGGCACGATCTCGAACCCCACGATGAGCTTGTTCCCTTCCCGGCGTACGCGATTCGCCTGATAGGTTGTGCGTGTATTGGGGTACATGAGCTTGATTTCATTGTTGAAAGGACGGTCCTGCGTCACGGAAAAGAGCGTGACCCCGTCACCGGAGTCAATGCACTCCTCGCCGGTCTGTTTCAGCACGAGGGTTTTCACCACGCAATTCGCGCCGAGAATCAGCTTGAAGCGGGGGTTTTCAACTGTCACATCCCCTGCAGCCGGAGTGTACCCAGAATTGCAAAGCGCACAGCCCGCAGCGCAGATAGCGAGTGTAAAGGCTAAAAAAAGTTTCTTCCCAGTCATCATCATTTGGTTCATTTGTATCCCTTTCATTTATTGTTTGGAAGCATGAACGATTCCTCGCAAAACGTCAAGCGCAAATCCTTTGGCGGAAGCTAAATTGTAATATAAGATGCGACAACACATTGGACAAAAAAATGCCCCATGCAACAAAAATGTCTCAACAAAATCCTTCAAAAAATTGGAGAAAGGAAAAGCCAAATGGAACAACTGAAATTATAGCCGCCTGTCTGCTTGCTACGCACAGGCAGATAATCGATTTTTTGCCACTGAGACACCCTCCTACGCCAAGGCTACGGCGTGCCATGCTGAGGGCACAGAGGATGCACCAGGTTATTTTTTAGGTAGAAAAATAGAGGGGTAAAAAATATTGCTACGCTGTTTTGAGGTAAAAAATGTTGAGGTAAAAAATATTGGTAGCGCAGAGCCATATGCTAAAATTAAAAATTACGTTCTTTAAAAGTGATCTTATGATAAGGGTATTTCAAGCGATTAACGACCCCGCGTCTTGTCACGGCGTAGACGCGAAGCGTGAAGACGGAAGCGGGGATGAAATACCCTTACCCTTTCGCGGAGATTCGCGGGCCAAAAACTCAGCTGCGCACCCATTTCGTACTTTTAGTGGTTAATGCTGCTTTGTGCCTTCTAAACTTTTCATCTGCCAGGGAAATATTCGAAGGAGAAATGGGTAGCTGTCAAGCATAATGAAGTTTGTCGCATTTAACGTTGCAATCCAGCATGCGCAGCGGCCCTATCACCACTCCCTATCAGAAAAATACGGTTCATGGTTGTATCAGGTCTCAGGCGGATGGCAACCGGCGAGACGACGGGCCTTTTCCACCGTGGCATCTTTCTCAGCTTCTTCCGCGAGCCGATCACGGCGGGAACGGAAAATTGTTTCCATACGCGCGGAAGTGATCACGCCTTTCGCGGCGGCGAGCGTTTCCCGCGAAGCCGGACGGAACTCGAAAACTTTAGTCCGCGACGCACCTACCGCCAGACGCACGCCGCGAGCGGCGAGTTCCTCTACGGACCAGAACGGATGCTTCGTATCCTTGGCGTAAAGGATGCCGTCCTCGTCGATGACCGCGATTTCGCCGCGAAGTCCTTGCGTCTTCAAATCAAAAAACGCTTCGCCTTTCTCCCAGAAATTCAGCGCCGCGACGATGCGCGTTCCTTTGAGATCGAAGGCCGCCGTCTGAAGTGCCACGACATTGGTCGCCGCCGGAACGTAGTGCGTCACTTTCGCGCACGAAGTCGCGAACTCCTGCACAGTCACCGTCTCCACCTGATCGTCCGAGCGTTTGCCGTCGATAAGCCAATCCTCGTACTTGGCGGCGCGCGTCGTCGCATCCGCCACCGACTTCCAGTACCGCGCGTCGTAACCGCGCGGGAAGTAATAGGCGACCACGCTGCGCCATCCATTGAAATAGAACGAGTCGTACGCCATTGCAAGATTCTCCGGCTGCGTGAGCCAGACGTTGCCCTGCATAGCGTGCGGATAAGCCATGAGCTTAGGACACTTCCCGTCTGGAAAATCGCGTTCAAGCTGTTCGCGCACATCCTTGGCCGCAACCCAGTAGACGAGCGGACGGCTCTTCGAATAGGCATAGCATTCGTTGATGTCCCAGCGCGGATAAGGCCCCCACGGCGAAATCCATTCGAGCGAGCCGGAATACTCGCGCGTACTTTGTTCGCGACAATATCGGTGTCCGCGTTTTGCATCGATATCCGTCCGCCACGCCCTCGCCATTTCGCACCAGGCGATGCCAGGGACAAAGCCCTGCGAAGATTTTCCGCCAGTGGCCTCGCGCACCCATTTGTCCACCGTGCGCACGACTTTCGCATGCTCGGATGCTCGAAAAGCGATGTACCGGTCCTCATACCTGCCCTTAACCTTCATCTCCTTGGGCCATGCCTCCTTGACAGTCCCGGCGTCGAGCCCGGAATACGCGACGAACGCCTCACGGCACTTGTCGCACCAGCAACCGTGTCCCGCGAAGAAATACGGTTCCCAGTTCGCCCATATCCCGTCACACCCCTTGGCGATGCGCCTAAGACGCGGAAGTGTGTCGTTCATAAAATAGGGCATTTCCTTGTAAACAGAGATTGGGCACACCGCGCGGTTGCAATGCACCTCGTCGATGTCAGAAACAAACTTCTCGTCCTCGGGACGTTGCTCAGAAAATCCGATAAGATACCCGTCGCAAAGCGAATAGTCGTGCGGCATCAGGCAGGTGAAACCCGCCTTGCGCATCGCCGGTATCATCACCTCGTCGCAACCGTCAGGACTAAGCCATTTCGGCCAATGCAGACTCCGCATGCCGGAATCCGCAAATAACTTCGCCCCGTCTTCAACCGCCGCCTGATCACGGAAGTCGAACATGCCGATGCCAACGTTGGCACCTGAAAGCAGTCGCTTCGGCGCCTCGGCCAAGATCTTGGGAATAACCTTGAACGTCACCGAAATCTCGTTCGACACAAGCTTACCGTCATGAAGCACGCGGACGCGCCCTTGGCCCGCGTCACCAACACCGGCAACGGGTTTCAAAAACATCACGAACGGATTCCACCGTGAAAAACTCCCTTTCGGCGGCGCATTCGGCATGAACCGGCCCATGCCCGGACGCACCTTGAGTTGCCACGACTCCCCGCCGTCTGGGTTATGCGTTTGCTCGAAAGCGTTAAGCTCCGCGAAGTTACAGGCCGCAAGCGACACGCCTTTCGGCAGATCCAGAGCGATGCGATAAAGCGCGGGATCGCGCTTGGCACCGTCGTTGTCGCGCCACCCGCAGACAAAGAACCCGCACTGTCCTTCCGAAAGCGCGAAAGTCCCGTCGATCATGTTCGGGATCGCGTTCCGGATCGAGACCGGTTCCTGCGGCGGCGCGGGCTTCGCAAACGACGCCTCAAATACCTCGATCCCGCCAACACCGGAGAACTCGATCGCGAAACGCACAGCGCGTTTACCCTTAGGAACGGAGTGCCTGAACGCATAATCATGCACCAAGTTATCGCAATCGGGAAGTGAATGCCAGGTGCGTTCTATCCCTCTGTCAACGACTTTGTCCGTAAACCCGATACTCCAGTAGGTTTCTCTGGCACCCGGCAGCGCATTTCCGCATTTGTAGCGAAGACGCAGCAGGTACTCGCCGCCTTCGGCATCCGGCAGTTCGGCGAACAGGCAGCACTCGCTCACCACTCTGCCGGCGACCTTAGGATCGTTTCCGCAAAGTCCGAGCAGATGGTCGCCGCACGTGAGCCTCACTGAATTGCCACGGATCGTCCACGCGGCGGCATTCTCTCTGACCGCCAGTCGGATCGGAGAATCTTCAGACAAATCCTTTGGCACCAGATGCACCCGTGATGAATAGGTCTTCCATTCAACACCGGAGAAACAATTCGTAGACAAAGAGACCGGTTTGAATATCCGCGCGGACGCCGCTTCAAAATCGTAGGTGACTCCGCCCTTTTCGACATCGGCTTCAGGAAGATTTTCAAGGTTGTATCCATACCCGGAAATGCCGAACGCGGCGAAAAAGATCGCTGCGGACCACTTGAAACAGTTGGGGATCATATCTTTATCTTTTCGAGAATCATTCACCGACCAATCCACTTACATCGACTTCGCAGACGACGCGGAAGCCCGGTGTCTGTGTGCCCCAGGTGTCAGGCGTGGCCTTGCTGGAACGGCATCCTGACCGGGCGAAGAACGGCCAATACAAATACGCTCCTCCTCGAACAACCCGATAAGTGCCCGTTTCCGGGCCTTCGGGATCCGTCATTTGATTGAGATTTCCAAGCGCACCGTCGTACCACCAGTCGCGGCAGCACTCCGCGACGTTGCCGTGCATGTCGTAGATGCCCCAGGCGTTCGGCACCTTGAGCCCGACCTCCTGCGTGTTGTTGAGATCGTTGCCCTCGACGCCTCTGCACCAGCCGACAACGCCACTCGCCATTGGATCATTGTTGTACGCGAGTTCGGTCCCATTATTGAGCCCGGTTCCGGTACCTCCGCGGCATGCGAACTCCCATTGCGCCTCGGTGGGCATATCAAATGAATCGATGCCGGCCCAACTGCGCAGACGACCGTACAGACCGGACGACTTCACTCCCTTTCCTGCCGGCCAGTTCCAGTCGGAATTCAACCCCGCATCGCCGCGCTCGTCATTGAAGGAGACATAATCATACGGATGCACCGCGCGGTCGGATCCGGTATAGGTTCCGGTATAACCGGAAGCCTTCTTGAGATTCTTATTCTGTCCCTGCGTGAACTCGAAAACCGACATGTAGTAGTCCGAAGAAAGCGTCACCTTGTGCGTGGTCTCGAGCGTCTTCCACGCATCGTCATACTGGCCGACCTCTCCAGCCGGCGCGCCCATGCGCCATTCCACGCCGGAAGCGTGTATCCGGCGCATCACCAGCTTCTCCGTCTTGTAGATCTTAGCCGTGACACCCCCGGGAATCTGTTCCTTGGAAACGTAGAATTCAACGCTATTCGTGCGGACGAGGTCTATCACCATGTAGTCGGGCGGTGACGAGAGCGACCAGGCGCAGATCTGGGCACGCAGTTGTCCGGCTGCCAGATCGTGTCCGCTCCACGCAATGTCCGGCTGCCAGTAAGCGACGCTCCGGAGTCCAAGGTTGGTGACGACACAATTGACCTCGCCGTAGGTATCGCGTATGTTGGCCGCGCCGATCGAAACCCAGTCGCCGGAGGCATCGACGACCGTGTTGGTCTGGATGTCAAGCGTAATGACGGCGGGCGCGTTGCGAAGAACATACGACACCGCGACCTTGCGTGTCTCAGGGTCCTGCGAAAACTGCACAGAGTCGAGATCGACCTGCGGCTGCGCGGATACACAGACAGCCGAAAGGACGGCCGCTAAAAGAAATATTGCTTTGCACTTCACGATAGGTATCTCCATTTATTCGACCACAACATTGCGGAGCGGAAGTTCGCAAATAACGCGGAAGCCGCGCAACTGCGAGCCCCAGGCATCCGGTGTTTCTTTGGTCTCGCGGCAGGCGGACCTGGAATAAAAGGGCCAATGCGAGAAACTGCCTCCGCGAAGAACTCGATGAGTTCCATTCGTAGGCCCGACTGGATCAATCGGCTGATTGAGATTTCCGAGCGCGCCGTCGTACCACCAGTCACGGCACCACTCCACAACATTGCCGTGCATGTCGTAGATGCCCCAGGCGTTCGGCACCTTGAGCCCGACCTCCTGCGTGTTGTCGGGGTCGTTGCCGTCAACACCTTTGCACCATCCGACAACGCCGCTCGCCATTGGATCATTGTTGTTCGCGAGTTCCGTCCCGTTGTTGAGCCCGGTTGTCGTGCCGGCGCGGCATGCATACTCCCACTGCGCTTCGGTCGGAGCGTCGAACAACGTGAAGCCAGTCCAGGTGGCGAGGCGTCCGAAAAGTCCCGTGGGCTTCACCTTCGTCCTGTTAGGCCAGTTGTAATCCGCATTGGAACTCGCGTCGCCGCGTTCGTCGTTGAAGGCGGAGAACTCAAGCGGGTGCACGGCGCGGTCGGATCTGGCATAGGCACCGACGTAAACGGAAGCCTTCTTGAGATTCTTGTACTGCCCCTGCGTAAATTCGAAAACGCTGATGTAATAGTCCTTGGAAAGCGTCACCCGGTGCTGAGTCTCGCGCGTCTTCCACGAATCGCTATACTGGCCGACCTCGCCAGCTGGCGCACCCATGAACCAGCGGTCGGCGGCGGCGGGAATACGGCGCATGACGAGCTTGTCCGTCTTGTAGATCGAGTTGATGACCCCGCCGGGAACAAGCTCCTTGCAGGTGTAGAAATCAATCACATTGGTATGGACGAGATCGATGACCATGTAGTCCGGAGGAGCGGCGAGCGACCACGCTTTGACTTGCGCCCGGACGCCGTTGTCGATCCTGCGTCCCGGCCAGTCGAGGTTCGGCTGCCAGTAAATCGCGCTGCGCACGTCGAGGTTGGTGACAATGCAGTTTACATCACCGTAGATGGAAACCACATTAGTCGCCCCGATCGAGACCCACTCGCCCGAGGCATCGGCCAGCGTCCGGATCGCAGGGCCGTTCATGCTGCTGGAGAAGCTGTCGGAAGAAACCGGGCTGACTGGACTAGTCAGACGATGCTTCCCCGAGCACCATGAGATGATCATGAGCCTTGTCCACTTCATCGTGCATAAAGGTCTGCCCCTGTCACGCAGCGAGCCATGGAGCACGGGTCATCTGCACCCCATGGGCGGTTTTCTCGTCAGCCAGCGTATCAGTGAGTTGCTTTTAAAGATCACAGAGGATGACAGGCAGCGGTTTTTGTCGCTATGGCTGGCGAAGATGGCTGAAAACGACTATCTCTGCTATGACATCACCTCGATCTCATCCTATTCGCGTGGCAATGAATACGTCAAGTTCGGGTATAACCGCGACAGCGAATCACTGCCGCAGATCAACCTGGCTATGCTCTTCGGCCAAAAAAACAGACTGCCGGCCTATTACCGCCGGATGCAAGGTAACCAAATGGATGAGTCAAAAGGCGGTTACGCTGGCGGCTGTGATGCTGCTGGCAGTGAGCAGCGGAGCGGCGGATGTGGTTGTTGGCTATTCGAGCGAAGTTGATGTGGACACGCGCACTCAGTCGCGGTTGGTAGCAGAGGAGGACAAGCCAGTAGATAGCCGCAGTTACACGATAGATTGGCCAATAGCCGGTACGCTCAACACCAAGCGGATCATTGGCTCAACAATCTTGGTCAGGTGATTAAAGCCCACGCTCTAAAAAATCGTCCACCAGCATCGTCGCCGTTATCGTCAACCAAAGGCGCAGCCGATTTGGATAAGGATTGTGATTAGGACTAAGATAAGGATATGTCTCCATCCTAATCACAGTCATACTTAAATGGCGGAGAGGGAGGGATTCGAACCCTCGGTACCGTGATTAGACAGTACGGCGGTTTAGCAAACCACAGCCTTCAGCCGCTCGGCCACCTCTCCAATTGAATAAATCCTAATTTGCTGAAAATCAAAAACAATAATAGGCAAATTCGACGCTTTTCTCAAGCGTAAAAGCGCGACTTTTAAAAGTAATTATTTTTCGTGTGTTTTGTGTCTGTAATGCGCTATGATAACGTTCTCTCTATGAAAAATTTTCTGATCATCTGTATTGCTATGGCGGTGATTGCCCTGCCTTTTTTATTCCGCCGCAAGACACCCGAAGGAGCATGGCAGTCAGGTGATCCTCAACTGGTAGTGGTGACCCCTCATAATGCCGCTATCCGCCAAAGCTTTGCGGATGGTTTTTCAAAATGGCATGCGATCCATTACAAAGAACCTGCCCGGATTAACTGGCGGGTTATTGGCGGAACCACCGAGATCATGCGCTATCTGGCCGCTGAATACTCAGCCTCAGCCAAACAGTATTTTTTGAAGCAGGGAGAGCGCTGGCCGCCAGATGGGGAGCGTACAGTATTTGCTCCTAAGGCTCCGGAAGAGGGGGGGCGACTGAAGTTATGGCAGGCCTTTCGCGCGACCGATCATTCGCAGGCGATCAGTTGCGGCATCGATGTTTTTTTCGGTGGCGGAGTTTATGATCACAGCAAGGCGGCGCGTCAGGGACTCTCAGTTCCAGCTTGGGAGCAAGAGGATCCGCCGACTAACATTTTTGAAGATGAGCAAGGCCGCACGCTGATACCAAGCGCAGTTAATGGGGAGCAGTGGCGCGGCAGCTGTTATTACGGCGCGGCACTCAGCACCTTTGGCATCTGTTACAATGTCGACCGCTTAAAGGACTTGGGCCTTGCGCAAGTGCCTGCCACATGGAGTGATCTGGTTGATCCGCGGTTGATGGGGCAGATCGGTTTGGCTGATCCCACCAAAAGCGGCTCAGTTGCCAAAGCCTTTGAGATGATTGTACACACCTTCTGTGCCCGCAGTGTGGCGGATGCGGGGTATACCCGCCAACATATAACGGAGTATGAAGGTTTGATAGAATCCGCCGCGCTTGAATTTGGTGAGATTCCCGCAGGTGTTCCCGCCGCCTACCAACAGGCAGTGGAAAGAGGGTGGGAGGACGGGATTAAAATGCTCCGCAAGATAGGGGCCCAGTCGCGGTATTTCACCTCCACCTCCGAGAAAGTGCCGGTGGATGTCAGTATGGGATTTATTGCGGCAGGGGTGTGCATTGATTTTTATGGACGCTACCAGGCGGAGATGTCAACTGCCAGCGGCCAAGCTCCGGTGATGGGTTATATAACTCCAGTAGGGGGTTCGAGTGTCACAGCCGATCCGATTTCGCTGCTGCGAGGCGCGCCGGAGCGTGAGCTGGGTCGCCGTTTTTTGTTGTTCGTACTTGGTGAGGAGGGACAAAAGCTTTGGAATTATCGCCCAGGTACTCCCGGCGGGCCAGAGCGGTTTGCACTGCGGCGTCTGCCGATTCGCCGTGATTTTTATCCATCGGATGACGTGGTGATGCAGCAGCGCTTTTTGCAACATAAAGAGTATCTCTCCGATCCGTTGTGGGAGCAGAGTGTGGATGCCTATCAGCTGAGTGAGGCATTTCTCTACGAATCTCGCTGGACTGGGCGCCACTTCGGGATACTGCGTGACCTGATGAAGGCGATGTGTCTCGACTCAGGTGATGAGTTACGCTCTGCCTGGCGTGCGATTCTAAAAAATGGCGGTGCTGAGAGCAATCCAGAGGCGATGCAGGCCTTTGAAGCTCTGCCCGGCGAGCCCTATCCTTTGAATTGGAATAGTGCTGTCAAAACCTGCGGCTCTGTCCCACGTCTGGAACTCCTGCGCGCATGGAGTGCCTTTTTCAGAGACCAATACCGTACGGCATCCAATTTGGCACAGGCTCCTCGGTTTTATCACCAGGAGCGGCGTTGAAAGTAAAGCTCGCAACAAAGCTTGTGAAAGGTGCGCTGCGTTGTTTTTGAGGCAAAAAATTTTAGAGGCGAAAAACAAGGGAACGCCATCTGTTGACGCATGATCACTTTCAATTTCACTTAAACTCAGCTATTTGCGTATAATGACTTTAAAGCAGGTATTTTTACCGGGCGGCGGGGAGGTCAGTTGGATATCTCCATCAATCTCCTGCATCAGAGCTTTGCAGATGCTGAGGCCCATGCCTGTGTTTCCTGTTTTGCTGGTGTAGTATTGTTTGAAAATATTATCTTTATCTGTGTCCGCGATTCCAGGACCGTTGTTACTAATCAAAATATGGATTTTACCATTGTGCTGAGCTGTCCGAATCTCAATGACTGGTGATTCAATCTCCATGCTGACAATTGCTTCGATAGCGTTTTTCAACAAATTTACGATCACCTGCTGCAAACCTGTCCGATTAGAACGGATTATACAGGTATCTTCTTCCGGCTCATAAAAGAGTGAGATATTTTTTTTCAAGAGATCTCGATTGAAAATGTGGATTGTTTCATCAAGTAATTGGTTAAGGTCAAATGTTCTTATAACAACCGGTTCTTTTTTCAGGATGCGCCGGGTGTTCTGCACAATGTTGTTGGCTCTGGACACATCGGACTCAATATCGGAAAGAGCATCGAGCATATTGTGATTATCCGCAATGGGTGTTAATTCAATCAGTTGGCGAATGTAACTGACATTAAGGTTGATGGCAGCCAGTGGTTGATTCAGTTCGTGTGCCAACTGGGTGTTGGCCTCTATCACCTGTTGCCGAGTGGTGATCTCCGCTAATTTAGTTTTCAGTGCCGCAA
Source organism: Kiritimatiellia bacterium (assembly GCA_041673345.1). Taxonomy (GTDB): domain Bacteria; phylum Verrucomicrobiota; class Kiritimatiellia; order RFP12; family UBA1067; genus M55B167. The sequence goes on from JBAYXX010000010.1 coordinate 12,999, forward strand.
GTTCGTTTTCGGTGTTAATGACTTGGGTAATGTCTTGAATGGCACCAAAAGCGTTCATGCAGCCTGATGTTTCTTTCGTGAATTGGGCCCAAATCCGGATAAATTTTTTGCCGTTGTAAAGGGGTGAGTGGCAAACCTCGTCGAACATGCCGCCATCTTTAATACATGCGGCCCATCGCTTTGTGAGTTTATTTTTAAACGTGGTGTGGTTACTGGCGTCTATAATGCCACTCAAGGTTTCCAGGTTGAAGCTCTCGGTGCCGCAATCTGCGTTTTTGTGTGACTTGAGAATTTCATTGAATTGTTTTGAAGAGGTGAAAGTACTCTGCTCTCCGATGTTCTGGCTGGCCCAGAACCCCAGATCTGAAAAATGTTCTGCAAGTTCGTGATAGCTGTTAAGGGTTTCCAGCCAACGGTTGTGCTCTCTGAGTTTGATTTGATGTTTGATTCTCTCAATCAGCACTACATCGACAATTGGCTTAGTGATAAAATCGCTGCCACCCATTTGAAAGGATTTGATCTGGGTTTCCGTAGTTGAATCTGTTGTGATGAATATCACCGGTATGTCGCGTGTACTGATTTTACTCTTGAGATGCTTGCACACTTGAAAACCATTAATATCCGACATCATTATATCTAGAAGGATTATATCCGGAATTAATGTAGCTGCAAGCTCCAGCCCCGAACGACCATTGTCGACAATGTAAATTTCATAATCTTGTGGCATCAAGATTGATGCCACAAGTTTGTTGTTTACTGGGTTATCGTCAATTAAAAGAATTGATTTTTTTTTATGATCAATCATGTTTTACTCTGTGACATAATTCATGATTAACGGCTGTTTCAATCTTTGGTGTCAAGCTCGATATCCTCAATTGTGAGGATTTTAACCTCTGCCAACGCATATGCCATACGGACCAGCTCAGCCGTGGAATTGGCGCGCATTTTGTCGATCATATGCGCACGGTGAATTTTGACAGTCTTTTCTGATATCTGTAAGTCTTCAGCAATTTTTCTGTTGATGAAACCTCTAGCCACACGTGTGAAAACCTGGCGTTCTCGCTTGGTTAGATTTTCGTAGCCAGTGACGGCTTTTTCACGCAACGCAATAGTCTTTTTGTTCTTGTAATCATATAACAACGCATCATCAATGGCTTCCATCAGCTCATTGTTTTCAAACGGCTTAGTAATGAAATGCAATGCGCCTGATTTGAGGGCTTTGACGCTCGTTTGTACATCACCGTGACCAGTGATGAAAATAATCGGAATGTTCATTTTGCTCTCTTGCATCACTTTCTGTAACTCGATTCCGGTAAGGCCTTTGCCCATTCTAATGTCAACAACAGCGCAAGAGACATCCGCCTGTCTTAAACACGAGCTCATAAAGCTCTCGGCGCTGTCAAAAAGGTCGTAGACAAGGCCAGCTGTTTCAAGCAGACGGCCAATAGCTTTTCTCAGTGATTCGTCATCGTCAATCACATAAACAACCGCTTTGGTCCATGGTTTTGTTTTATCTGACATAATATTCTTCCTTTGTTCAATGTTTTGCTACAAGTGATTATTGATAAATCACTAATTTGAATCTAAATGCAACACCTATTATTACGCATGTGTGGTTTAATTTCAAGTCTAAATATTAAAAATAAATTATTTATTTATATTGAGATTTGAGAGCTACTGGAATCGTTTCGCTTTTGATGAAAACCAAACGGATATTGGTGCGATTCCAGGTGTAGACGATATAGAGTATGCCCAACGGATTTCCTGTGGATGGCGTAAAACGTGTGGGTTATCCGACAGAAAAGTCATCGACATCTTCGGCAACGACACCATAACTCTCATGCCAATAACGGTCGGCTAATTTATGAGTTAATCACCCCAAATTATTTTAGCTGCTAAAGCAGCGTGATTGCCTTGTTTTTCAACGTAAATATTGATACATTTTATGCGTTCATTTATAAATTACCAGATAGATTCAATAGAGGTGCGTCGCTATGTTTAAGATTGATGGAATTGACAAGGTTATGATTATCGGCTCTGGCCCGATTGTTATTGGACAAGCTTGCGAGTTTGACTATTCAGGGACCCAGGCCTGTAAAGCCCTGCGTGAACTGGGCTACGAGATTGTGCTGGTCAACTCCAACCCCGCCACGATTATGACCGACCCTGGAACAGCAGACGCAACCTATATTGAACCGCTGAATGCCGAGACCATCACGCGCATCATTGAAAAGGAGCGCCCGGATGCGCTGCTACCCAACCTGGGCGGGCAGACCGCGCTGAATTTGGCCTCTGAGTTACGTGATTTGGGCGTGTTGGAGAAATACGGCGTACGCATGATCGGTGTTGATCTGGACGCGATCAAACGCGGTGAGGACCGCATGGAGTTTAAGGCAACCATGAACGCCCTTGGCATCGAAATGGCTAAGAGTGATGTCGCGAAAACGCTCGCTGAAGCAGAGGAGATCGTTAAAGAGATTGGTCTGCCTTGTGTGATCCGCCCTGCCTACACCATGGGCGGCACAGGTGGCGGACTGGTCTTCAATATGGAGGAGTTCCGCACCATTGTTTCACGCGGTCTGGCGGCCAGCCGTGTCTCGCAGGTGTTGGTTGAAGAGTCGGTTCTGGGCTGGGAGGAGCTGGAGCTGGAGGTGGTGCGCGATATCAACAACAACATGATCACCATCTGTTTTATTGAGAATGTCGACCCCATGGGTGTGCATACCGGCGACTCCTTCTGCACCGCTCCGATGCTGACCGTCAGCCAGGAGCTGCAGGAGCGCCTGCAGGATTACGCCTACCGCATTGTGGAGGCCATCGGTGTGATCGGCGGCACTAATGTGCAGTTTGCCCACGATCCTGTCTCTGACCGGGTGGTGATTATCGAGATCAACCCGCGCACCTCACGTTCCTCAGCTCTGGCCTCCAAGGCCACCGGATTCCCGATTGCCTTGATCTCCGCCAAGCTGGCGGGCGGCATGACCTTACGCGACATCCCCTACTGGCGTGATGGCACACTTGATCAATACACACCCTCCGGCGATTATGTGGTGGTCAAGTTCGCCCGCTGGGCCTTTGAAAAGTTCAAGGGTATTGAGGATAAACTCGGGACTCAGATGCGCGCGGTCGGCGAAGTCATGAGCATTGGCAAAACCTACAAAGAGGCCTTCCAGAAAGCGATCCGCTCGTTGGAGCAGGGGCGTTACGGCCTCGGCTTTGCCAAGGATTTCAACCGCAAATCCAAAGAACAGCTGATGGATTTGTTGATTTATCCTACCAGCGAGCGCCAGTTCATAATCTATGAGGCACTGCGCAAAGGGGCGACAGTGGAAGAGATCCACGCCCGCACGGATATCAAAGCCTGGTTCCTGGAGCAGATGCTGGAGCTGGTTCAACTCGAGGAGGAGATCCTGGAGTACAAAGGGGTTGGTCTGCCGGATGAGCTGCTGCTGGTGGCTAAACGCGATGGCTTTGCCGACCGTTACCTCGCTCAGCTGTTGGATGTTCCCGAGACTGTGATCCGTGTGCGCCGTCTGGAGCTAGGTCTGCCTGAGGCCTGGGAGGCGGTAACGGTGAGCGGGGTGGAGGATGCCGCTTACTATTATTCAACCTACAACGCCCCTGACAAAACCGTAAGCTCGACCAATAAAAAGGTGATGGTTCTGGGCGGCGGACCCAACCGCATTGGCCAGGGGATCGAGTTTGATTACTGCTGTGTGCACGCGGCCTTTGCCTTGCGCGATGCGGGATATGAAACCATCATGGTTAACTGCAACCCGGAAACTGTCTCCACTGATTACGATACCTCCGACAAACTTTACTTCGAGCCGCTTACAGTCGAGGATGTGCTGGCAATCTATGCCAAGGAGAAACCAATCGGTGTGATCTGTCAGTTCGGCGGTCAGACCCCGCTCAATATTGCCAAAGAGCTGGAGGAGGCGGGTGTCAAGATCCTGGGCACCACCCCGGCGATCATCGACCTCTCTGAAGACCGTGACCAGTTCCGCATGATTATGGAAAATCTCGGCATCCCTATGCCAGAGTCCGGCATGGCGGTGAGTGTCGACGATGCGGTTGCGATCGCCTCTCAGATCGATTATCCTCTGATGGTGCGTCCCTCCTATGTGCTGGGCGGTCGTGGCATGGAGGTTGTCTATGATGAGGATATGCTGCGTCAGTATATGACCGCCGCAGTGGGGGTCACTCCGGATCGCCCTATTTTGATTGATCGTTTTCTGCAGGATGCCCTAGAGTGCGAGGCTGATGCCATCGCCGATGGCACGGATGCCTTTGTGCCAGCTGTGATGGAACACATCGAGCTGGCGGGCGTACACTCCGGCGACTCGGCCTGCATCATTCCGCCGGTTAGCATCTCACAGAAGCACATTGATACAATCTGTGATTACACCCGCCGGATTGCCCGCGAGATGAAGGTGGTCGGCCTGATGAATATTCAATACGCGATTTGCGGCGATGTCGTCTATGTGCTGGAGGCTAACCCGCGCGCTTCGCGCACGGTGCCACTGGTCTCCAAGGTCTGTGGACTCTCCATGGCGCGTGTCGCGACCCAGGTGCTGCTGGGCAAGAAGCTCTCAGAGCTCAATCTGAAACAGGCCAAGGTGCCCTATTACGGTGTGAAAGAAGCGGTCTTCCCGTTCAATATGTTCCCGGAGGTAGATCCGCTGTTGGGGCCGGAGATGCGCTCCACCGGCGAGGTGCTCGGTCTGGCGGATACCCCTGGACTGGCCTTTTACAAGTCGCAGGAGGCGGCCGCGCAGATCCTGCCGCTCAAGGGCACAGTGCTGCTTTCAGTTGATGCAAAGGGCAAAGAGAATATCCTGCCAACTGCCCGCAAACTGCGTGATTCAGGATTTTCAATCCTGGCCACTGAGAAGACCTGCGCCTTCCTGCAATCGCATGGCATCGATTGCCAACGGATCCTCAAGATGCATGAGGGGCGTCCGAATATTGTTGATGCGATTGCCAATCGCGAGATCCAGTTGGTGATCAACACACCGATTGGTAAAGCCAGCATGACCGATGACTCTTATATCCGTAAAGCAGCTATCAAATACGGCGTTCCCTATGTGACCACCGTCGCGGCCGCCCAAGCCACGGCGTACGGCATTGTCGAGCGCATTAAAAACCAGAGCAATGTTCTGTCACTGCAGGAGTACCACAAAAAGATTACATTTTGATGCAGTTCGTTAAAAGTGATAATGAAGTAGTGCAAGCATTCTGCTTGCAGAGCGCACCACAAAAGCAGACAGTTAAACTGGTTTTCGGAATAATAAAAGAAGTGTTGTGTTTTACGAGCCGAAACGCTTTGCTATAGGCCATAAACGCGCAAACCGCGGTCACGGCCCGCGGCTACAGTGCTTCGCAAAAACGTGTTTATGGCCCGCGCGCGCCCTACAACTGAGGCTTGCGAAGCACTACATTGTCGCTAATGCGCTATGGCAGGTTTCTCATGAGGCGGAAGCCCACGCTGCTGTCATTATGAATTGGCGGGTCGCGCCAACGAAATCCCGAACGGCATCCATAAGCTCCTTGTGTATAGTAATTGCCCCGATGTACACGGCTTTTCGACGATACCGCACCTACAGGATCAACCCCGCCTGTCAGCGGGATTTCGTACCAGTCCAGACACCACTCCCTCACATTCCCATGCATGTCGTACAGCCCCCACGCATTCGGCCTTTTCAGCCCCACCGGATGTGTTGTATTTTCGCTGTTTTCATAACACCAACCCAGTTCGTTCATGTAATCTGTGGAGGTGCCGCCAGTCTTTCCGTGATTGAAATCGGTAGTCGTCCCCGCCCTGCAGACGTATTCCCACTGCGCTTCAGTCGGCAGGTCAAACCCTGTCAGCCCCGTCTTTGTGCGCAGTGCTCCCACGAAACTGGATGGCAGAACCGAGGTGCCAGTCCCTGGCCAATTGATTGGCGGAATACTATTTGTCGCCCCTCTGATAGCATTGTACGACACTCTTTCCACAGGATTGGTCGGATTTTTAAACCCTGAAGGATTTGTTTCATTCACCTTAGACCACTGTGCCTGGGTCACCTGGAACACCCCTGCGTAAAAGTCCCTTGTCAACGTCGTTGAGATCGTAGGCGGAACTGAATCTCCCATTGCGAATATACTCTTCGAAATACGACGCAGGACGAGCTTGTCGGTCTTATAAATGTCATTGGTTGTCACGCCGGTCCAAACCACGGATTCGACAACCGTCACGTTATTGGTCACCGGATTCCTCACCCACGCGCCCCAAAGGCCGTTTGTGAGGTCGGCCTCGTAAACGCACTCGATTTGTCCCGTCTCCCCCGCCGACTTGGTCAGATCCACGATCATGTAGAGCGGCACCAGGGTCGGAGAGAGAGCCACACGAAATTCCGGCAGAACCCCGTTCTTAGTGTAAGCGGTCTTCCGCGGGTCCCAGACAATCCGCCGCGCGCCGCAAGCAACTCCATCCAGGTCGCCGGAGAACGAATTCGGCGGCAATGTCAGACGGGATAAGCCGTCATACGCCTCGATATTAACATCCATCAACTGCCCTGAATCACATGTCAGCACATAGTCGATGTTCACCAGCTGGCTCCAGGGCCATCGCTGTTTAACCGTCACATTGCTGATGGTCGGATCATCCGACATAGCTATTATTGACACAAAAACCGCCATCATTCCAATCAGGATTTTTTTTATTTTCATCTCTTTGCCCTTTCATTATTCACACACTTTAGAACTGGGGGTAGCGCGCTAACGCGCTATGGCAGGGTCCTCACAAGACGCAAGCCCAAGTTGTAGGCGCTGTAGGTCGGTGGATCCCTCCAACGGTACGCCGAATGGCAGTAGCCTTGTGAAATATTATAGGCGCCGTTCCGCAGCACGCGCCAAGTACCCGACTCCGGCCCGACCGGATCAGCCCCGCCTGCCAGTGTGGCACCGTGCCAGTCCAGACACCACTCCCTCACGTTCCCGTGTGTGTCGTACAGCCCCCACGCATTCGGCCTTTTCAGCCCCACCGGGTGTGTCGTATTTTCGCTGTTGCCGTTCCACCAACCCAATTCATTCAGTTGGTTTGTGGAGGAACCGTTAATCCCGTCGTTGAAATAGGTAGTCGTCCCAGCCCTGCAGGCGTACTCCCATTGCGCCTCGGTCGGCAGGTCAAGTCCCGCCTGCCCTGTCTTTGCGCGCAGCAGTCCAATGAAGCTGGGCGGCAGAACCGAGGCGTCCGTCCCCGGCCAATCGATTGCCGGAGCACTATTAGTCGCCCCCCGGATATCATTGTAATTTATGAGATTAACAGGGTTAGGCGGATTATTTTGGGGCCATGCGGGATTCGTCCCCATGACTTTTTCCCACTGCTCCTGGGTCACTTCATAAACACCGGCGTAGAAATCCCGCGACAGCGTCACCTCTACCTTTGACTCACCCATCGTGAACGCCCCCGCCGGAATCCGGCGCAGGACGATTTTGTCGGCCTTATAAATATCGTTGGTTGTCACGCCGGTCCAAACCACGGATTCGACGACTGTTCCGTCGTTGGTCACCGGATTTCTAACCCATGCGCCCCAAATACCATTTGTGAGGTCGGTCTCGTAAACATACTCGATCTGTCCCTTCGCCCCCGCCGACTTGTTTAGGTCTATGATCATGTAGAGCGGCACCGGGGTTGGGGTAAGTTCCACCCGGAACTTCGGCAGAAACCCGTCATTTGTATAAGCCGTTTTCGTCGGATCCCAGACAATCCGCCGATCACCGCGCTGCACACGATAAAGGGCACCGGAGAACGAAGCTTCCGGCACATCAAGCTGAACAGAACCGTTATATGCACTGATGGTGATGTCCATCAGCTGCTCTGAATCACATGTCAGCACATAGTCGATGTCAACCAGCCGACTCCAAGGCCATCGTTGTTGAACCATCACACCGCTGATTGTCGGATCAGCCGCCATAGCGCCCATTGACACAAACATTGCTGTCATTCCGATCAGGACTGTCTTTATTTTCATTTCTTTTTTCCTTTCATCACTACTCACGCACTTTTAATGACCCATTTATAATATATAAACAATATATATGAGGTGGCAATAAAGATCAAGTATTTTTTTAATTATTTTATGTGATTGACGCTGATTGGCAAAAGCAGTATGTTAACAGCATTTATTGCAGTATGTTAACAGCATTTATTATGGTAAATTAATGATGGTTATTTTAAGAAGGAAATGTATGAAAAGCGGCACTTTATATTTGTTCGTTATTATGATCTTCGGGGCTTTGACGATGCATGCGCAAAACAAATCCGCTTCGAATTTAGGCGATGCATTAGTGGGGTATTGGAAACTCCAGGGCGACTGCCGCGATTACTCCGGTAAGGGAAACCATGGGATTAATCACGGCGTGAACCTAAAAACAAGCCAGTTCGATGGACGCGCCGCCTATATCGAAGTACCCGACAATCCTACGCTTAACCTGGAAAAAGACGACTTCTCGATCTGCGCTTGGGTTTACACCCAGCAGGATATGGAAGATGTGATCGGCGATGTGCTAAGCAAGTACGATGCGGCAAAAAGAAAAGGATTCAATCTTTCGATTAAGTCCAGCTCAGGAGGATACCCGTCTCAAGGGAATGACAAACACGTCTACTTCGGTATCGACAACGTCACGCTAAGTGATTGGGAGGATTGCGGACACCCCAATCCAGAGAGCAATTATGCAAGCAGTACCGTTGTTTATCGCGGCAATCTTTATGCAGCGGCTTTTGGCGCCAAGGATCCAGCAGACTGGGCCCATGTTTACCGGTTTGAAGGAGGAAAGAAATGGGTCGATTGCGGAAGGCTTGGCAACAGCAAAACCACAGGAGTTGGACCGATGATTGTTCACGACGGCAACTTGTATGCAACTACCGGAACTTACGACTGGACCCGCGTTAAGGAGGGCGGATATGATTTTGGCCGCGTTTATCGTTACGAAGGCGGCACCAAGTGGACAGACTGCGGTCAGCCGGGAGATAATCTTCGCCTGCCCACGATGGCATCTTTCCAGGGGAAGCTATATGTTGGAGGAGGCAATGAAAGATCGGGGATTTTCGTTTATGAAGGAGGGCAGACATGGGGTGTTTCAAAGGAGTTTCCAGTTGAAACGCCACGACGTCTTTTTCCTCATGCGATGGGCGTTCACGACGGCAAATTGTTTGTCGGCTTTCCCGCCGACGTATATACATTTGACGGCAACAAATGGACTTATGCCGGGAATCCGGTGGGTTCTACCCAAGTGCATTCTCTGGAAGTATACCAAGGGAACCTGTATGCCGGAACCTGGCCGGAAGCGAAGATCGGCAGATACCTGGGTGGTGAGGATTGGGAGTACTGCGGGCGTGTTGGCGAAGACGGTACCGAGGTTAACGCTCTGACAGTCTACAATGGTAAATTCTACGCGGGCTCCATTCCTCGGGCCGAAGCCTGTCGCTATGAGGGGTCGGAGTCATGGACTTTGCTGCGACGTTTCTTCTCGCCGCCTGATTGGAAACCGGTACCTGTGAGTTCTCCGCTTCCTGACGCCCGGGAGCAATTGAAGCAATGGACGCGGCTGACCAGCCTGACAGCCTACAAAGGTAAACTCTTTGCCACAATCGCCAGCTGCACCAGCTCGGAGCTTGACGCCCCTATCGACGTGCGCGGCAAAATTTTTTCGATTGAAGCAGGCAAATGTGTTTCATACGACGATGATCTGGGATCAGGATGGAAGCATCTATCAGCGGTTCGCGAGGGAGATCGCTTAAAACTATATGTGGATGGCCGACTAGTAGCGACCTCAACATCTTTTCGGCCCGCGGATTACGATCTTTCCAACGATCAGCCGCTACGCATCGGTTTTGGCGAAATGGATTATTTTTCCGGCATGATAAAGGAAGTCCGCATATACAGAAAAGCGTTAAATCAATATGAGATCAGCGAGCTTTCTAGAAAATGAAGAAGACGTTACATCGTAGTGAAAGGCTTACCATGATTGTGTACGGAGCGAAGATTAAGAGTGTGTTTTTCTTTTCATTGTGCTCAATGGCTCTGATGGTTCCAAGCACATCCAGCGCCGCTGAACTTGTGATTGCGGATAATGGTATCAGCTCTTACCAGATTGTGATACCTGATGAGGCGGTGGATAAGGTGGTGGATCGCTGGTTAATGGCAACTGCCAAATTGATGCAGACAGCATTTCAGAAAAACGGTTTTGAGATTCCGGTCCTTCGCGAATCTGCCAAGCCAGCCGACAAACCTGGTATTTATTTAGGCGCAACGGCGTTCGCCCAAGAGAATACGATAGAGATCAATACCAATGATTGGAGTTATATCTGGAAAACGGTGGGGCAGAATCTGGTGATCATTGGCAGTGATCGTAAGGATCCTGATCGTTGGAGTAGCAGCGGAGGCTATGCGATCCATCTTGCGCTGCTTGGCTCGGTGAAGGGCGCCCTTGATTTTATGCGTGAATACGCCGGGGTGCGATTCATTTTTAACAACAACGTGGATATGAGAAACCCTGGTGTGTTCGACACAGAGGGTAACGTTCCGCTTGATACGCGCAGTATCGCGTTTAAGTCGGTGCAACGCATCGCTGTCGCGGCAGACCTTAATTTACGAAAGACACCACCGGTAAAGTCAAGAAGCAACGGATACAGCAATATAGAAAACTTCTATATGATCGCAAACAACTATTTTCCGTTGATGTCCTCCTCTTCTACCTTAATTCCGACCATAAGATGGAACACGGTCATTTCAGTGGCTGAATACAGCGAAACCCACCCGGAATATTTTGCACTGCTGCCAAGCGGCAAACGCGCCTGCGAACCGGCTCCAGGATATGAGCCAATCAATTCCGCTGGCCAGACAGCCTTGGACGTCACTGATCCAGATGTTTTGAACCTTATGTTTTTGGCGGCAAAAGGGCAGATTGAGAAAGGCGCCATAACGCTACTCATTTTTCCACCTGATCAATATCTTTTAGACCGTTGCACTTGCGACAGATGTAATGCGTTTTTTGGGATGACGGCCAATACCTATCCGGAAGTAATCGCCCGCGGGGAATCTGGTAAGCTATGGCAGATTTATTTTTCAATTGCAGAACGCATTCAAAACACATATCCTGAAGTTAAGGTTGTCCTCTGGGATTATCAAGACACCCCGCTAAACTCTAACATCGTGTCGCAGTTTCCTAGCAATGTTATTCCCCTGCTGCACATGGGGACGCTACGCGATTTCGATCGATTGAATGGTGTCAACATTCCAGCCGGAATCGCCGCTGTAGAAGAAACGTTCACCGCGTTTGGACTGGATGGGCCTTATGCGCCCGAACATACGCCCGAGTATGCAGCGCAGATGGCACAAGCCATGGCGCAGCACAATGTGAAATGGACTAGTCGTGACGGCTCTATGAAAGTCTGGGGCTTGCAGTCACCTGTTTACTATGTTTATGGACGCATGTTGGATGATCCGACAATGGATTACAAGGATGTTGAGAAAGAGTTTTACACAGCGGCGTTTGGTGATGTGACGACACAGATGACGAACTTTTTTGATCTTCTGCACAAGCAAATCGATCTCTACTCTGATTTCTTTGGCCTGTATCAACCCGCCTGGACCACTAGCGCGATTGGGCGCTATGGCCGTTATCGCGATAACAAATGGCATCATCAAAGCATCTACACTGTGGAGTTTGTGATCAAAGCCAATGCTCAGCTAACCATTGCCGAGCAAAAAACAAAAAACCCTGATGTAAAAGCGCGGCTTCATCTAATCCGTATTGAGTTCGATTATCTAAGCAATCTCGGTAAGATATTTAATCTGCAGGATACATGGACAAATTATCCCTCACCGAGATCTCTGACATTACTTTTAGATACTGTGGACGCCTGGCACAACCAAATAAAAACTCTGGCAGGCGGCATTGGCGATAGTCGTATGCAACCCTTAAAATACTTTGCTGAGGTAAACTTATGAAAAATAGTGTTTTATGTTTTTTCGTCATTATGCTCTTCGGGACTTTGGCGATGTACGCGCAAAATAAATCCACTTCGAACCAAAACAAAGTATTTAAGGCGGGAGCTTCATTAAGCAATATTACGCCGCCATTAGGGATGAAAACAGTCGGACTCTGGGGTAGCCCAGAGGCTGACTATATTCATGATCAGTTGCACGTCCGGTCACTGGTACTAAATGATGGTGAAGAGACATTGGTTTTTGCCATAGTTGACAATGTGGGTGTGAAGCGGGAAGTCTTTGACGCTGCGAAAGCAATAATCCAAAACAAGCTGAAAATTCCCGCATCAAATGTCTTGATGGCGGCGACCCATACTCACTCTGCTGTAAGCGCCGGCAAACAGGGGATGAAAATAGGAGGCTGGCAGTATGGGGAGCCTTTAGATGATTATCAACGCTTTTTAGTTAAGAGGATTGCGGATGGTGTTCAGACAGCACTGGCTAATCTGGAACCTGCCCGGATTGCCTGGGGTAGTTTTGATGTTCCGGAACTTGTGTTCAATCGTCGCTGGATCATGAAAGAGCCTGTGTGGAGTCCGTTGGGTTTTAAGGATAAAGCTAGGGGGAACACAGGTATTGGGCATCCCGATGCAGCAAGAAATGCAGGTCCTGTTGACCCTGAAGTTTCTTTTATTGCGGTGGAGTCGCTTGAAGGTAAACCCATCGCAGTATTGGGGAATTATTCCCTTCATTACGTGGCCGATACACCCAAAGGGCATATTTCCGCGAATTACTTTGCTGTTTTTGGTGACCGGATACAGGAGTTGCTGAAAGCGGATCGACAGGATCCGCCATTTGTGGGAATTATGTCCAATGGAACTGCGGGAGATGTTGACTATATCAACTTGCCCGGACCAAGTGGTGAAAGATACCCTGTTTATGGTAAGATGCGCTATTTGGCCAATGAGTTGGCGGGCAAAGTATTTGATATCTATGGAGGCCTGAAATTCCAGAATTGGGTGCCTCTCGGAGCAGCTCAATCTGAGCTGACCTTGGAAGTTCGTCGTGCCAGCCCGGAATTATTGGCCAATATGGAGAAAGTTCGCAAAAGGCCTGATACAGATGCCCCATTGTTTCATCCACTGGAAAAGATATATGCGGAGCGTATTCGAATCCATGAAAAAGAGTGGCCGGATCAAATTGATATCGTGCTTCAGGTATTCAGGATTGGTGATCTTGGGATTACTGCTGTCCCATTTGAAGTGTTTGCGGAGACAGGGTTGGAAATAAAGAAAAAAAGTCCTTTTCAAAGGACGTTTAACATTGAGTTGGCCAATGGCTGTTATGGATATTTGCCTACGCCGGAGCAACATGAGCTGGGAGGTTATGAAACCTGGCTGACAACGAGTAAGGTGGAAACTAATGCCACACGTAAGATAGTGGCTGAATTGATGGCATTATTTGGACAGGTAGATCAAAAAAATAAATAAAGCTTTAAATCAATATGAAATCAATAGGGGTTTCTAGAAAATGAAACAAAGAGGAACTGTAGTGTACACAAGAATTCATGGGACATATTGCTGGATGACCGATTGGCTTAAACCTTGGAGTCTGGGGCTGTTGGGGTGGCTGGCCGGGATGATGTTGGCTGCCGGAGCGGCTGGCGGGGTTGACGATAGGGCGGCCAATACCGCCTATGACAAACTACCCGGCACTGTGGTTACTCCGCATACGGCATGGGCCAGGCCCTATGTCGGCGGCAAGCTGAAGGCCCTGGTGATTGCGCCTACGTGGACGCATCGGGAAACGACGGAACTGGCCCAGAGGATGGATATCCAATGTGTGCCGCTGATGACGGCAGCGTTCAAAGAATTTAATGTTGATCCTAAACGGCGAAGTTCGAACATCGAACCCATCCGGACAGCCGAGGAGATGAAAAAAATTGCTTTAGATAAACTGAAAGCCACCTATGACGTGTACATTATCGGAAAGGTCTCATGGAAGGTACTGCCCAGTGAAGCGCGTAGTGAAATTCTCAAACGCGTCGAGGTGGACGGTGCTGGTTTAGTTTATGTTTGCCCGTGCGATGCCCAGGAAATAGAGATGGTCTTCAAGCACAAGCCGATTGTGGACGAGCAGGCGTTTGTACGCACGGGAGTGCCGCTGGACATATTACCGGGGTTGAAGGGCTTGCCGACGGAATTTATCGGATTGAGCGAATTTGGCAAAGGCCGAGTGGTCAAGCTGGACTACGGGTCGCTAGCCTGGGTCAATGTGCGGCTGTCTTTGACGCCGCAGATAAAGGTGGAAGAATGCCCTTACGCCTATGATTATTTTCATTCGCTGCTCGCGAAGGCAACATTGTGGGCGGCGCGTAAAGAGCCGACGGTGTTTCTGAAAAAAATCGAGGTTGACACTAAGGACGGGATGCCGCAAGCGGTGCGCTTGGAGCTGTTCAATGCGGGACAGGAGCAAACAGTGGCGATGGAGCTGAGCGTACGGGACGGCGAGAACCAGATTGAGGACACCCCAAAGCAGATCACGCTGGCGCTTAAACCGGGGAACAACAAATGTGACCTGGCATTGCCGACATTAAAAGACGGGCTGCACCTAGCCGATATTCGGCTCATGGACGGAGACAAGATTATCAACTGGGGTTCGGTTGCTGTGCCGGTTATAAGCAAACATCGGATTGACAAGGTGGTGTTGGACAAATCGGCGTATCATTGTGGGGAGAAGATACAAGGGAAAGTGATTTTGAATCAAGCGGCGGAGAAGGCGAAGTTGAAGGTTCAATTATGGGATAATTTCGGCCGATTGCTGGATGAAAAAGAAATGGATGCGGTGGGGGCGGAGACGGCCTTTACACTGGAGATTCGCGAGGCCTTGTCGCTCATACTGAAGGTCAAAGCGATTTTGTCGGGTGGTCAGGCGTACGTGATTTCGGAGAAGGCGCAGGAGTTTGCGGTGGCGGCGGACCGGGATAAGGAAAAAGACTATACGTTCATAATGTGGCCCTCGTATGAGCCGTCCGATTACTTGGCGCCATTGATCACGCGGCAATTTTATGAATTAGGAGTGGATGCGGATTTTCCAGCTGGAAGAGAGATTGCCTTAAGGTCCCGAATAGCTGCCCGCAGTAATCTGGGCACCGTGCCGTATATGTTCGGCACATTCGGGGCTTGGGGTAGCGCGGAGGCGTGTACGAACAATATTCGCAAGCCGTGCCTGAACGACCCTGTATATCGCGAAGGTTTGAAGGCAAGCATGACTAACTATGCTCCACTGTTGCGCGATTTAGGCAATCCCAGTTATTGCCTGACGATCCAGGGAGCTTTGACGCGCAGTTCGCAGGAATTTTGTTTTTGTCCGATATGCGTGAAGGGGTTCCAGGAATATCTGAAGAAAGAATATGGGAGTTTGAAGGCGCTGAACAAGGAATGGGACAGCAAATATGCGTTATGGGAGGAGATTCAACCCGTGACGCTGGCGGAGGCGAAGAAAAGCGGCCAACTGGCCCGCTGGACGGATTTCCGCGTCTACATGGAGGCTGTCTTCACCGACTTGAACGCCTTTTGTAAACGGGAAATTCAGGCGGTTGATCCCGGGGCCATTGTGGGTTTCTGCGAGCCTCTGAATGCCAGCAGTACCCGCGGTATGAGTTGGTGGAAATTGTTGAGCGCGGTGGACATGTGCGGGGTGTACGTGACCCCGTTGGGGAGTCATACGGTTATCCAGAAGGAAATCGTGCGTTCGTTCCTCAAAGATGGCCGCAAAGGAACATCTTCTGGTGTTTGGGTGGGTAGTTACATGATCGCGGAACATTTAAATCGGGCGATACCCTGGCACAATTTGTTCAACGAGGGAGATGCTATCTGGGACTGGTATGGCTACGACGGTTACGGCACGGGCGGCTATTTGGCACTGACCCCCGACTTGGCGCCACTGCCCTATTTTCAAACACTCACCAGTGAAATAAAAGAAATTAAGGGCGGGATCGGCAAGCTTCTGCTGAACAGCCAGCGGGAAAACGACGGCATTGTGATTTATTATTCACCGCTAACCCACCATGCGTATACGCTGACAGAGGGAAATGATCCCGTGAGTTGCCACTTGGGCTTTATCAAAGTTCTTGAAGACATCGGACTGCAATACAATTACATTTCGAACGAACAGATTGAGCAGGGAGAATTGGTGAAGCGCGGATACAAGGCGCTTGTTTTACCTTGCGCCCTAGCCATGTCGGCACCCGAGGTGGAAAAAATCAAGGACTTTGTCTGTCAAGGCGGCCTTGTGATGGCGGATTACACGCCGGCGATTATGGACAACCACTGCAAGGCGCTGGACACTAGTCCGTTGGCGGAGGTCTTCGGCAAGTTCGGGACCGAATTGAAAACCCAAGGGTTTGGGAAGGGCAAGGGCGTATACCTGGATAAATTCCTGGCCGATTACAGGGCGTTGCGGCCCAGCGGCAAGGAAGGCTTGTTGCGGGATGCAATTGAGAAGATATTGAAAGAGTTCGGAATTGAACCGAAACTGAATATAGCGCTTTCATCGGGAGAAAAATTAGGGGCGGTGGAGAGCGTGTTTTTCAGCAATGGATCCGTAAAATACCTGTGTTTATTGAGAGATTATCTGGTTGAAGGCCCGACTACTCAAAATGTGACGGTTAGATTATTGGCAAAATACCATATTTATGACACGCGCGCTGGAATTTATCTAGGGAATATGGAGGAAGCGAAAATCACGTTAGACCAAGGGGGTGCCAAAGTGTTGGCACTGTTGCCATATAAAGTAACGGGTCTTGACGTAGTCTTGGATCGCCGGGAATGCCGGCCGGGCGAGACGCTGGGCTGGCAGGTCAAGGTCAGGGGATCGGCGGAACTGTTTTCCACGCATGTAGTACGGGCGGAATGGGTTAATCCCGGAGGTAAGATCGTGCCCTATTACGCGGAAAACGTGCTGGCTCCACAAGGACGATACAAGGGGAAAAAGACGCTGGCGCAGAATGAGAGCGCCGGACGGTGGACCCTCCGCCTGCGGGATGTCGCCACCGGCGCATTCGCAGAACAATCGTTCAGTGTCAAAAGAAATTAGTGACGGGGACGTCAGCATTGCAAGAATGTTGTTTAATAAAGCAGGGCAATATGATATTTTTTACTGTCATTTTTCACAAGGATAAGTACAGAAGGAAGCATTATTAAATATGGGCAAACAATTATTTAAATCGGTTATCTATTCACTAATTTTTTGCGCAGGCATCAATGCGCAAACACCCTCCGCACCACTTGAACCTTATGTTGGGGCTATTATTGTTGATGCCTATTTGGGAAGTGTACTCTTTGAAGACAACGCTGATCGGCTAGGTTCGCCTGCCAGCACATTGAAATTAATGGTCCTGCTGGTGATCCAGGAGCAAATCACAGCGGGAAAGATCCAGCTCAGTGATATGGTCGCGGTCTCCAAGAAGGCGTATCAGACTGGCGGATCGCAGGTTTACCTTGATCCGCGGGAGAGTTTTACTGTTGAGGACATGCTCTATGCGCTCATGATTCAATCAGCTAATGACGCGGCGGTTGCGTTAGCTGAGCATGTGGCTGGCTCCACAGATGAGTTTGTGAAGCTTATGAATTTGAAAGCCGATGCGCTGGGTATGACTAGTACGCGCTTTGCCACTGTGAATGGGCTGCCGTCCGCTGCCGGAGAAAAAAAGGATGTCACCACCGCGCGCGACTTAGCCATTTTGGCTTGTGAATTATGCCGCCATGAGGCTGTCTTCAAATACACATCGGCAGATTATCGTCAGTTGCGCGTCGGCACTGACCGGGCTTTTGACATGCGCACCCACAATCCGTTTCTGAAAAAAAAGGTGGAGGGATGTGACGGATTTAAGACTGGTTTTACCAACTCCGCTGGCTGGTCGATTGTGGTGACCTGTCAACGTAAAGGGCGCCGGCTCAACATCGTGGTTTTAGGCAGTGAGGCGCGCCTCCTGCGCGATGCCGAGGCCGCGAAGCTTTTGGATAAAGGGTTTGCAATGATTGATGATCCCGAGCACCGGGGTGATGGGGTTGTGAGAAAAGTCGGTGGTTTCACTCCGCCACCGCCACCACCCTTGCGCTTGAAGTGAGGACTAGCAGACTGTCGGACTTAAAAGTCCGACAGTCTGCTTTGGAATAAATCGGTGGTGCCGCATAGTGCCTGTGATAAAAAAGAGACATTACGTCAAATGGATAAAAGTGTTCCTTGAGTGAGCATGGATATGATGTCGACGTGGTGCGTGAAGGCTCTGAACTGGGGAGGAAGATTGCGCAGGGGCATGATCTAGACTGGATCAGCCAGTCTTCCAGGGCATCCAGCAAACTTCAGCCAGCGCTGGATCAGCGCCTGGACAACAAACGTAGTCGTTGATGCGTAGCTGGAAAAAGCCGCGATTTTGATTGGGAAGAAGGGGGCTCTTGAGGTGGTGGTACTCTTGCGGAGGGATTGTGATGTCGAGGGGGATTTCTGCCAGGGCACTCCATTGGCCGTCCTTGAGAGCGCGGGCTTTAATGGTGGTGGGTGCTTCAATGGGCACAATGGTATTACCGCTGTAATGCGCGGTCAAGGCAAGATCCAGGTATAGATCACCACGCCGTCGTCCCGTAATAGGTCGATGGTCAGTGCGGTTAGCCCGCTGGTGGTGGTAAGATTGAGCGAGCGCCGGAAGTAGGTGGTGGTGACCTGCGTGCCGGAGAGACCGTTCACAAAGCGTCGAGTGGTTGTGGCAACCGGGTTTTGAACAGGGGCACCCGCGAATCCGAGTATGCCAGGGCCAGATTGCCAGGATGCATCGGGATAGGCGGGGTCTCGCCAGGTTTTTGAGCCAGCGGCTGAATGCGCCGCGGATGCGCAGGCCAGCATTGACCTGAAACTCATGGTCCTGGCCACGGGCGGTGTCAATCACCTCAACCGAGACTGGGCGCTCCCAGTCGCGGCCATTGTTGCTTGGGTTGACGTAGATACCGCTCTGGGGGTTGAAGAGGTGTTTGAGGTCGGACACGATCGAGATAGAGGGGATATCGTTGGTCATGCCGCGCAGCAGCCGTTCACGATCACTAGTGACTATTGCATTGCATGGTTGTTGACCGTCCTGTCATTCGGCCACCCCCGTTGGTGTGGAGCTGTCTTTGGTGATCGTATCCTCAAGGAAGAGCCAGCTCACTGATTTGGTGCGTTGCTGGTAGCTTTGCGGGTCGACCACCGCTGCCCGTAGCGTGGTGGTGGTGATGATGATGTGAAGTGGGCCAGTGTAGAGCGGTGAGTCTATGACTGGCACACTGCCGCCAACGGTGTAGCGGATTTCGGCGGCGGGATCATCTGCGCAGAGCAGTTCAGCCCAGAAAGGCGCGGTTTTAAAGCCGCGTGGCTCGGTGACGGTCACCGTGGGGGTGGCGGCATTGTAGAGCGTTCCATTCGCGGCTCCGGGGGCCGGCTCTGGAAAGTAGCGTCCATAACGGTTGGCGCTGGTGTGTGCGAGGGTCGGCTGGATCAGAAAGTCGGTGTCCGTTATGGAGTTGTTCAAGGCAATGATCGAGAGCGTGTTGCTGCCAGGGGCGATGGCACTGTAAGGAACCGCGATAGTGATAGGTACCTGCCCTTGTTCGAGAGAGCGGCTGACAGTGGCACTGCTGTTCCAGGTTAGAGGAGCGGGGGTGTTGAAAGATGTGATTGGCTGCCCGTTGACAGCGATGGCGCAGCCGTCAAAGTAGCGCAGCGCGAGTGAGATGGTATCATCTGGCTGGAGGGTTGGGGGGAGTTCGAAGCTCCACTCAACATTCATGCGGCTTGAGCATATCGTTGCGGACATCGGTGTTGATGCCTCGCTTCTCCCAGAGTCGGTGGGTTGCTGTAACATCACCACTGCCACCGAGTTTGACACCCGCCACCCACTGCTCTCTGCCGTAGGGCACCACTGCAATGTTGTTGTCGATTAAAGGTGAGGCGATCACACGCCATGCCTTTTTGTTCTCTGGGTTGAAGCCACCGCACTGCCAGATCATTTCGCCGGTTGCCGCGTCGTGGCCTGTGAGATGGTCGGCGCCCCAGATCAGCAGCATGGTGCGCTCCCCCTCCTGATAGACGATTGGTGTGGTGTAGCTCTGGTCCGACTCCTCAGCGCAGGTGAAGTTGCGCTCCACCTTCCAGACCTCCTTGCCAGTGGCCTGATTCAAGGCCACAATGTAGGAGAACCCGGATTGCATGACCGCGACCACCACATTACCATTGACCAGCACTGGGCTGGTGCCGAGATCCCACCAGAGGGTGTTTTTGCCATAGCGCTCCTGGAGGTTGGTGCTCCAGAGAACCTGTCCCTCAAAATCCAACGCGGCCAGGGTGCCGCTTTTGAAGTAAACAAAGATTCGTTTGCCATCGCTGGTAGCCGAGGGGCAGCTGCCACTGGCACTGCGGTGCTTGCCCGGCACCTGCGGACCAAATTTAACAATCCAAAGCTGTTTTCCGCTCCAGTCGAAGCAGAGGGCACCATCCACGCCCTCGCTGCCTTCACCCACACCCGAAGTGATCACAATGCGGTCTTGCCAGACCATGGGTGTGGAGCTTCCTTTGCCAGGTAGCGGCGCTTTCCAGAGCAGATCACTCTCAGTCGAAAATTTTGCCGGATATGTTCCGCTGGTAACAACCCCGTTGTAATCAGGACCTCGCCATTGCGGCCAGTTCTGAGCGCGTGTGGTCAGCACAAGCAGGATGATCGCGGTGAATATTGAAAGCCTCTCTGTCATTCTGATCTTCCTTATGTAGTTACGGGAAGTATACGGCAGCGGGATCACTGAGATCCAGCACATTCGCATTTGATATACGTTACAGTAGGCCCTTAAACGAAGGGCAAGACCAACATGGTTGGTTGTTTGTCCTTACGAAAGATGTTGTCGGTGGGCCAATCCTTGTTTTTTCCGGCCACTTGGTCGAGTTACCCCATCGTTTTTTCGCGGCGCAGCCGCGCGGCTAATTTGCCTGTAACTTTGGTGCCTTCGGGTACAGCCGCGCTGAATTCTGAACCCTGAACCCTGCCTCCTTACACTGAAAAAAGCTCACAGTTGCCGCCAGCACAGGCAATGGTCTCGGTGACCGTCGTGTTGTCCTGCCGCTCAATGAGCTGCGTGTAGTCAACAGGCGCATGGGTGCGGGTCAAATCCTCCCACATCTTGCAGGTGCTGACCCGCTTGAGGCAACGGGTCATTTTGAGCGCGTCTTTGTTGAAATAGTTCTCCGCAAATTTATGTGCGCGGCGTACCCAGTCGAGTTTCTCCAGACGAACCGCTTCGACCGCCTCATAAACACGCTTGGGATAAGTCTTCGCTGTCGCCTGTTCCAGATTTTCACCGCGTCCCAGAACACAATCACAGGCTGCCCACAGGTTGTCGTCAAAAGCATGCTGTCCGTCAACAATCAATCCTGAGGCCAGAATGGCACCCACTCCGTAGATTTTAACAATTGTGCTTGCGTCCAGCACCTCGCAGAAGGGCGCCTGCGGATAGTCGAGGTCACCGCCGTCGGGCAGCAGAGAGATGCCTGCGAAGGCGTGGCGGTTGGCATAGATGTACTCTTCAACATCATCCCACTCATCATCCTTGACCGAGATGGTGTTGGAGACATTGTGGCTGAGCCAGGGCTCGGCGCACAGCTCCACCTGCTTGCCAGCATCAATCCAGTTTTCTTTTGTAAGCTTGACCTTTTCCAACAGATCAGTTGCGCACAGGTCGCTTTTAATCAGCGCGTCTGGATGCGCTTTGATACAGAATGTGAGCACCACATCTGTGCCGTTCGGATTCCAAACCGATTTTTCAACGGCTTTCGGGTTCTGGCCTTTAAAAAAGTCAACCAACAGCTCATCTTCATTGGCCTGTGCACGGCGCAGATAGCGTTTGGCGTGATGGGGGTGAATCCCTGAAGAGGTTCCCAGAATCGAGCTGGTGGTGCCTGCCGGTTTGACGCAGGTTGTCCGTGCGGCGGGGTTGATTCCAATCCGTTGCGCTACCTCAGCGTTGATTTTAATGATGTGTTTGGCCATCATGCGCTGTAGCTCAGGGTCAAAGGCGATCTGCGGGTGCTCCATCATCCCAGTCATGGAGATGCCAAGTAGCGCTTCGCGCTGCGCGATGCGGGTGCTGATCTCGCCCAGATATTCAAACTCGGTGTAATCCGCTTGCAGGGTTCCGAGAATGGCTGCCACCTCACACGCCTCCTTGAACTTCTCAGGAGTGTCAACAATGCCCATATTGATCTCGCAGAGGTTACAAAACGCGAAACCGGATTGGCCGTCAATCTGTGGATAGAGCCCAATCTCAACGCAGGGGTTGAAGGTCATCTCCAGGTTGTCGGTCCAGACAAATCCCGGTTCACCAAACTCTTTGACAGAGTGCATCAGCTCTGTGAACTGGGCGCGGGAGGTCGCGTCCCGCAGTAGAATGGCCGAGTTATTGGAGCGTGCGCGCTGCGGGTTTTCGTTGAACCAGTTGCCGGTTTTTGATTTAGCCATCAGTTGATCGTCAGGTGAAAAAAGGCAAATCGTCGCGCTGCGGCGAACCCCGCCTGAGAGCACAGCGTCGGATGCATGCATCAGGATATCATAGGCATCCAGAGAGCGCAGTCGGCTCTGGCCGTCAGCCACGCAGCGCTCCAGCAGATCAGTGATCAGTGTCAGGCTGCGCTTGAGCGGCTCAGGACCAGGCGCGCGCCCCATGCCAGAGGAGATCGGGCGGCCTTTGGGGCGAATCAGTGAGAAATCAAAGTTGACGCGCTTGCCGGCAAACTCGGGAAAGGGGTGGTCAGAGGTGAAGTAGCATGATAGCAGAACTCCGAGCGAATCGCCCCACCCCTCGATTGTGTCAGGTATCACAAAGGTCTCGGTTGCGCCGGTTGCGGCAGAGATTCCAGGCAGTTTTGCCACATGGTGTTTCTGTACGGAAAAACCCACACCGCAGCCGCAAAGCAGCAGCCACAGAGCCTCCTGAAAAAAACGGGCTCGGTCGCAGTAAGATGTGGTGCAGTTATAAATCCGCGCGTTTTTTCTCAGTATGGGTTCACCGCCAAACTGCATTGCACGCTGGCTGCCGAGTACCATGCGCTTTTTGATCGCGTCCTCGCAGCGCTCCAGCAGATCGTCCACAATGATGTTTTTGGCTTTAAAGTGCGTACGGTGCATCTCAATCACACGTTCAACCGCCTCATCAAAGGTTTCACGCCGCATTTTTTCGGGGATGTAGCGGCTGTATTTGGATGTAAAAACATAGTTCTGCAATGATTCTGTACTCATACTTAAAAAGTCCATTAGTAAATTAATAACCCAAAAGCCAAAGAGAGATGACTTTTAACATGCGTCTATATATAGTGGTTGTTGCGTTGATTGTCCACAACATTTTGTATTTTTTTATAAGTTGTTGTATATCAAAGAAGTCTGCCTGTGCGTAGTACGCAGACATACTATAAGGATTCCGCCCTTGAAAATCGTCGACCGAAGGCGAAGCCGACCTCCAGTAGGTCCGGTTTCCAACCGGACATGTCCGATTGGAAATCGGGCCTACGTTGCTCCCACGTCAGAGACGCGACCTTTTCACTTTAGAACTTTCCTCCTTTTTTCTTTTGCATATCACACGCCAACTCTGTAAACTCTCGGGTTGTTATGGGATATAAAGTTTTAGCAAGAAAATGGCGCCCGAATCTCTTTGAAGATGTTGTCGGGCAGGAGCATGTCACTCAAACCCTCAAAAACGCGATCACCAACGACCGTGTGGCACACGCTTATATCTTTGTCGGTCCGCGTGGTATTGGCAAAACCTCGCTGGCCCGCATCTTTGCCAAGGCTCTGAACTGCAAACAGGGGCCTACAGTCACTCCCTGTGGCGTGTGCGATATCTGCCGCGAGGTTACTGCCGGCAACTCGCTGGATGTGCTGGAGATCGACGGCGCCTCCAATAACGGGGTAGAGCAGGTGCGTACACTGCGCGAGCAGGTGCAGTTCGCCCCAGTTAGTGCCACCTACAAGATCATTATAATCGATGAGGTTCACATGCTCTCCCCTGCGGCCTTCAACGCGCTGTTGAAAACCCTTGAGGAGCCGCCCGCGCATGTCAAGTTCATCTTCGCCACCACTGAGGGACACAAGTTGTTGCCAACCATTATCTCGCGCTGTCAACGCTTTGATCTGCGCCGGATTCAGATTGCGGCAATTGTCAAACGGCTGAAATATATCTGCTCTCAGGAGGGGGTCTCAATCACCGAGGATGCCCTGCTCGCCATTGCCCGCGGTGCCGAGGGCGGTATGCGCGATGCGCTTTCAGCCTTGGACCAATTGATCTCATTCAAGGGCGATCACCTCACCGAGGAGGATGTTCTGGCGGTCTTTGGCCTAGTCTCCCGCAAGGCACTGGAAATACTTTCAAGCGCAGTACTCAAAGGGGAGATGCCACAGATTTTAAAGATGATCGACACCTTTGACTGCGCCGGCAAGGATATGAGCCGTCTAACTGTCGAGCTGATGGAGCACTTCCGCAATCTGCTGATCTATCTGCATGTCGGCGACCAGATGGCCGCCCAGGATGCCACCTTAGAGCAGATCGCCGTTTATGCCGAACAGGCCAAGCTCGCTGACTCCGACCGTGTGCTGCAGATTACAGACCAGCTCGGCGAGACCGAGGGGCGCCTGCGTTACGCGCTCTCAGTGCGCACCCTGATTGAGCTCGCCCTGATCCGCTGCGCTCGCATCGCCCAGGCAGTGCCGCTAGATGCCATCCTCAGACGGCTGAACGAGCTACGCGGATCAGCCCCAGCCCCTGCGGCACCCCCAAGCCAGCCGCCAGCCGCCAGCAACGCCGCTCTTCGCTCAGTACCGGCAGCACCAGAATCATCGCCAGTCGCAGCTCCAGCACCCATTCCGTCGCCGGAGCCATCAGCTGTCTCTGAAGAGTTGCCAGCCAAGCGTAAGAAGAGTCCATCCGAGCTGCGTCAGGCGACGCAAGCTCTGCACGATGACCCTGCCCTGGCTCTTGCCCAGAATATTCTTAAAGGTGCGCGGGTTATTAATGTCGAAGACTAAAAATAATTCGGCGTACCGCATTATATGCCCCTGTTATCAATTATGAGGGGTGCTTTAATTAATGCTTCATTGCTGCTGGTTGATGGCAGTTGCGGGGTAGTGCCCGCAGAGCGGAGATCGTCTCCGCTGAGAGCATTTTTTCTCTTGCAGGGCAGCTCTGACCGGGCATAGTAAGGATAGCGGGCGGGATCATCGCCTACAGGGATTCCACGCCAGCGTCGGTAGTTCAGGCACCAGAAGGCGGGGTGTCTGCGGATCACGGTTTCGAAGAGGGTGATAATCTCTTGAGTACGGGTGATGTCATCCACTTCAGGGTCAGAATCAAATTTTTTAATTAGCTCAACCCTGTAGCAGCCGTTTTTGAGTGGGCGCGACCACGCCACCAGAATCGGAACCTTGAGTTTACGGGAGAGAGTGGCTGGTCCAATCGAGACATCCACTGAAAGTCCGAAAAACGTCAGCCAGGCGCCGCCCTGCCGCACCGAGGTGTGCTGATCGACCAATAACCCCAGGCTGGAGCCATGCCTCAGGGCGTAAATTAAATGGCGCAGTGCGCCTTTATTCGGAACAATCTTCTGGCCAATCACCGAGCGGGTTTGGGAGAGTCTCTCTGTCATGGCGGAGGAGCCGATGCCTTGCATCACGGTCATCATGGGCACCCCGTTCAGGACGCAGGTTTGTGAGAGCATCTCCCAGTTGCCGATGTGCGCGCTGATATTGATTGAGGGCATAGATTCCTTGACCAGAGCAATCACCGCTGGGTCAACAACGGTCAATTGCTCAAGTCGCTGCCGACTGTTGCGCGAAGTCCAGAAAAGATCCACCAGCACCGCTGTCATATTGCGAAAACAGTGATAGATGATGGTTTTTTCCCGGTAAGGGGTCAGTCGATGGCCGTAGATAACCTTTAGGTTGGCCCTGGCAACCGCTTTGTCACGGACGCAAAATAGCATACCAATGTTCGCACCAAAGCTTGCCAAGCGCCGACATCCCTCGCGTGTGAGGCAGGGAATAATTAAAAAGGATAGGTAGATGCCTGTCCATTCAAAGGGGCGTCTGATTTTTCTAAGCGTTTTTTTGAATCCATTTTGTGCCATAAGATTAAAAAGTTATCATAATTCGCACCGTAAGTGAAGATTAAAGATTAAACTTTACAGTTTTGTAATGTTCTAAAGCAGATTTTTAAAAACACAGGGTCCGGGTTGATGGTGAGACGGTAGTTTAGGCAATGGGATGGAAGAGGTTGAAAAAGTTTTCAACCACACGCTTCCATTGGGAGCGTTGATTCCAAATGACATGCAATATTTCCGTTGAGTGGTCAAACTCATACTGGATCGCTCTTTTTAAAGTCGAGGTGAAGGCGCTGTCAAAGACAATCAAATTGGTCTCATAGTTAAGGTAAAGGCTGCGCGGATCCACATTCGAGCTGCCGATAATGGCTGCCGCATCGTCGATGAGAATCGCTTTGGCGTGTATAAAGGGCGGGTTACGTTCAAATATCCGCACACCGGAGAGCAGCAGGGGCTCAAAGAGCGAGTGCGAGGCCTGCTGCAGGGAGGGATGGTTGTTCACAGAGGGAACCAGCACGCGCACATCCACGCCGCGGGCTGCGGCAGTGCGTAGGGCCAATATCAATGATTGCGGTGGCACAAAGTATGGGGTGAGAATGATGAGTTGGCGCTGCGCTTTGCTTACAGCGGCGAAGAGGCTGTCCAGCGCCACAGCGTTCTCAGCTTTTGTGGGGCCGCTGTTGATCACGCGGGCAGTGCAGTCGCCATCCCAGCGCGGCTCAGGGAAGTTCGTGGCGGCAAGCAGTTGTTCCACGGGCTCGTCGGTCATATAGAACCAGTCGCGCAAGAAGGTGTTTTGCAGGTCGAGGACCACAGGCCCTTTGATTTTGAAGTGAAAATCGCGTGTGCCCTCCTTTCTATTTTTTTTCAGGTAGACATCGTGGAAGTTAATGCCTCCTGTGTAGGCAATCTCACCGTCCACGATCATTAGTTTGCGGTGGCTGCGGTTGTTCAACATAAATTTGCGCTGGAGCAGATTCACCTGGGAAAAGGCGGTCACCTGCATGTTGGGCACATTGCGGAAGCGCCAGAAGAAAAGCCGCAGGCTGGCTGTCGCGGAACCGAAAGCGTCATACATCAGCCGCACCTTGACTCCCTGCTCGGCGCGCTCCTTCAGTAGGTTCATCAACTCTTTTCCGATCGCATCGTCGGCCAGAATATAGGTTGTGAAATGAATGTGCTTTTTGGCGCCCTTGATGGCCTCGAACATCTCTTTGAACGCGTCCATGGCATCATCCAGCAGAACAATCGAGTTGCCGCCCAGGAGTGGGTGATAACTGCCTGTGCGGTCGAGAATTTGGTTGAGGCTGTGAATGTTTGTGATTAACGGGCGCGGCTGGCAATCCTGTTGCTTCAGGCCGGGCGGCTGCGGCGGGTATGAAGGCAGACGGAAAGAGTTTAAAAGTTCGTTGAAACGCGAGTCGGAGTGCTGCTTCTCCCATCCTTTACTGGGGGCGGTGTTGATGCCAAAGAGAATGTAGGCGGAGATGCCCAGAACAGGAAAAAAGGAGGCGAAGAAGATCCACAGCAACGAGGTGCGGGAGTCTCGTGGTTTTATCAGCAAGTGGGCGCAGAGAATCAGCACACTGGAAAAATGGAGGATTGTGCCCCAGCCCAGTGTAGAGGGTATTAAATCTACGTGTTCAGGTGTTATCATTTGGTTAACTCAGTGACAGATTGCCCACAATTTTCCAGAGGTCGCCAAATTCAGTCTCAAGCTGGTTGTCATCCGCTCTCAGGATTTTAAAGAGTGGTTCCTCCCATTTAATAAGCTTAGGATTCATCGCGAGATCTGCCGTGCGTTCCACTCTGTTTAAGCATTTCAAGTATTCGAATGTAAATATCCGCAGGGGGTGCCATGCGGCCCTGACCAACCGTGCCACAGGCCAAGTCGCCGGAGAGTGGTTCAACAAACTCCGCGCTACGAGCTTTCAACAATGCGATGTTCGCCTGCGTGGCCGGGTTGTTGAACATGCCGCTGTTCATGGCTGGGGCAATCAGCAGCGGAACATGGGTGGCGAGCACCGCCGAGCACAGCATGTCATCCGAGAAACCGTGAGCTATCTTCGCGATCACGTTGGCAGTGCAGGGGGCGATCACCAGCAGGTCGGCCCTTTCCGCGAGCGAGATATGCCCGGGGATCCAATCCTCTGGGTCATCAAACATATTAATAGCAACTGGATTGCGGGAGAGCGTCCGAAAGGTCAGCGGGGTGACGAACTCTGCCGCAGCCGCGGTCATAATGACATGTACGTCAATCGCACCGCTCTTAACCAGCATACGGGTCAGCTCGCAGGCTTTGTAGGCTGCGATGGAGCCGGTCACTCCTAGAACTACTGTTTTCATGTTTTATTTCTCCTCTGCGCAGGGAGACCATCGCTCGCCATCAGGGTGGGCAGTAACAGGGCGATGCGGCTGGCTATTACAACGCCCCGGAATTGTAGTTGATGATATCACAAATTTTAGTAAAAGCAAGGGTGAGATCATCATTGACCAGCTGGTGTTTGTATTCACTGGCGCGCCGCATTTCCTGCTCGGCATTTTTGAGTCGCTTTTCAATGATCGCGGATGAATCGGTGCTGCGCCCTTCCAGTCGCGCCCGCAGCTCTTCGAGCGAAGGCGGGTAGACAAAGATATCAATGAAGCCCAGCTTCAAGGGGTCATCATCCGGCAGCTCGCTGATACGGTCGCGTACCTGCTGCGCGCCAGCCACATCAATGTCCAGCAGCATGCTCTGCCGGTGTTTTAAAGTATCGTAGACCGGCTCTTTTAAGGTGCCATAGTAGTTTCCATGCACTTTGGCATACTCCAAAAATTGATTCGCTTTGATCATGCGCAGGAAGCTTTCCTTTGAGTGAAAATGATAGTCCTCCCCATCCTCCTCATGCAGGCGCGGCTTGCGGGTGGTGCAGGATACTGAGTAGCAGAGTTCAGGGTAGCTTTGCAGCAGCATATCGCACAGCGTGGTTTTACCAGCGCCGGAGGGGGCTGAGATAACAATAAACAGGGGCTTCATAGGGGGTTCTCCAGATGAAAACAGGGCATTTTTAAATTGTCTCTTATTTTAGCTTTAAAGCCGCGCTGAGGCAATCAGAAAAGGCTTATGTCGCGAAAATCGAGGATTAGTTGTCACTTAATGGATATAGTAGTGTATAATGCAAGTAACGCAACAGAATGAGTGACGCAACAAACCTAGCGCGGCCCTTTCGACAGTTTGACAAGCTCAAGACAGACATAGCCGCAACCAAATTTATCTCTCACAGAGTCACAGAGTGCTCAGTGTAATACGCCTTTTCGTCCGCGCCCCTGTGAGAGATAAAAAACGTACAGAAAAACACGAAAATGAATGATATTAGTACAGAGTTATATTGCACCAACGCAGCTGAGCTTACGCATCTTGTGCGGAATTTCACCGAAACTCATCTGCGGGAGGGAAACATCCGCAGGCTGGGAGTGGCTCTCTCCGGCGGTGCCGATTCGGTGGCACTCTTCCATTTGCTGCTGCCGCTCTGTCGTGAGATGGGGGTTGCCCTTTTTGTATTGCACCTTAACCACGGACTACGGGCTGAGTCGGAGGAGGAGGCTCTGTTTGTCACAGAACTTGCGCGGGCAAACCAGTTGCCGCTGGCAACCGCGATGATCAATCTGCGAAGTCGGGAGCCGGACAACCTCTCGCTGGAGATGGCCGCGCGGGAGGCTCGCTTGCGCTTCTACAGTGATTGCATGGAAAGCTGTGAGCTGGATGCCATTGCCACTGGGCATCACGCCGACGACCTCTGCGAAACCCTGCTAATGCGGCTTGCGCGCGGCTCAGGCACTGCTGGCTTGGCTGGCATGCGCCCAGTGACCACTTTAACGGTTAGCGGCCGGTGCCGCATCACCATCATCCGCCCCTTGCTGAACATCGCAGCCGCTGCCCTGCGGGAGTGGCTCACCCTCCGCAGGTTGGGCTGGCACGACGATCTATCCAATTTGGACACCACTATCCAGCGTAACAATATACGCCACAATGTGCTCCCTTTTCTGCGGGAGAACGTCAGCCCCCAGATTGATGCGCAACTCTGTCGCTCTGCCGCCACCCTGCGTGAGGACGAAGCTTTCTTGAACGATCTGGCCAAGGAAAAGCTCATGGCTCTGCAATACGACCGCTCCATTCTGGTCTCAGCACTGCTTAAAGAGCCGCTGGCTATTCAACGGCGATTGCTGCGGCTGTGGTTTTTTGAGCAGGATCTCGCCGCTGCCGCTGGTTTTCGCTCCATCAGCGCGCTGCTCGCGCAGTGCGCCCGCCCTGAGCCTAAATGGCGATTCCAGCTGGCAGAAAATCTGATTGCGGTGCTGCATCAAAGCCTGCTCTCAATCGTCAGCCCAGAGAGTTCTGAAAAACTACCGGAACTTGCGATTAAAGCCGGCGCGACCTTACACTGGGGCGGATTCGGTATCCAGGCCGAATTTTCGGAGGGCATTCAGAGCAGTCCGCAGGGCATGGGCGTTTATCCAGCCACCTGCTCGTTGGACGCGAAAAAACTGGAGGGCAAAACAATTATGGTGCGCCAGCGCCAGGATGGCGACCGCATTGCTCCGACCGGGCTGAAAGGCTCCCGAAAGGTAAAAGATGTTTTAATTGATGCCAAAGTACCACGTGAAGAGCGCGATACGATGCCTTTGATCACCTGCGGGTATGAGGTGCTGTGGATTCCCGGCTACCGTATTTCACGCAACTATGCGCTCAGCGATGCTAACGCGCCTTCGCTCCAAATAACAGTGGTCAAGTTATAGGCAAGCCCGCCGCGCGGCGCGCCGCGCGCCGCGAAAAAACGATGGGGTAACTCGACGGTCAAACGCATCGTAGTCGGGGTCGGTATCGGGGTCGACCTCGTACGCTTTTCGATACCGACCCCGACCCCGAGTTGCAGGCAAGCCCGCCGCGGGGCTGCGCCGCGAAAAAACGATGGGGTAACTCGACGGTCAGCTGCATCGGAGTCGGGATCGGTATCGGGGTCGACCTCGTACGCTTTTCGATACCGATACCGATACCGACCCCGACTCCGACCCCAAGTTACAGGCACGAAACTGTGACAAAATGGCCGAGTTATAGGCAAGCCCGCCGCGCGGCTGCGCTGCGAACAACCGATGGGGTAACTCGACGGTCAGCTGCATCGGAGTCGGGATCGGGGTCAACCTCGTGCGCTTTTCGATACCGACCCCGACCCCGAGTTGCAGGCAAGCTTTGTCGCGAACTTTGTCGTAAATTTTGTCGGAAAAATTCAAAGAAACTCGTCACGCCAGACAAATGGCTTACGCGGCAGCAGGCTCAGATCAAAACGGGGAAGCAGAGCTGCTAGTGAGATCTTCTCGCCCTGCTTTGCCCAGCCGCAGGAGGCGGCTAGTACCCCGATGATCTTGTTGGCAGAGATCCCAGCCTCGCGAAACCATGCCACCCGCGTGTCGCCATGCCGTTTGGCGAGACGACGCCCGTCTGCTCCCACCACCAGCGGGAGGTGAATGTACTCGGGCTGTTTCAACTCCAGGGCGTGGTAGATTAAGATCTGACGCGGTGTGGCAGCAAGCAGATCATCGCCGCGCACCACCTGATTGATCCCCATCGCATCATCATCGACCACCACGGCCAGCATATAACCAGCGCCCAGCGCATGACGGGCGAGCACAAAATCACCGGAAAGCTCTGCGGGGACCTGCTCGTATTCACCACAAAACCCGTCTGTGAAGCTCACCGTTTCTTTGGCTGGCAACCTGAAGCGCCAGGCCGGCACACGCGGTGACGGCAGCTCCGCCTGCGCGGCTGCGAAATCAAGATACCGGCCGCGGCAATGTCCCTCATAAAAGAGCGCCTCGTCGCTGTGCGGTGCTGAAAGCCCGGCCTCGACATCCCTGCGCGAGCAGGTGCAGGGATAAACCAGATTCAGCTCTATCAGTCTCGCGAGCGCCTCGGCATAATGCGCTACCCGAAGGCTCTGGAGGTACTCATGATCCTGTCCGTAGCCATACCCCTCATCCCAATCAAAGCCCAGCCAGCGCAGGTCGTCAATCATCCCCTCAATTGCCCCAGGTTTATTTTTAGGGTGATCCAGATCTTCAATCCGCATGACTAACCGACCGCCCTGGCTGCGGGCTAACAGCCAAGTGACCATAAAAGTGCGGATATTTCCCAGGTGTAGCGCCCCAGTGGGGCTGGGTGCCAAACGTCCACGAGTTTGTGATGGAAAAGAATTCATACGTAATGCTTTTTGAAACAAATGCGGCGCGTGACAAATATCCTCAAATAATATAGAATGCAGACAAATTAAACAACAGGAATTTATTATGCCAGTCTATGATTACGAAGCCCAAGAACCCGAAAAATCCTGCCCGCACTGCAAAGATGGGTTTGAGATCAATCAGCGCATCAAGGATAAATCACTCACAACCTGCCCTGAGTGCGGCAACCCTGTTTTCAAGGTGATCACCGCCCCGGCCATTGGACGTTCAAAGTCCAAGCTGGACGACCGGGCAAAAAGTGCGGGCTTCACCAAGCTCAAGAAGATCTCCAAGGGCGAGTATGAGAAGATGTATTAAACTAAAGCAGCTTTCCGCCGCAAACGAGTGCGTTTGTGTAATGTGCGAGAGGTTTGCGCACTCACTGAAAAGTTAGTGGTTATGAACCCGCTGCTTTCGTAATAAATGCCGCGCGTTTGGCGAAACGAAGATTTGCTGTACTTTAGTTGCCAGCTTGTAGCCTGTAGTAGCCGCTCTATGAGCGGCATGGCGCATAAAGGCCGACTTCGCAGTCAATAGGTGATGCACTAAAACTCGGAATCGGAATCAGGGTCGATTTTATGCGCCCTTCGATACCGATTCCGACCCCGACCCCGAGTTGCAGGCTAACTTTGTCGTAAACTTTGTCGGAAATAAATGAGCGAGAAGGATCGACAAAGTTCGCGACAAAGTTCACGACAAAGATAAAAATACATGGAAGACACCCTGAATCATTTGAAGTTATAGGCAAGCAAGAGTACAATATCATGCAAGCAAACATACAATATCTAAAGATTCGCAGTCAAGCCCTGCAGGTGATGCGGGAGTTTTTTCATGCCCAGGGTTTCATTGAGGTGGAAACTCCGATTCGCGTTCCGGTCCCGGCACTGGAGACCCATGTCGATGCCCCGTCCGCTGGCTCTGCCTGGTTGCGCACCTCGCCGGAGCTGCACATGAAACGGCTGCTGGCGGCAGGCTGCGCGCCTCTGTTCCAGATCGGTTCATGCTTCCGCGAGAAAGAGTGCGGTGCCCGCCATAACCCGGAGTTCACAATGCTGGAGTGGTACCGGCTGAATGCGGATTATCATGATATCCTGCGGGATACCCGCGAGCTGCTCCTGCACACATTCGCCTCTGTCACTGGCGCCACAAGCTTTTCACGGCAGGGCCACTGTATCGACCTTGACCAACCCTGGGAGGTGATGACTGTTGCTGCCGCATTCGAGTGCTTTGCCGGATGGAATCCGGTGACCAACTGGGATGAGAATCGCTTTGAGCTGGATCTGATGCGCAAGGTGGAGCCCTCGCTGCCGCAGGACAAACCGTGTGTGCTGATTGACTACCCCGCCCCCGCCGCTGCCCTGGCGCGGCTGAAATCAGAGAACCCGCTTGTGGCCGAGCGCTGGGAGCTTTATCTCGGCGGCATGGAGTTGGCGAATACTTACAGTGAACTCTGCGACCCCGCACTCCAGCGGCAGCGTTTTGAAAATTGCGCCGCCACACGCGCCGCGCTGGGCAAGGAGGTCTATCCCCTGGATGAGCCCTTTCTGCAAGCCATTGAAAAAGGGTTGCCACCCTGCGCGGGTATTGCGCTCGGTATCGACCGACTGACCATGCTGCTCTGCGGTGCCGACGGAATTCAGAGTGTGCGCGCTTTTGCCCAGCACCCCGGTGAACTCTGGTGAGAAGGGTTAGGGAGCTTGTGGG
Organism: Kiritimatiellia bacterium; assembly: GCA_041673345.1. Classification (GTDB taxonomy): domain Bacteria; phylum Verrucomicrobiota; class Kiritimatiellia; order RFP12; family UBA1067; genus M55B167. The sequence goes on from JBAYXX010000010.1 coordinate 47,096, forward strand.
AACCCCGGTGCGTGGCGCGTCCCGAAAACGACGGGGTAACCCGATCAAGCAGCCGAAAGAGATAAGGATCACAATCTTAATCAAACAGCGGCGTTTTTTAGTTGTAAAAAATGAAAATTAACACTGTACACTAGCCAGCAAAATATGGTTAACTTATCGCATTGCGCAAAGTAGCCTTTGTATAACCCAGAAAATTAATTTCACTTTACTGGCAACATGCTTTGAAAGCAGGCCGACAAGGAAGTTTAATTATGAAAAAAATTAGTCTATGGAGTTTGTTGCTGCTGATCACGGCCAATTTTGCTTGGGGAGCAGTTATTGTTCAAGAATTTGATACAGGAAATGTAAACGCTGGTGCAGATACGGTGAATACGTTTACCGTTAATCAGTTCGACACCTCACTTGGAGAATTGACCCGCATAACCTTTGAGATCAGTGTCAATACCTGGAGTGGTTCATACACGGTGATCAATAACACAGAAAATCCGGAGGCTGTGGTCACAGGGACTCTGTTCCAAGGGGTTAAAGTCAGTACTTCAGGGAATTTCCCTAGTGACTATCCTGTTCTAGTTGTTGCGTCCGAGGCAGGCCAAAGTCTGGGCTATACCCTTCTGAAGCGCGATGACTATATATCTGTCTCTGGCCCCGGTGTTGGTACACCCAATTCTTCTACTCCTACCGTCAAGGATGTCGGTTCGAGAGATTTCATAGATTACAAAGGAACGGGGACCTATCTAGTGGACTTCCATAGCACCGTGTCGAGCCGGGACGGGGCAGATGGTTCCATCAGGTGGGAGGGAACATCCCCTTCTTCGCAGGGCTTCCTGACGGTGACGTATGAATACGTGCCGGAACCGAGTAGCTTAGCTCTGTTGGCCATTGGTTGTGTTGTGCTGGGACTGCGCCGCCGCAGGGTTTAATGCAATGGCAGCGTGATATCGCATCAAAAAAACCACATTGGCTTTACAATTTTCAAAGGATCGTTGGGTAACGTCTCAACAGCCTCTGTGGAGTAGGCTTCCTCCTTCGCCAAGGCTACGGCACGACAGGAAAGCCTGTGCAACAAACCAGCGCAGTACCAATACCATTAATAAAATTCTGCTCTTGGAAATCGTCGACCAGCATCGTCGCACATCATCGTCAACCAAAGGCTAAGCCGGGTGTCAGCATGTCCGGTTTCCAACCGGACATGTCCGATTGAAAATCGGGCCTACGTTGCTCCCGCGCTGCTTTTAACTTTAGAGCTCTCGAACTTTAGAACTTCTTCACCCCGCACCCTGCACGGATCTGGGCTTTAACAAGGAAACTGCCATGCTGACCCAGCTTGGAATATTAAAATTGCCGCAACGGCTGATCGTTTGGCTGCCGATACCGGCGATCATCGCCACGGTTGCCTTCTTTAGCTCGCTCAGCCACCATGTTTGCCCTGGACAATCAGCAACGCTGATCGCTGCCGCCGCTGGAGTGATCCCGCCGTCAGGGATCGTTTATCCCGCCTTCGCAATGGTCACCCGTGCCATGGCATCGCTCGAAATCTACTCGCTTCCGCTGCGAATGAACATGCTGGCGGCAATCTGTGGCACACTCTGCGCCATGTTGATCTATCACTTAACAGCAAAAGCTATTCTCCTCTGCGCCTGCGAAGATGTGGGCGGATTGCAGGCAGGTTACCTGCCTCAGGACAAAGATTTCGAGGGGATGGTGTCTTTCGATGAACTCCCACCAGAGGTGATTGCCTACAACCGCAAGATTTTCCTGGTTGCTGTTGTGGGAGGGTTGACGGCGGCACTGGTGCTCATATTCACGGCACCTGGCTGGCTTGCATCAACCCGACTCGAGGGCGGCATGTTCCACCTGGTACTGGTATTGTGCGCCGCATCCCTATTTCCTCACAATGCCACACGCTTTTACAATCCGCAATTTTTCTTATCAACATTTTTATTCGCACTGGGGATCTTTGAATCCGCTGTGTTCATTCTGCTTTTGCCATGTTTTCTCTACTTTCTCTTTAAAGTGGTTTTTCTTTCAGATCGCCGAGTGCTTGCGCTCAGCCTTGCGGTTGCTGCCGGAGTCGCCGCGCTGCTGCTATCCATATACTTTTATCAGTGCAACCTCAGCGGTTCGGGATCTTATTCGCTGCGTGCAATCCTTAGTTTGTATGCCCATCAGTTACCGTTTCATCATTGGCGGGAGCTGTGCTCGTTCCTGCCCCGACTCGGATGGATACCGCTACTACTCCAGACCGTGACACCTGCTTGTATCATTATGTTTGGCTCACAAACCTTGTTCAAGTATAAAGGCGTCAGTTCGGTTGTTGGTATGTATTTAGTGGGGGCATCGGTGATTCCAGTGCTTTTGAATCTGCGTTTTTCCCCTTTCTTCATTTTAACTCAACATCCGCCTGTTTTCAGCTCCGCCATCACTGCCATTGCAACTGCCTTTGTGATTGCATCGGCACTCATCACCATCGATAATGATCCCTATGACAGCGATGTTGAGCGTTCCTCTGATATAGATATCTACTTTGAACTACTAGTTAAAAAAATTAAGATTTCAGCAAGCGCACTGCTGTTGGTTCTGACGATTTGTCTGCTGATTACGCCATGGCGCAGTCACCGTGAAGTTAGCCTGGCGAACAGCGGTTTTGCCGATCAAACCGCAGCTCAAATGCTGGCCATTATGAATCAGAGAACAATCCTGGTTACCAACGGACTTTTAGATAACCATCTCCTGATTCAGGCCTTCGGCAATCACCAGCAGCTGACTCTGATCCCATTAGATCCGCATCCAGATCGTGCGCAGATCAACCGCCTGGCGCATCTAATTGAAACGCATCCGCTCTTTGAAGATTCAAATCACATCCGCTTGAAAAACGCGCTCTCGCTGGGAATAGTACCGCTAGTGCTGGAGTGGCTAAAGAGCGACAAAACTGCGGGCGAACATGTGATGATCTTCGCCACCCCTGAACTCTGGACTGGCAGTGGCTTTACGCCTATACCCGAAGGGCTGGCGTTCGGAGGAGTCCCCGCCGAATCAACCCTCTCCGTCGAGCCACTTTACCAGCAGAACATGGCTTTCTACAAAAATATCCTTCCGCTGCTGAAAGAGGTGGCAAACGAATCAGAGGTGTGTGCCTATCTGCGCAGGGGGCTGCAGATAAAAGCTGGCTTTTGCGCGAACGAATTCGGTATTTTGTTGGAAAACATGAGCATGCTCGAAAAAGCCTATCAGGTCTATACCATGGCAGCCGCAGGCGACCCTTCGAATGTCAGCGTGGCCGTCAATCTGTACTTCCTGACCGCCAACCATCAGCTCTATCCAGAGGCACTTGACAGCCATAAAAAACAGGTTCAAATCGCCATGGAAAACGTGCAGCGCAGCGGTATCAAGGAGTTCGATGTCATTCTTCAGAACTTCGGTAGCATCAACCAGAAAGAGTTCTATCTACAGCAGACACGCGCATGGGCCAACCGTGGAGCCCGAAAAATTTCAAGGGAGAAGATTGGCAGAGCACTGGCTCTTTCTAAGCACACCGGCATACCCGCACTGCTGGAAAAAGCTCTGGTTGACCGCCATGTTGGCGCAATGGAGCAGGCCGAGAGCTGTTACAGGGCCGTGTTGAATCAGGATCCGGCCAACACCGAAGCACTGATCGGCCTATGCACCGTGCTGATCAGCACAGCCAACACAGATGAAGCGCAAAAGTGGTTGCAGAGGGCAGTTGAGGCAGGGATTAAACCAGAGCACCTGCGCTATCAGGCGATTGCCGTCGCGATACTCAGAGGCAATCGCCAGGAGGCTTTTGAGCTGTTGCAGAGGGCGACCAAGGAGCAGCCTACTGATCTGCGCTACTGGACAATGCTCGCCGATATTCTACTGGCAGAGGATGACACGCGGCTCGTTGAGCTCCAGGTGTTAGCCGGCATGCAAAAAGCACTGAATAATGCCGATCACTTTCTTGTGCATGCTGTGCGGGGGCAAATGCTGCGTAAAAAAGGGGTGGAGTTTTACCGGGACGCGAGGCTGGAACTGCTCAAAGCACTTACGCTCAATGCCGAGCTTCCTGGAATATGGAATGTTGTTCTTGAACTTGACATGGCCATCAACAACCCGATATTTCAAGAAGCGGATGCTCGCAGCCTGCTGGCTATTAACCCTGACCATGCGTTTGCCAACTACCTGATGGGTTCCGTTTTGCTGGCTTACGGAGTGCTGCCGCAATCCGAAGATTTTCTGCGCCGTAGCATTGAAAACAAACCCACCGCTATGGCGTACAACGATTTAGCCGAGAATCTGCGGCGCCAGGCAAAATTTGATGAGGCGGAAAACTTGGCCAAACGTTCAATTGCGATGGATGCCCAGCTGCTCCCGGTGTTGGATACCTTGGCCTGTGTCTTTTTTGACAAAGGCCGCTTTGAGGAATCAGCAAAATTCGCCGCTCAGGCGGTAGCGGCCAATCCAAAGAATATCATCTATCAGCTGACTTTGCTACGCGCTCAAGCCAAACTCGGTGACCGACAAGGCGTTAAACAGCGGCTGGAGGCCATCCCTGATCATGATAAAAATATCACCGATGATCTTAAAAAAGAGATTCAAGCACTTTAGTGCTGAGTCTTCCGCACCTGCTAAGACACAAGCCGCGAGGGGGTGGTTGGCTCAACATCCTATTCAAATTGTGGCTGCTTGCCGACGCACCATCTCGGCCCGCACTTTGTAGCGGGCGGTACGAATATCCAGAACCCCGGTTAAGCGGTTGTTTTCTAGGTTTTCAACTACGGGCAGCGCATCCACCTGGATGCTTTGCAGCGTCTGGATGGCTTCTTCAAGGTTCATGCCCGCAGTTAAATGTTCCTTCACCGGCTGCATAATGTCGCCCGCCAGCAACCACTGCCATGTGTCAGGTTTGTTTAGTAGCTCCTTCAGCATGTCAAAGGTCACAATGCCGCAGATCTCTCCGTTTTCACGCACAACCGGGTACACAAAGGTGTCGTGTTCCGAGAAACGGCGGATTACCTCGCTGAGCAAGGTGGCCTCTTTCAAGGGGATGATGTCGGTGTTGACAACATCGCTGACAGTGAATTCCGCCATCACATCGGATTCGGTGATATTGCGCCCGATCTCACCTGCTTTGGTAATAGCTAGTTTGGTGAAGGCGGGGCCGATCAGTTGCACGCAGAGGGTGGTCGCCGTGACTGTGAAGATAATCATGTCGCCCAGCGATATTACCTCACTAACCATAATGTGCTGGAGGTTGTGGCTAGCCACAATTGAAAGACCGACGGCCACGCCGCCTTGCGCGAAGATGGCCATGCCCATCAGGTTGCGCACAGGTCGTTCCGCGCCTGAGGCGTAGCCGCCCCAGTAAGCTCCCGCCCATTTACCCAGACTGCGCATCAAAACATAGGCGAAGACCAGTCCCCAGATCCAAGACGGCATTCCTTTCAGGGAGAGGCGCGCTCCCACCAGGACAAAGAAGACAATGTAAATGGGGGTGGAAAAGGAGCGGATCACTTCAAAGAGCTTTTTGCTGCGGCGCGGCGCGGTGTTAATCAATACAATTCCCACGGTCATGGTTGAGAGGATCACATCCATGTTGAATGCGACCGAGGCTCCGATGCACAGCAGGATAATGCCAATGGATATACCCAGACGTCGCTCGGTCTGAGGCATGTAGCGCATCATGGCATTGAGGGCAAAGCCGAATACCGCGCCGGTCGCGATGGCGCCGAAGAGTTCAAATCCGGTGTGCAGCAAAGCGCCGCCGATAGATGCGCCGCCGCCCTGTGTGAGGATGGTCGCAATGCTTGAGCCTAGCCCGTAGAGAGTCATCGCAAGGGCGTCATCCAGTGCCACAATTGCGATGATTGAGGTTGTTAAAACACCTGCGGAGCGATACTCCCACAGTACATCAAGGGTGGAAGCCGGATCGGTGGCCGAGGCAATGGCGCCAAAAACAACGCCGGCCGCCAAAGCGTTGACCCAGTTGTGGCAGACGCAAAAGACAATCAGGGTTGAAGTCACTCCCACCAGCAAAAATGTCGCTAGTCCTTCGCCAAGCAGGATTAGGGTGAACTGTTTGCCGTATTTTTTGAACAGACCACCCTGCAGTTCGCCACCTACGAGAAAGCCGATAATACCGAGCGCAAAATTATTGAAAGGCAGGAGGTCGGTAATATCCTGGGGCGTGATGAGCCCGATGCCTGTCTCGCCGATCAGAACACCGATGACGATATAGCCGACTACCTGAGGGATGCGCAGTTTTTGAAAGACCCAGGCACCTATCACCCCACCCGCAGTACAGATTCCGAGAATCGCCAGTATGCCGAGATTAAAAGTCTCATGCATTTATCGGCTCTCCAATCATGCAATTGTAGATTTCAACTGCGCTTTGCGACTCAATGATCTGCCGCCGCATCTCAGGCCCCTTCAAACGGGTGCTGATGTTCGAGAGGGTGCGCAGATATTCCGCGTGTTGGTCCTGCCGGGCAACCAGCATGCAGACAATCTTCACCTCATAATCATCAAGCGTCAGGTAGTCTTTAAGTCCGTTGGGACAGACCGCAATGGCCATTACAAGATTAGAGGCGTAATTAACTCTGACATGCGGCACTCCGATTCCAAAGCCGATTCCGGTGCTCATCAGCTCTTCTCGTTCCATGATATCACTGATCAAGGCTTCGGCCTTGCGGATAAAGGGCGTTGCTGTCAGCAGTGTCGCCAATTGAAATAAAACATCTTTTTTGGAGGTGGAATCCAGAATCAGAACCCGTTCAGGCGTTAGCACTGCACTGGTGGTGATACCGGCTTTCGCAGCACTCTTTGTTTTCCCCAGCCGATCATTAACCCATTGCTCAATGTCGCCCCTGCGAAAGCGCCATGAGGTGCCAATCTTGCCGCCCGGCAGCTCACCTTTGGAGACCCAGTCATACACCGTGCGCTCTGAAACGCGCAAATATGCGGCAACTTCTTCAATCGTCATTATTTCGTCCATTTTTTCTCTCATATGTATTTAGATGCGAAATATACAACAAAACCGTGGCAACTGCAACGCTGAATTGTTTGACCGTGTTTTTAACTGGGTTGTTGCTTGAAGCGTTGCATGCGCTTGCCAATGGTTTCTTCATAGCCACGCTCTGTGGGCCGGTAGTACTCTTTATTGATTGGAATATAATCCTGTTCCACCACAGTGTCTTTAAAATCATGTGGGTATTGATATTTGTCATCAGCGGAATTTTTGCCCTCCGCCTTTACTCGCATATTTTTAAGGTGTTCGGGCACTGCCATTATACGTCCGCTTTTCAGATCAGCGAGCGCTTCGTTGATCGCCAGATAGGAGGCATTGCTTTTGGGGGCAGTGGCCAGATAGGTGGTTGCTTGTGCCAGTGTGATGCGCGCCTCCGGCATTCCGACCAATGAGACCGCCTGCATTGCTGAAACTGCGATGCTCAATGCGCGCGGGTCAGCGTTGCCGATGTCTTCAGAAGCCAGGATGATTAACCGCCGGGCAATAAAGCGCGGATCTTCGCCAGCCTCGACCATTTTGGCCAGCCAGTAAATCGCGGCGTGCGGGTCTGAACCGCGCATGGATTTGATATAGGCCGAGATCGTGTCGTAATGTCCGTCCTCATGCTTATCATAGAGTACCATCTTGCGCTGCACACAATCCTGCATTACCTCAGCGGTAATCTGGATGGTTTTGCTCTCGGGCTCAGGTGGGGTTGAGCGAACCGCTACTTCCAGCGCGGTCAGAGCGCGTCGCGCGTCGCCTTCGCAGATGCGGGCTAAAAAAGCAGCCGCTTCCGCAGTGATCTGAGCACCCGTTCTTCCCAGTCCGTTGGTGGTGTCGGAGAGAGCGCGGTGGATTAACTGGATGATGTCGCCCTCACTCAGCGGGAGCAGCTCAAAAACCAGTGAACGGGAGGTGAGTGGCGAGTTGACAAAAATATTCGGATTGTGAGTGGTCGCGCCGATCAAAATAACGGTGCCGTCTTCCACATAGGGCAGCAGAACATCCTGTTGCGCGGTGTTGAAACGGTGAATCTCATCGATAAAGAGAACCGTGCTCTCACGCGCTTTGAAAAGTTTAGCTCCTTCGCAGATCTTGCGCAGGGTGGAAACATTCGAGAGTACACCGCTGGTTCGTTCAAAACGGCATTTTGTGACCCTGGCGATCACCTCAGCTAGGGTGGTTTTACCGCAGCCGGGCGGTCCGTAGAAGATCAGATTGGTCAGTCGGTCAGCCTCGATCACCCGGCGCAGCAGCTTGCCTTTGCCCAGAATATGCTGTTGACCAACCATCTCGTCCAGTGCCCCAGGGCGCATACAGGCCGCCAGTGGCGGCTGTGTTGGTTCGCCGTGGGCGTTTTTCTGAGTAAAGAGGTCGGTGCTATGCATTCATTTAACTCCAAAAAGTTGTCTGTCGAACGTCTATATGAATTCAGTGTAGTAGTCGCTCTATGAGCGACATATGCCGCTCATAGAGCGGCTACTACAACCAAAACAGCTCCAACTTCACTAAAAAATTCCATAGCGAGCAGGATGCTTGCACTACTTCATTATCACTTTTACGGTAATGTCTCAATAACCCGCGTTGGAACACGCTAAAGCCCGCACAATAAACTTAGCACTTCTCCGCCGCCTCCGTGTTTTCCGCGAGCTTGCCCCCACGCCATTTGCTGTAAAAATAAAAGCCCGCCGCAGCGATCATGGCACCGCCAAGGTTGGCCAGTATATCCAGGATTTCAAACGCCCTGCAGGTTGTGAATAATGCCTGGAACACCTCCATCAGAGCACCGTAGAGTACAGCTGCCAAAACAACACCCAGCATGATCGCGGGTCGGGCGCGCCTTTTTGAAGACATGGGATAGAGCCAGAAAGAGGTGAGAGCTGCATACATCAGCAGGTGAATTACTTTATCGAGTCCGGCGAAATGCAGTACAGGGGTATCAGGTAAATTTCTAAAGTTCGCCAAAGAGAGCAGAGGGATTGCGAGCGAACAAAAAAATGCCGGAAAATAAGGTAGCAGTCGCTTCATGTCAGCGTTGTTCCGTTTGATACACCTTGATACGGTTGTTCTCAAACTCAAACCGCATATACTCATAGGCCTCGTAGTAGGTGTTGGCTCCCCACATGTAGTCGGTATGCCAGATCATCCGACCGTTGGATGCCCTGACCGGATGGTAGATCGGCCGAGGTCTGTCAAACCGGTCAAAGTCATAACTGCAGTAGGACCATACTTCATTTGTGGTCGTCCCTGTGATCTTGGTGAATTTACGGTCAGGGGGGCCATGTACAATCCAGACAGCTTCGGGCGAATCCGCCGTCGTTACCTTGCCTCGACGCAACCGCTCCTGGTTTTCAGGCGAGAGTGATTCGAAAAAGCTCTGTTTTGTCTGGATGCGCTTTTCAATCAACTGGTGCTGTGTCAGACAGCCTGCCAGCAACAGAGTGCCCAACAGAGTTATGTAAGTAGTGAATTTCAATTTTATTATCCTAATGCCAGCATCATTTCAATTGACTTACGAGCTTTGTCGGCAATCTTCGATGATACGGTGATTTTTGTCTCCATATCCTTTAACGCCCATAAAATTTTCTCGAGATCGATCTTCTTCATGTTGGGGCAGATCGCCCGTTCATTCAGAGGGATAAAGGTTTTCCGAGGACTCTCCCGCCGCAGGCGGTGGAGGAGGCCGATCTCAGTGCCGATCACAAAGCACTGGCAGGCACTCTCCAGCGCATAGCGGCACATGCCGCCTGTTGATAGAACCTGATCAGCAGCGTCACGCACTGGTTTAGGAGACTCAGGATGCACCAGCACCTCTGCCTCGGGGTGGACCTTGCGGGCCGCATGAATCTGCTCCAAAGTCAAGTGCTGATGGGTCGGGCAGAAGCCGGGCCAGAGAATAAATTCGCGCTTCAGCTGCTCAGCGGTGTATGCGCCGAGGTGACGGTCCGGCACAAAGATGATCGGCTGATCCTTAGGGAATGAGCGGGCAATCGGGACGGCGGTGGAGGAAGTCACGCAGCAGTCACTCTCGGCCTTGACATCCGCAGTGCTGTTCACATAGCAGAGCACCTTAGCATCTGGGTGTTTGGCCTTCAGTGCTCTTAGTTGATCGCCGCTGATCATATCCGCCATGGGACAGCCCGCATCTCTGTCAGGCAGCAGGACTGTCTTATTCGGGTTAAGGATCGCCGCTGTCTCTGCCATGAAATGCACACCGCAAAAGATAATTACATCCGCATCAATGTCGGTGGCTTTGCGTGCCAGTTCCAATGAGTCGCCGGTGAAATCCGCAATTTCCTGCACCTCGCCAATCTGGTAGTTATGCGCGAGAATGACTGCGTTGCGCTCCCTTTTTAGCCTGAAAATCTCATCTTTCAAATTCATGTCCGATATTATATAGTTTTTATCGCTTTGCCGCAAATGCTATTGTCGCACCATATTTAAAGCGGTTTAAAGTGGGTGACAAGTGATTTGAAAAATCATATACTTTTTGCAGTTTCGAGTTTTTAGTGATTCGCAACTCATGCGCGCCTTTGCCGGGTGCTGGGTTGCGGGAGAGGGCAGGAGTTTCACAGATGAAAGTGCATGGTCGATTGATTGTTTTTTTAATGGTGCTGAGAGCGGTTACAACGCTCTGCAGTGGGCAGACGGTTGAGGTCAATGAAAGAGGGCTGTGGGACCTCTGGTGCGCAGGCACCACCAGCGTTTTCCAAGCCTCTGAGCTGGTAGTCCTCTGCAAGCAGTTTAAGGCCGCAACGCCTAAAGACCCGCTGGTGGTAGTGGTATCAGGGCTTGAGGCATGGAACCACCTGAAGCGCGGCAATCAGGGCGAGGCGATCAAAATCTTTAACTCAATGTTGGTGGAGCGCGAGCCTGCGACGGCTCTTCAGCGTGCCGCGGATAAGATGGCCCGGGGCTGGTTGACCCGGCTGGAGCGCGAACAGGTCGTGGCTGCCTTAAAGCGGGTCTATCTGCAGAATATTGAGTTTCCCACCTCGCTGGAGGTGTTGAAAACACTGAAAAGCACAGCTTTGCCACCCATGACCGACCGCTGGGGCAAGCCTTGGGATTATCGCTTGGAGAGTTCGATTAAGGGCATGGCATCGCAGCGGTATGTGCTGGAGTCATCCATGTTGAGCTCTCACTCCGATCTGAAAAAAGAGCTGGAGCTGCCCTATGCCGATGGCATGCAAATGACACCTGTGCGGCTGGTTGCCGGTGTCAAAGAGACGGTTGAGTTCAAAACTAACGACGGCCAGTCCGCAATTCGTAAGTTAGGCAGTGAATCAAGCCGCGTCACGCTGGCCTATCTAGGCTCCCATATTATGGTGCTGACCGATGGGAATCACTGGAGTGTCATGGCCAAGCCGCGGTAGCACAAGCAGGTTCTCCATCCAGAGTGGGAGGGGCTTCCAGCCCCTCGGCTACCTTTGAGCGGCAGGATGCCCCTCCCGCGCTTGCCTGTAACTTGATCACTTGGTCGTAGTTTTGTGTCTCTAACTCGGGGTCGGGGTCGCTATCGGAATCGGTATCGAAAAGCGTACGAGGTCGACCCCGATTCCGACCCCGACCCCGACTCCGATGCGTTTGACCGTCGAGTTACCCCATCGTTTTTTCGCGGCGCGCGGCGGGCTTGCCTATAACTCGGCCATTTTGTCACAGTTTCGTGCCTGTAACTTGGGGTCGGAGTCGGGGTCGGTATCGGTATCGGTATCGAAAAGCGTACGAGGTCGACCCCGATACCGACCCCGACTCCGATGCGTTTGACCGTCGAGTTACCCCATCGTTTTTTCGCGGCGCAGCCGCGCGGCGGGCTTGCCTGTAAGTTCGATGTTTTCTAGTGAGATGTCGCTAGTTGCGCATAAGCAAGAATCACCGTTGGTTGATTAGGATTACGATTAGGATTGTGATTAGGAGGGATGCACACCCTAATCTCAATCTTAATCACAATCCTTATCTAAATCGGCTGCGCCTTTGGTTGACGATAGCGGCGACGATGCTGGCGGACGATTAAAAACCGTGCCCTTAAAAATCGTCAATCATCATCGTCGCCGCTATCGTAAACCGGAAGGCAAAGGCGGACTCCAGTAGGTCCGGTTTCCAACCGGACATGTCCGGTTTCCAACCGGACCTACGTTGCTCCCGCACAAAAGGTGCGACCTCTTCACTCGCGCACTTCTCCACTCCGCGACCATCGCTGAACACCGCTGCTTTTCAATGACTACTATCGCCATGTCCATCACGTTCGTCAGGGTCGGGCCGGTATACACATGCCCGCCGACCTTCTTGAAGAAGGGGTATGCGTCGAAGCTCCGCAGGCTTGCCTCTGCATCAAGTCCAACACGTTCGGCTTCTGCGCAGGTGTTTCCATCCACCACCGCGCCCGCCATATCCGTCGGTCCATCTGTCCCGTCTGTTCCACCAGCCAGTACGGTGATGCCTTTTCGCCCGCGCAAGAGCAACGCGGCCTTTAATGCCAAATGCTGGTTCCGGCCTCCCACTCCGCCGCCTGTGACCTGAAGCGTCGTCTCGCCGCCAAACAATAGACAGGCGGGCTTGGGAATATCCGCATTGGTCTGCGCCTCACACGCAACCCTGACGATCTCTGCGGCAGCCGCTTCGGTGTTGCCCTCAAGTCGATCTGTCACGATCCTCACCGACGCCACCTGTGTCTGCGCGTATTGCCCGGCTGCTTCGAGCGCGATCCGGTTGCTGCCGATGATCTGGTTGACTGTCCGCGCCAATGCCGGGTCACTGATTTTCATTGTCTCAGGGATGTGTCCTGCCGCACCCTGTTTCAGTATCTGCAAAAGCCGCGCGGGCATCTGCTCCTTAAGCTGGTATTTCCGAAGAACCACGAGCGCGTCTTCGAAGGTCGAAGCGTCCGGCACCGTCGGCCCGGACGCGATCACATCCAGCGGGTCGCCAACCACGTCGGAGAGGATCAGGCTCACCACTTGCGCAGGATAGGCGAGACGCGATAACTGCCCGCCTTTCACTCGACTGAGATGCTTTCGCACTGCATTGATCTCTCCAATCTCCGCACCCGAATTCACCAGCGCTTTCGACAATCGCATCACATCGTCGAGTCTCCCTCCTTCAGGCACGTCTGTAAGCAACGCTGAGCCGCCTCCCGACCACACGCATAGCACGAGATCACTCTCACGGGCTTCCTCGCAAAGCCGCATCATTTTTTGCGTTGCCTCCACCCCCGCTTGATCCGGATACGGGTGCGCCGCCTCTAAAATTTCAATGCGTCGACACGGTGCGGCGTGACCGTATTTGACAACGACTACTCCGCCTGTCACCTGATCGCCCAGCACCTCTTCCAACGTAAACGCCATGAGCCCGGAAGCCTTGCCCGCACCGACCACGAAAATTCGTCGGAAAATACTTAGATCAAATGCGTGACCGTTGATCACCAGCATTTCCTTTTGGAGACTGACATTGTTTCGGATCAAACGATCCGGCGCTACACCCGCAATCCCGGCCTCAAAACATTTTCGCGCAAACTGCATCTTGTTGATTATCATTGGCACACCCAGTCCTGCATATCATACATTGTACTACTATCATTCATATTCTTGTTTTTTTTGTACGTTTATTATCTCTCACAGAGGCACAGAGAACACAGAGAGTAGCTGAACTTTTCGCAGCACTGAGAGAATATTTT
>JBAYXX010000011.1:0-57822 GCA_041673345.1 Kiritimatiellia bacterium
GAAAAGCGTACGAGGTCAACCCCGATTCCGACCCCGACCCCGACTCCGATGCAGCTGACCGTCGAGTTACCCCATCGTTTTTTCGCGGCGCAGCCGCGCGGCGGGCTTGCCTATAACTTGACCACTTAGTCGTAGTTACCCCATCGTTTTCTTACCTTAAATCTACCAAGCTGCAACAGATTTTTCTACCCCTCTATTTTTCTACCACAAAAACAGCGTAGCGTATCCCGATAGTTCTTCTATGTTAATCAAAAATCTTGTACTATAGTGATAAATAATTGTGGGAGTAAAATAAGTTAAAGGCGCAACCGGTCTTACCGCATTCACTGTTTTTTATCATTAATAACGAGACGCTTCTTATGCAGGCTAAATACAGATGGGATTTCACAAAGATTGAGGGGCAAAACACCTCAACCCTCTGCCAGGAGTTCGGCCTGCCTCCCGCGCTTGCCAGGGTGCTGCACTCCCGCGGCATTGCAACCTGCGAACAGGCCCGTCAGTTTCTTGTACCTGACATCAAACAAGACCTGACCGATCCAGCACTTTTTTCTGGCGTCGCGGATGCCGTGGAGCGGATATGGGTGGCAATCACCAAAAAAGAGCCGATCATGATCTTCGGCGATTTTGACGTGGACGGGATTGCAGCGGCAGCGATACTAAAGCAAGCGTTTACAGCACTTGGCGCGGAAGCGTCAGTTTTTCTCCCGCGGCGCGGTACCGAAGGCTACGGGTTCACGCTTAAGGCACTCCAACGCGCTTTGCATGAGTCGCAGCCACAGCCCTCGCTTATCATCACTGTTGATTGCGGTGTCGGCGCGGTTGAGGAGGTGGCATGGCTGCAAGATCAAGGGATTGATGTGATTATCACTGACCATCATGAGTGCGGTCCGATCCGGCCAGCGGCGGTCGCAGTGATCAACCCTCATCTGGGGGCACCGGTCGGTGCTGAGTCGATCTGCGGCGCGGGGGTGGCCTTTAAGTTGGCACATGCTTTGATCCAGCGCGCTGGGCAGGAAGGGTTTCATGTGAAAAGGGGAGTCTCTGGTCAGTGGGTGGTCCTCGCTGGGCTTGCCAGTGTGGCGGATGTCGTGCCATTGACAGGAGAGAATCGATTGTTCGCAGCCAGTGCCATGAAGCTTTGGAAGAACCATGCGGGGGTGGGGCTGCGCCAATTGATGCTCAGAGCCCAGACTGGCCCAGCGGGTACACCGGATGCCTATACCTTCGGCTTTGTGCTTGGCCCGCGTATCAATGCTGCGGGACGCATGGATTCAGCGATGACGGCCTATGAGTTGTTGACCACCGAGGACATAGATCATGCTCGAAGGCTGGCGGCTCAATTGGAGGGGTATAACGGGGAGCGTCGCGGGATTCAGGCGCGTATTCTCAAAGAGGCGCGGGAGCAGTGTGGAGTTGCGTCTGGGAGTTGTCAGGATGCGGCCATCGTGGTGGGAGGATGCGAAAACCCTGATGATCCAAAGGCTGATGGCTGGCATCCGGGTGTGGTCGGCATTGTGGCCGCGCAACTCAGCGAGGAGTCTGGCAAGCCTGCGGCAGTGATTGTTTTTAACCGGGAGGGGGGCGGGCGGGGCTCTGTTCGAGCGGGTACGGGCTATCATGCCCTGAGTGCGCTGGCGAGTGCGGGGGAGACTCTGGATGGGTTTGGAGGACATGCGCATGCAGCTGGTTTCCAGTTGAAGTCAGGCGGCTTTGAACGCTTTAAAGTATTGTTCTGCCAGGCCTGCGCTGAGCATTCCGATCACACTGACACAGCTCCGGCAATTACCGTGGAAGCATGGATTGAGCCGGAGCAGATCTCTCTAGGGTTGGCGGCGCAGATTGAGCGGCTCGCCCCCTTTGGCATGGCCAATCGTATGCCTCTGTGGGCCATGCGGGGAGTTGCTATCGAGAGCCTCCGCGTACTTGGCAGTAAGGAGGAGCATATGCAGTTTATCTTTGAAATGGGCGCCAGGCAAAGCGTGCGGGCGATCTGGTTCAGATGCGGCAACCTCTGTAGAATCTTGTCAAAGGGCGATGTGGTGGATCTTGTGTTTGAGCTGGTTCAGAGTGATTTCAGAGGCCCGCTTGAGATTGAGCTGCGGATTGTGGATATGTCGCGGTGCCGAGATTGCTGAGAAGTACAGCGGGAGCTACGAGCCCGCTGGTTTGATTGGAAGACAGCCAGCCGCGCGGTTGCGCCGTGAAAAAACGATGAGGTAACTTATTTACCGCTATTGTAATGCGGCCTTGATGTAGGGCAGCATGCGCAACGCGATCTGCTCGTTCCCCGCTGGATTGGGGTGATCGGTCAGATCCCAGAACGGCTTCAACCGGTTCGGTTTTATGTCGATCTGCATATTCGGCAGGTAACCACAGTGGTATGCACGGCAGACCTCTTGTTCCATACGCGCGAAACTCCAGGCCAGCCCGAAGCGATTTGCGCCAAACTCAACTGCATGCTCACCCCAGTAATCCCGTTCACCGAAACAGCCTGCCACCACCACCCGTGCGCCTATCTGTTGAAAGCTCTCGATCATGGTCACAAGATCATCACGCATTGCCTCCACATCACGTGAGTTACGCCAGAAATCATTGGCGCCCAAGGCAACCACTACCACGTCCGGCCGCACCTTGAGCACGTCCTTCGGGTAGCGTTTGCGTGCGCCATCCAGAGTGTCGCCGCCACTCCCGGCATTGACAACCTTGACGCGCGGCATCATGCGCGCCAGCCAGTCGCTGTACTTGCCGTCTTTCCCGCCACAAGAGGTCAGGCTGTCCCCCAGACAAACCACCACTGGCCGGGCATCACGGGTGATCATCCAATAAGCGCCCACCCCCAGACAAAGACCGGACAGCAGCGCCAGAAGCTTCATGCGTTTTAATCGATTCATCACTAATATTCCTCTCTTGTCTATAACTTTAAAGTGTTTTCCATGTGTTTGTCCTCTTTGCCGCGACAAAGTTCGCCTACAACTCGGGGTCGCTATCGGAATCGGTATCGAAAAGCGCAAGAGATCGATTCCGATGCTGATCGACGATTTTTGAAAGGGCTACTGTTTTCGGGCCACAAAAAACGGCTCGGCGTAATTGACCCCCGCAACTGCGCAGTCAACCTCTGGCAGCAACATGCTGTGCTTTTGCAGCTTTAAATCAAAGCCGCTCTCAACAATGCGGTCAATCAGGTCGAGTCCATAAAGACGGATATGGTCTTCCTGTCCGTAAAACTCAAGCTGCTGTGCCTCGGTTGAAATGCTGGGATCATCTTCGCGGGTATGGGGCAGTTTTGGCGCGTAGGGAGTCTGCAAGATGGCCACGCCACCCGGTTTCAACACCCGGAAAATTTCACGCAGTGCTTTTTTGTCCTCCAGAACATGCTCAAGCACATGGTTGCATAACACGAAATCAAAGGTTTTGTCTGCCTCATTAATCGCAGTGACATCCATCACCTCGACTCCCGCGCGCACTGGCACAATGTCTCCTTTTAAATAACGCTTTGGATGGCACGACTCAATGCAAAGCGCGATATGCTTCTCCGGCGCAAAGTGCAGAATGGTCGCGCCTTTGAACTTATCCCATAAATTCAGCGCATCAAAGTAAAGTTTCAAGTGGCGCTCACGGTCATGGCTGCGGCAAAAAGGACACCAGAAATTATCAAAGTCGCTGCCAGTCCAATCGAGCTGCTTCAGATAATCGGAGACCTCGTCCCAGCCCCCACGATATTTGGAGAATCGCGTGAAGCGTTTACCACATATACAGCAGTGACATTTACGGCCCAAGTCGTTAATCCCGCGCCTGATCTTTCTGATCAAACCAACATGATCCTGTTGCGCTTGATATAACATTGCCATGCGATTCTCCTATCCTTCTTCGTCGCTCAGGCAACTAGAAAAAATAATTAATTGTTCTTTCCAAAAAGTTGTTTATCGAACGTTTATCGGGGTTTGTGTAGTAGTCGCTCTACGTGTCGGGCATAGTTCCGCTTGCGGGACGACGCCTGATGAGCGACACATGCCGCTCATAGAGCGGCTACTACACCCGATGCTGGCCGACGATGTTGGGCGACCCGCCTTCCAGTTGTTCGGCGTGGCATACGATAGCGGATTACGATTAAAAATTCCGCCCTTGAAAATCGCCGCTCTACAACTGCGACTCGCATTGCAACCGAACAGACGCTCTTTCCGACAAAGTTTACGACAAAGTTCGCGACAAAGTTCACGACAAAGTTGGCCTATTGCCCAGGGTCGGTCTCGGAATCGGTATCGAAAAGCGCATCGAATCGACCCTGATGTCGATTCCGACCTCGGCACCGAGTTGCGGGGCACCATATATTGACTGCGTAGCCGACCTCTTGTAGGTCCGGTTTCCAGCCGGACATGTCCGGTTGGAAACCGGACCTACGTTGCTCCCGCGCCAGAGACGCGGCCTTTTCACTTTAGCACTTCTCCATTCCGCGCCCAGCGCGGACCGAGCCTCTTAACCTTCTCACAGTTGCCTCGCCTGAATAAATGGCTATGACCCCCTTAGATGTTTCAACCTTCAAAGCACCATCCTCCTGCACCCCGCACGCTTGGCCGCTGATAATCTGCTTACCCTGCTGCACCGTGACTTCCTCCCCGGCTAAGGCATCATAGCACTTCATGATCGATGTCAGTGGCTTAAATCCTTCACGCTGCCATACAATGTAGTGACACTCAAATTTATTGAGCACACCCGCCAGCAGCTCCACACGGGAGAGCGCCCGCCCTGTCTCCGCCTTTAACGATGTCGCTGTTGAAAACAACTCCGCAGGGAGAGCCTCTCTTTCAAGATTAACATTCACCCCTGCTCCGGCGATAATATAGCGCACGCCGCAATCAATTTGCGTCTGCATCTCGCACAGGATACCACAAACCTTTCTACCATTGATCAATATATCATTCGGCCACTTGACATGCGGCTCCAGCTCCGGGGCCAACTGTTTGATCGCCTCTGCAACCGCTAGCCCGACAACCAACGGCAGTGACATCGCAAGGTCGGTGGCCACCGCAGGGCGCAGGAGCATCGAAAAATAAAGGTTTACGCCAGGAGGCGAAAACCATTTACGGCTCATGCGCCCTCGGCCTTCCGACTGCCCGCCTGCGCAAAACACCGAACCATCAGCACCACCGGCCTCTGCAGCGGCGACAGCGTCACGGTTGGTCGACGCTGTGACCTCCTGGTAATGCAACACCCTGCCAAGCACCTTTGTCCGTAGTAGCGGCACCACTTCCACCGCATCTGGGCGGTCGGCACTGGCAACCAGCCGATAGCCGCAACTAGGCTGCGCCTCAATTTGATAACCCAGCCTGCGCAAATTCTGAATATGCTTCCAGACCGCGCTGCGTGAGATGCGCAACCGCTTACAAATCGCGCTGCTGGAGATCTCAGACCCTCCGCGGCTCTTTAGAAGCTCTAATATTTCCCGCGCAGTGCTCATAAATACGGGTTGTTTCTTTTCTCGGCTCCGATAGTGCTACCCGGACCATGCCCGCAGATCACGCGGGTCTCATCCGGCAGCACCTTCAGCTTTTGCAGTGATTTTGACAGCGTATCCCAGTTGCCGCCCGGCAGGTCGGTGCGACCTACCGAACCTGCGAAAAGCGTATCCCCCGCAATCAATAGATTTTGCGGTTCAAAATAGAGACACCACCCTCCAGGGGTGTGTCCCGGGGTTGTGATAACCCGCGCTTTGAGTCCGCCGCCTTCCAATGTATCGCCGTCGTTCTTATCCAGAATCAGATTCACTGGTCTAGCTGTGGGCAGATAGGGAACCATCGCGTTCAACGGAGAGAACGCGAACGCCTCATCTGCCTGGTGCAGATAAACCGGAGTGTTCCTGCCCACCAGAAGCTTGTTCAAGGCGGAGATATGGTCAAAATGCGAGTGTGTCAGCACCACCATGCCCAGTTTCAGCTGGTTCTGCTCCAATATTGAGACGATCTTTTCTACATCAAAACCCGGATCAATCACCCAGGCATATTCAGGATCCTCCCATAAAATTGAGCAGTTAACTTCGTAAGGACCAACGGGTAATGTTTTTATATTCATGCTTGTGATATTATCCTTTGATGATGATTTGTGCAAGTGTTGAATTAGTGAGAAGTCAGAATTCAGAAGTCAGAACAACCTTGCTATAACTTTAAATGGGTTAAGGTATTTTCCATGTGTTTTTATCTTTGTCGTGAACTTTGGCACTAACTTTGTCGATCCTTCTTGTTTATTTATTTCCGACAAAGTTCGCGACAAAGCTTGTCTGCAACTCGGATGGCGTGTCCCTTCAAGCTTGCGTAGCACTGTAGCCGCGGGCCGCGACCGCGGTTGGTTCGTTTATGGAGAGTCATCTGGCAGCTTATGGCTCGCACTGCGCTATAAACCGGATCAGCGGGTTCATAGCCCCGCTGTACTTATAGTTACGCGCGGCGGGCTGAAGCTTTGTCTCAAACCTCAACGATCTCCTGTGGGCAGGGGGTTAAACTGCGCAACCCTTTTGAGGTCACCAAATAGGTGTCCTCTGGCCCGACCGCTCCGGTACCAGAAATAAAAAACTTAGGCTCCAGCGC
The DNA here is from genome assembly GCA_041673345.1 of Kiritimatiellia bacterium. Taxonomy (GTDB): domain Bacteria; phylum Verrucomicrobiota; class Kiritimatiellia; order RFP12; family UBA1067; genus M55B167. Next base: position 6,579 of record JBAYXX010000011.1, read on the forward strand.
AAGACACATGCCCTCCTGTAAAACCGCTGTTGAGCGGACTCCGAGCACTGGTTGCTCGTTGATCACCAGCCCAGTTCCATGGCCCACAAAACGCGCTTTTTGAGAGCCTCCCATAAAGCAGTCGGCAAAACCGCCCGCGGCCGCCATGCTCAGCGCCTGTTCGTAGAGCGCCTCACAAGATGCCCCTGGCACACCTGTTACTGCGAGGGCGGCATGGATCTCCATTGAGAGCCGGTGCGCGTCCAGAGCCTGCGGGGCAATACGCCCGATCGCGAAAACCCTTGAGCAGTCTGTGAGGTAGCCATAAAAATTAGCGGCAATATCGGCCATGACGGTCATACCTTTTTGGAGTTTCACCCCGCACTGACCCACCGGATAAGAGGGGTGCATCCCAGTGCCACCCAGAGCAAAGTCATAGGGCGAGACCGCCCCGCCATTATCCCCGGCTAGGACTGTTCCCATAAAGGCCTCCATCGATTCGCCGGCCACCCTGAAAATTCCTAAGCTACCGGCTTTGAGCATCAGCCCGGTCATCTCTATCATCCACTGCTGGTCGGTCATGCCAGACTCATACACCGAAGGGAACTGCCCGACCACCATCGCATGGCGGCTCCCGGTTTTTTTCATAAGGGTGATTTCATAGGGCGTTTTCACGGCTCGGGCATCACCCAGCACACCTGTGCAATCCCGCAGCTCCACTCTTGGGAAAAGTGTGCTTAAACGCAGCCAGGTGCTGTGTGAAATTGCTCCCTCCTCCAGACCAACACACGCTGGCGCACTCACTCCCAGATCCCGCAGCAGCTCTGGAATCTGCTCGGGCTTGCGAATGGCATACACACGCTCCCCGCACACTCCCGCCTCCCGCCGTGGAAAGAAGAGCGGATCACCCTCAGCCTGCAGATAGGTAAACCCTGTGAACATCCCACCTGAAAGATAGAGGTTATTCAAGTTGGTGCTGATCAAAATTGCGTCAAGCCCCTCTGCGCGCATCCCTTGCTGCACTTTACTGCAGCGCAACCCAAAATCCTTTTTCAATGCTTGATCATCTTCAGAAAACATATGCTTTCCCGCTAGCATTAAAGCTTAGGTCGTTATACATCTGGAAGGCTTCAACCGGCTTCATATCCTTGTGTACAACCGCGCCAACCGCTTGAAGCATGGCAGCGGGAGCATCGGATTGAAAAACATTGCGACCCATATCCACCCCGGCGGCACCCGCTTGGACCGCCATGTAGGCCAGCTCCAAGGCCTCAAGCTCAGGCAGCTTCTTGCCACCGGCAATCACAATCGGAACTGGGCAGCAGGCCACCACCTTGTCAAAGCCCTCAGTGTAGTAGGTCTTCACAATATTGGCACCGTTCTCAGCGCAGATGCGTGAGGCCAGCGCAAAATAACGCGCGTCGCGCACCATCGTCTTGCCAACCGCCGTCACCCCCATCACCGGTATGCCATACGCTTGACCCGCATCAACCGCATTGTAGAGGTTGGACACAGTCAGAGCCTCGGTGTCCGCATCGCCAATGGAAACCATCACCGCCATGGCAGAGGCGTTAAGACGCGCAGCATCCTGCACATCAATAATCACGTTGTGGTTGAGATCGGTCAGAATCGACGAGCCCGCATCGGAGCGCAGGCAGATAGGCTTGCGACTGGAGGGCGGAACCAGCGCGCGCAGAATGCCGCGGGCACACATCAGACAGTCGGCATGCTCAATCAGCGGCAGAATCGTCAGGTCGATACGCTCAACCCCAGAGGTTGGACCCATGATAAAACCGTGGTCAAACGCCAGCATAACCGAGCGTCCAGACTCTGGATTAAAGATGCGGCTCATGCGATCTTTCATCCCCCAGTCCAGATTGTTGCAACCCTTCAGAAAAAACCCCTCGGCCTTTTGCGCAACACCTTCACCGAACTTTGCGCCATCTCTTAAATCATCTAAATCAGCCATTTTTTCTCCTCTTTTTTGTTTCCGTAAAATCACAAGCTCTTTGCGAACGCGGCAAAAATGCACGCCATGGAAGAGGCTCCAGCATCGCGCGGGCCAATAGAGCGCTCACCCAGATTGCGGGCGCGTCCGAATTTGGCCTGCATCTGGCAGGTGGCTTCAGCTCCAGCCTCCGCTGCGCAGGCAGCTTGTTTGAACATGTGCGCAATCCCTTTTGCCTGAGCTGCCTGGAACGCCTCAGTCGCAGGAATGAGCGCGTCCATCAAAGTTTTTCCGCCCTGACGCGCTTTGGTGACAAATCCAATCTCCTCCAAACCGCCATTAAACATTGCCGCAACACCAGCGCCATCGAGTTTAGCAGCCCCCTCAGGAGCCGCATCGCTCATACCCTCCAGCCATGTGCCGTAAAGGGTGCTGGTTGAACCGCAGGCCGCACTCTGTAGAGCCTCGCTCAATGCTTTCACGTAGCTTTTAAAGTCAGTACCCTGCGCACTTGCCATAGCTTTAAAAGCAGTGACAATCGCTGTGCCGTGATCACCATCGCCACCAGCATCCGCATCCAGCTTAGAGAAATATTTCTCATTGCCTTTGACCTCTTCACCAGCCGCAGCGATCATCTGCTTAAATGTATCAATCGTTAACATAATTTGTCTCTGATCTGTCTTGCCTATAACTTGATCGTAGTTTCGTGTCTATAACTCGGAGTCGGAGTCGCTATCGGAATCGGTATCGAAAAACGTGCGGAAATGATCTCCGACCTCCGACTTATCTCTTTCAAGTTACCTCATCGTTTTTTCGCAGCACGCCACGTCTTTATCCTAACCCCTCCAGCTCCCTTGCCCCTCCAGCTCCCTAGCTCCTAATTGCTCCAATACGGCGTGGCTGTCTTGGCACTCAGCAGGGCCTTATGATCCTGATCCAACTTACAGAGAATCATCTGGAATCCGCCCATCTCCTGAACCGTCAGGATCTCACCGCACCAGCCGTTGGTCAGTGAAATACCCTGTTCCTGAAGGACTTTACCGGCCTTACGATAGACAATCAGCATTTCCATCAAGGTCGTCGCCCCACTTCCGTTGATCAGTAGCAGGACGCTATCGCCGGATTTCACCCCTGTTGCTTTGATCAACTCGGTCACCATGCGCTCGGCAGTTTCATCCGCAGTTAGAATTTTGCTGCGTCCGCCGCCAGCCTCGCCGTGCTGACCCATACCGATCTCCATTTCGTCGTCGGGAAGAACCGCGATTGGTTCACCGTTCTGCGGGTGTGTACAGCCTGTGATCGCAACCGCCAGGGTAGCCATTTGACTGTGAAAGCGCTCACCGATCTCCACAATTTCATCGATACTCTTGCCCTGCTCAGCTGCGGCACCGATGACTTTATAAAGCGGCACACAGCCACCCAGCCCGCGCTTCTTATCCGGCTCCGTGTCAATCCCAGCGCTGATATCCTCGCAGGTAACAATCTCCACTACCTTGATGCCCTCTTTGGCAGCGTCCCGGAGTGCCTTGCTGGCACTCATGCGGTCGCCAGCGTGGTTCAGCGTCACCAGAATAATACCGGCCTCACGTTTGAACATGCGCAGTGCTTCCAGCACCTTAGGCGCACCTGGGGCCGCAAAGATATCGCCTACAACGCTCGCATCCAGCATGCCTTCGCCCACGAAACCACTCAGTGCAGGCTCATGGCCCGCCCCGCCCAGCGTAAGAATGGCAACCTTGTCCGTGGATTTTGGTTTGGTCCGACAGACGATCTTTTCGCTCACGATCTTAATCTTATTACTGAAGCACATTTCCAGCCCTTCCAGCAACTCGGCTGTCAGGTTAGTCGGATCATTGATAAATTTTTTCATCGCCATAGTAATTTCTTCTCTTAATTGTTCTTTCCAAAAAGTTGTCTATCGAACGTTTACCGGTTTAGTGTAGTAGTCGCTCTATGAGCGACATTTAGTGTAGTAGTCGCTCTATGAGCGACATTTAGTGTAGTAGTCGCTCTATGAGCGACACATGCCGCTCGTAGAGCGGCTATTACACTCGATGCTGGTTGACGATGCTGCGCGACCCGCCTTCCAGTTGTTCGGCGTGGCATGCGATAGCGGATTACGATTAAAAACTCCGCTCTTTAAAATCGTCAACCATCATTGTCGCCGCTATCATAAACCGGAGGCGCGGCTGAATCGGCATCGAAAAGCGCACGAGTTCGAGTCCGATCCCGATCCCGATCCCGACCCCGATGCAACTAACCCTCGATCTGCATCAACTCAACTGCAAGACCCTCATCATAAATAAACGCCATACGTAACCCAGGCATTGGCTCGCAAATCGGCACTAAAACACTTTTGCCCTCCATGGCGGCCTCTAAATCATCAACCTCAAACGCGATATGCGTATCATCCTGAATTGCCGCTGGCATTGGACTATCCGGCTCAAAAAATAAATATTCCACCCTGTATTGGTTGGCAGCGAAATCCGTAACCCATACCTTAAGGCCCTCCACAAAGACCATATCCTGCTGCTTGTCAAACACTGGTATTCCCACGTGATGAAATTTCATAATAACCCTCTCGTATTGCTGTTTCGTTTGTTTCTAATCACATAATTCGCTACCAGCGAATTATTTCAGTTCTTTGATTTTGATCGAGCGAAAATAAATTGTAGCCTGGCCGTGTTTGCCCTGCAAGCCGATCTTGCCCTTGGTCGGCATCTCAGCCCAAGGCTTATTCAGCCAGCTGGGAATAGCGGAGCCATCCGGATTCGTCGTGGCTGATTTCCAATCAGCCAAATCAGCATCCACTGTGATCTCGCCGTTCACCGCGACTTTGATCTTCTGTCCGATGGCGGTAATCGTCATACGGTTCCACTCACCGGCTGCGCGCACATTTCGAACCTTGGGAGCGCAGTGCCCAAACAGACCGCCATTCCTCCAGGTGTCATCCACTTTGTCCCAGTGGTTGTTCAGATCATCCTGAATTTGGATTTCAACGGTGTTGGGAATCCAGTTTTTTGTGTCAGTCGCATAGATCAAGACCCCGCTGTTGGCCGCCGGTGCGCATGAATACTCAAGATCCAGCACAAAGTTCTCATACTCCCGCTTGCTCCAAATCGCCTCATCCTTGTCAGCCGTCAGCCGCCCTTGTTCGTCAATATACCAAACCCCGCGTTCAAAATCAGCGTTGGAAAGTGCCAAATCAAAGAGCGAACTCCAGTCTTGTGAATCCGGATGCACTGCGGACTGCGCAGCTTGTATTTCGGGCGCGGGAACCTCGTCAACGGCGGTTGCGGAAATCTCTTCCGGGCATTGCGCCTCTTTTGATCCGGAAAACATGCAACATCCGGCTGTTCCTAAAACAACTGCGCAAAATGCGGTTGAAAGTATGCGGTTCAAAATATTCTCTCCATTTTGATTTGCGTTGATAAAATATAAAATCTTAATCATTTTAGCCTCTGCTCGTAAAAATAACAACCCCTTTCGCAAGAAAACTGCATTAGAGAAAATGGTTGTCTTAGTTTCTTGCTTTTTGTAATAGGAGCTGAGAGAATAACAACAAATTTTTAGATGAAAAAAGGGCTGATTTATGAAAAAAGTTTCTCTCTCTGTGTTGTTTATCGCCAGTGCGTTCGCAATAAGCGCGGTTGAAATTGCCCTGCAGCCGCAGCGCAGCCTGATTGTACTGCCAAAGCAGGCAACCAGCACACAACGCTATGCGGCTCTTGAGCTGCAGAAACATCTGGCCATCCTAAGCGGTGTTGCCATTCCGATTGTCGACACGCCAGATCCAGACACCTATCTATTCCATATTGGCGGTCAACCGGCCGGAGCAGCAGATGCATTGTTGCTGGAGGAGGCCCGCTGGACCGTCGATACTCAAGCGGCTTGGTTTCATGGCGAGGATACCGAAGCCGCAGCCGGTTTTTTCAAATGCCAGCGCGAGCCCTCTTTTTGTTTGACGTTGCGGCGCACTGGAACATTGACTGCTGTCTATGATTTTTTAGAGAATCAATTCGGAGTTCTGTGGACCGAGCCTGGTGATGCCGGCATCTATTTCCCCGAAGGGGCGCGGGCGGTCATGCAGACCGGTAGCGGAACGTGGCATCCCGGTGCCATGCGCCAACGCGTCATGCGCTCCGGCATGGTCAAAAACGTCAAGCAGCACAATGAAGACCTGCCAGATCCTTTTCAGTTGAACGAGACAGAGTTCGAACGTTTACGAATTGATACGCACACCTGGCTGAAACGACAGCGTATGGGAAATAATATGGATGCTCGGTTCGGGCACGCTTTTACCGATTGGTGGAGCCGTTACGGAGATGAGCATCCTGAATATTTTGCTTTAGTCGATGGAAAACGGAAGCCTAAATATGCGCCGGATCGGGTTAAGATGTGTGTCAGCAATCCGGCGCTGCACCGTCAGATTGTCGTTGATTGGCAAGCCCGTAAGCCACTTTCCGAGTTTATCAACGTATGCGAAAATGATAGTGGCAATTATTGTGAATGCGATGCGTGCCGAGCACTCGACATGCCGCCAGCGCCGGGACAGAGATGGGATGAAGATCTCACTGACCGATATGTCTACTTTGCCAACCAAGTCAGTGCACTGGCACGCGCGATTAAGCCGGATGTCACTGTTTGTTATTACGCCTATAGCGTCTACCGCTTTCCGCCACAGCGTGAGAAGATTGCCCCAGGTACTTTAATCGGTTTTGTTCCAGGCTCTGTGTTTGATTATGCTGAGACAGCCGCAATGTATGACCTTTGGGATGCAGCCGGTGCGACGCGGTTATTCTTACGGCCAAATTACCAGCACGTTGACTGCGGTTTGCCGATGGGCTTTGAGAAGCTGTACGTTGAGCTGCTCAAGCTCGGCTTTGAAAAAGGCATCATTGGCTCTGATTTTGATTCCATGCACAATTTTTGGCCGACCTCCGGCATGGGTGATTATATGGTTGCGCGGATCATGAACAACTGCGAATTGACCTATACTCAGCTGTTAGATGAGTACAGCCAGATTTATGGCGCCGCAGCACCTGAATTCAAAGCGTTCAAAGCCTATTGGCAAGAGGAGGTTTGTCAAAAACGCCTGGTACCCAATAGCAAAATTATCAGCGAAAGAGGACGGTACGGAAACTTTCGCCGTGGCTTGATGTGGGATCTCGACAAATATTATGCCCTGGAAGATTTCGACCGTACGGATGCCATTTTAGCCACCGGTGCGGAAAAGGAGCTGAGTTCGGCTGCGCGCGAGCGGCTGGTCCGCCTGCAACTGGCCAATCAGCATAGCCGCATGACCTACCAAGCCATCATCGCCACGGGCGATGCCAAATTTTCGGCATCACGGCAATTGCTGAATTTTCGCGTGACCCATCGCCAGGTTTTAAATATTGATTGGCGCCGTCTAATCGTCAATATTGAGGGGGTGTTCGGTGATGTGGCCGGGGTCAACTCAGCCTGGCTGTTCCGTGATTTTCAGGCCAGCCGGGCTCTACCGGTGCGTTGGAAATTCAAGGTTGATAAGAATAACGTCGGACTATCGGAGAAATGGGAGCAGGCTACGGTCGCGGACGTTGCTGACTGGGAGCCGATCCGGGTCACTTCCGCCTGGGAACACCAACCTTACAGCGAAATCAATCCGGCTTTTCGGGAAAAAATGAAAGACTATGACGGGTACGGATATTATGGGCTCAACCTGCGAATACCGAAGGAATGGCAGGGAGAGGAAATCCACCTAGTATTCAGTGCTGTGGATGAATCGTGTTGGATCTATATCAATGGCAATCTGGCCGGTCAACACCCTTGTGTCAATCCAAATGACTGGAGAACGCCGTTCTCTATCCGCATTGATCAAGTCATCGACTGGAGCAAACCGGGGCGAAGCCTGGTTGTGCGTGTGCATGACAGCGGCGGCCAAGGCGGTATCCGGAAACCGGTCTTTTTGGTCAAACGTTGATAATCAAAGCTCATACCCTGCACATCGTAATTGACATACCCGTCCGCTTTTGCAAGACTGTTACGACATTATGGAAAAACAAAAGGCCGTAATATTTTTAGGCGACGGCATGGCTGATGAGCCCATTGCTGAACTCAACTATTGCACCCCATTGCAGGCTGCACACACCCCCTTTATGGATCAAATTGCCGCCAAAGGGCGTAGTGGGACATTTCTCACCCTGCCAGAGGGCTTCCCTACCTCCAGCGATGTGGCCAATATGTCGGTGCTAGGCGGCAACCTTGCCACAGAGCTCTGCGGACGCGGACCGCTCGAAGCTGCCAGCCAGGGTATCACGCTCGCACCCAATCAGATCGCTTTCCGCATGAACCTTGTCTCCGTGGATGACCATGGCATCCTGTGCGATTTTTCCGGTGGCCACATTGCTCAGTGTGATGCTGAGGAGGCGATTGCCTTGCTGAATAAAGCGCTGGGCTCTGAAAAAATCCGCTTTGCCCCCGGTGTCAGCTACCGTAACCTGCTGATCCTCACTGGTGCCGAGTTCACCCCAGAGGTGATCTGCCAAAAGCCGGATGATAATCACGGCAACCTGGTTGTCGAGCATCTGCCACAGGCAAAAGCAAAGAACTCCGAGCTTACCGCGACACTCCTTCGGGGTCTGATCAATCAGGCATTCAAAATTCTCCAAGGCCGCAAAGCTAACGCAATCTGGCCCTGGAGCGGCGGACGGACCGGCGCCATTCACAGCGTCAGCCAACGCTACAATGTAAAAGCCGCGGTCATCTCCGCAGTTGATGTGATCAAAGGACTCGGGCACTGCATGGGACTGGATGTCATCCATGTGCCCGGAGCCACTGGTTATATCGATACCAACTACGAGGGTAAAGCCCAAGCTGCCCTCCAAGCGCTGGCGAATGGCTATGATTTCATATACCTGCATGTCGAGGCGCCGGATGAGGTTTCACATGCCCAAGACCTAATACTCAAAATTCAGGCAATTGAAGATTTTGATCGTCGTATTGTCGGAGCAGTGATGCAACAGGCTGGAAATCAGGTCGCGTTCTGCGTGCTGCCCGACCACCCTGTGCCGCTCGCCACTGGCAAACACACCCGCACCCCAGTGCCTGTTTCGATCTGGCAGCCTGGTGTGGTGCCTGACGCAGTCCAAACCTTTGATGAACACTCCGCTTTGTCTGGCTCCCTTGGCTTGATGAAAGGTTCAGCCTTGATGGATTTGCTGCTGGGAGAGAGGTGAAGATATTTAGCTGCGATACGTGTAGTAGCCGCTCTATGAGCGGCATTGCATTTTGAGGTAAGAAAATGAGGGGTAAGAAAATTGGGCAGTGCTGTTTTTGAGGTAAAAAATTTTAGAGGTGAAAAATAGGCGTCTAAGCGACTAAATCCGCGCCAAGCGCGGAGCGCGCAAGTAAAGTGGTGCGGAAGTAACGTAGGTCCGATTTCCAACCGGACATGTCCGGTTGGAAACCGGACCTACAAAGGTCAGCCGCGCCTTCGGTTTACGATAGCGGCGACGATGTTGGCGGGCGGTTGTTTTAAGAGGATAACAGGATAACTGGATAAATTATCTCTCACAGAGTCGCAGAGGACACAGAGCGCAGCATTATATTACTCTGAGCTCTTCGCAACACTGAGAGAATACTTTAAGGCGAGGAGTGATTAAAAATGAAGATACTTGTCATACAGGTGGCCGGTCTTGGCCTGAATTTCGCCATTGATAACAGCCTGGCGGAGATAGAGGGTTTTGAAATAAAACCTCTTCGCCCTCTTTTCCCAGGACTTACCTGTACCGCGCAGGCCACACTGCGCACCGCACTCCCCCCTGGCCAGCATGGGATGATTGCCAACGGCTTTATGGAACGCACCTTGCGCAGGCCACTCTTCTGGGAGCAATCTTCGGCGCTTGTCGAAGGCGAACGTCTCTGGGAGAGCCTCCGCGAAAAGGGCGGCACAGTTGGCATGACCTTCTTTCAGCAAAGCCTGGGGGAGAACGTTGATCAGATCATTTCGCCCGCTCCGATCCACAAACACAACGGCAGTATGATCATGGATTGCAGCAGCATACCAGAGTCGCTCTATGCGGGCGTGCAGCAATGGACAGGCTCTCCCTTTAAACTGCACCGCTACTGGGGGCCGCTGGCTTCCACTGCTAGCTCACGCTGGATTACCAAAGCGGTTGCTGGCATGCTGAGCTCCGCCGATGCGCCGGAGCTGCTGATCACCTATCTGCCCTGCCTGGATTACGACCTGCAACGTTACGGTACGCGCCATTCAAAGAGCAAAAAAGCCGCCCAGGAGCTGCGGCGCGAGTTGACCCTCCTGTTTAAAACCGCGCAGGAAAATGGCTACCATGCTGTCGCCTACGGCGATTACGCCATCAGCGATGTCACTGGCAATGCCATCTTTCCCAATCTGGCACTCCGAAACGCGGGGCTCTTCAAAACACGCCGCATCCGAAAAATGCTCTACCCCGATATGCATCAGAGCCGCGCCTTTGCAGTGGTTGACCATCAGGTGGCCATGGTCACCTGCTTTGACCAAAGTGCGATCAAGAAAACGGCTGAGGTGCTGCAGGCACTCGAAGGCGTTGCCGCTGTGATGGACGTTGCCGGGCAGCGCGAACTCCAGGTTGATCACCCCCGCAGCGGCGACCTCCTAATGACCGCCCAACCCGGCTACTGGTTTGCCTACCCCTGGTGGCACAATCCATCCGAAGCCCCTGATTACGCCGCCCATGTTGATATTCATAACAAACCAGGGTATGATCCTTGCGAACTTTTTTTTGGTTCAAACCCCTTTCGTACCTCGCAAGACACCTCGCGGATCAAAGGCACCCATGGATTAGCTGGCCCTGATTGTGAAACCGCTCTTTTCACCACCCTTCCGTTAAAAGCAGAGTCGCTGCTAGAGCTTGCAAGTGAATTGAAGGCCATGTTGCTCAAGTAGCTATAGGGCGCGGACCGTGACCACGCCACCGCGCCGAAGAGTGCTGAAGGTAGTCGAAGAGAGTCGAAGGGCGTCGAAGGTAGTCGAAAAATTTACTGAACGTAATTTTACGATTGGAATTGAAGACCGCGGCTACAATGCTGCGCAAGCTGTAAGGAGCCCGCCAGTCGAACGATTAGCAAGCACGCCGCGCAGCTGCCCTGCGAAAAAACGATGGGGTAACCGATGGTCAGTTACATCAGAGTCGGGGTCGGCATTGGAAGCCGGGGTCGACCTCGTACGCTTTTCGATACCGATTCCGATAGCGACCCCGACCCCGAGTTATAGGCACGAAACCACGATCAAGTAATTAAGCTATAGGCAAAAAATGACAGACACAGATATGACAACTATCCATCAAAAATTTACGGTTTCTTTTGAATACTCTGTTCACTTCACCCACCATGTGTTTGATTTGGACAACTCTCTGCTCGCTGAAACTATGCCCAGTCGCCCCGATGGAGCGGCCCGCGCCTTGGTGGTGATTGACTCCGGAGTTGTGGCAGCCAATCCCGCGCTGCTGGAACAGCTCAACCGCTGGTTTGCAAGCAATGCCGGCGCAATTGAGTTGGTTAAACCGCCGATGATTGTGCCAGGCGGCGAGAATGTTAAGAACGGATGGTCAAGTGTCCGCGAGATTATGACCTATGCTGGCCTCGAGCATCTGGACCGCCAAAGCTATATCATTGCCATTGGTGGCGGCTCAGTACTGGACATGGCTGGCTTTGCCGCGGCCTTGGTCCACCGCGGTCTCCGTCTGGTGCGCCTGCCCACAACCGTGCTGGGCCAGAACGACGCTGGGGTCGGGGTTAAAAACGGCATGAATGATGGCGGCACCAAAAACTTTATTGGCACCTTTGCCCCGCCTTTCGCTGTGATCAACGACTTTGAGTTTCTTAAATCCCTGCCCTTTAAAGAGTGGGTCAGCGGAGTTGCTGAGGCCTTTAAGGTGGCCATTATCGCTGACTGCCAGTTTTTCACATGGCTTTGCGAAAATGCGCAGCGTATAAAAGAGCGCGACCAGGGGGTGATGGAAAAGCTTGTGTACCGCACCGCTCAGCTGCATCTCAACCATATAGCCACCTCAGGCGACCCCTTTGAATTCGGCAGTGCGCGCCCACTCGACTTCGGCCACTGGGCCGCCCACCGTCTGGAGCTGATCTCTAATTTCAGTATCGGCCACGGTGCTGGAGTTGCCATCGGGATCGCGATTGACAGTGCTTACGCTATGCTCGAAAACCGCATTTCTCAGGCAGAGTTCACCTCCATTATCAACGGATTGCAAGGTTGCGGCCTTGCAACAAGCTCCGAGTTGCTGGGACGACTCAACTCAGAGGGCGAGCCCGATCTTCTGGAAGGGCTCGAGCAGTTCCGCGAACACCTGGGCGGCGATCTCTGCGTCACCCTGCCCAACCCCATCGGAAGCAAGATCGAGGTTCATGAAATGAACCGCGATCTGCTCAAAGAGGCGATCCGCATGGTTTAGCCTGCCAACAGGCTGGCTAACCAATGTTTTTTACCACCCATTTTTTACCGTAAAAACTATTCCTCGCGCAGAGTTTCCGCACATCACACAAACTCAATTTCGTTACAGCGGCTAGCTGCTTTAGTTAGTAATTGACTTTTCAAGGCTCCTAGCTGAAAATGTACCCTTGATTTGAACCAACAGAACTCAATTTTTTATGATAGCGATTGTTGATTATAACGCAGGCAATCTAACCAGCGTCAAACTGGCTTTTCAAGCACTGAATTGCGAGGTTGAAGTTACCCAGAGCCCCGCAACCATCTTAAAAGCCGACCGCGTGATCTTCCCCGGGGTCGGCGCAGCTGGCGCGTCTATGCGCCACCTCTCCGAGTTGAAGCTGATTGACCCCATTCGCGAGGTCATCGACCGCGGGACACCCTTTCTCGGCATCTGCCTCGGCACCCAGATATTGTTTGATTTCTCGGAAGAAGATGGAGGCACTCCCACCCTTGGCCTACTGCCCGGCCGTGTTCCGCGCTTTCAACCCGAGAATCCATTTGAGAAAGTTCCCCAAATCGGCTGGAATCAACTAAAGTTCGCCCGCACCCACCCTGTGCTGCGCGGTATTGCCGACATGAGTGAGTTTTACTTTGTCCACAGCTACTACCCGGCTCCCAAACAGGATGAGATTATCATCGGTACAACCAGCTACGCTGATGTGACCTTTGCCTCCATGGTTGCAGTCGATAACCTGGTCGCAACCCAGTTTCATCCCGAGAAATCGGGGCGTATCGGACTGAAACTCCTCGAAAATTTTGTTCAATGGACACCCTAACCCCGAAAACACCAACCCTGGAACTTAAAGTATACTATGCTGACGAAACGTATTATCCCCTGCCTGGATGTTATCAATAACCGCGTCACCAAAGGCGTGAAATTTAAAAACAATATCGATCTCGGCGACCCAGTCGAAATGGCCATCATGTACTCCAACGAGGGCTGTGATGAGCTGGTCGTTTATGACATTACCGCCTCGGCGGAGCACCGCCCGATTGATATCGAGATGATCCGTTCAGTCGCACGCTCGATCCGCATCCCCTTTGCTGTGGGCGGCGGCATCTCCACCATTGAGGACATGTCGCGCATTCTGCTGGCCGGAGCGGAGAAGATTTCCGTCAACTCACTGGCAGTCAAAAACCCCTCCATTATAAGCGAGGGCGCGCGCGCCTTTGGCTCCCAGTGCATTGTGCTGGGCATGGATCCTGTCAAAACCGATAATTTGGAGCAATGCCCCAGCGGCTATGAGATCACCACCCGCGGCTATCGCGAACACACCGGCATTGATGCTGTCGACTGGGCCCGGCGCGCCGAAGAGCTGGGCGCCGGCGAAATCGTGGTGAACTCAGTGGATGCCGACGGCACCCGCAACGGCTTTGAGCTGACTATCACCGGCTTGATCGCCGATGCCGTCTCTGTCCCGGTCGTAGCCTCCGGAGGCGCCGGATGCGCAGAGCATCTGCGCGACGCTTTTAGCATAGCCCACGCCGATGCTGCCATTGTGGCCGGCATCCTGCACACTGGTCATACTACCATCGCACAGCTCAAAAAAGAGCTGCACGATGCAGGCGTACCAGTGCGAATGCACTGGTGATTGGTTGCAGCCCACCTTTACGAAAGACGACATAATCATGACAACCCACACCGCCGAAGAGTTCAATCAGCGCAACGCCAACTTTGACAATACGCTGCGTCCGACCCGCTTCGACGACTTCATTGGCCAGGAAAAGGTGCGTGACCGCCTGATGCTCGCAGTGGAGGCAGCCCGACAACGCAAGGAGCCGCTCGATCATGTGCTGCTCTCCGGCCCTCCGGGGCTCGGAAAAACCACTCTTGCCTTTATCCTCGGCGAGGCCATGGGTGTGCATGTTAAAACCACCTCCGGCCCTGTGATTGACAAACCAGGCGACCTGGCCGGTCTGCTGACCAGCCTGGAACCCGGCGACCTGGTGTTTATTGACGAGATCCATCGTATGCAGCGCACCGTTGAGGAGTATCTCTACTCTGCGATGGAGGATTTTGTGATCGACATCATGATTGATCAAGGAGCGAACGCCCGCTCCGTGCGTCTGGAGTTGCCGCGCTTTACCCTGGTCGGCGCCACCACCCGCAGCGGCCTGATCTCCGCCCCACTGCGGTCGCGCTTCGGCCTGACCAATCGGCTCGACTACTATCAACTCGCTGACCTCACCTATATTGTCACCCGCTCCGCTGCCAAACTCAACATCAGCATCGAGCCCGATGGTGCTCAAGAGATTGCCGCACGCTCACGCGGAACCCCGCGAATTGCCAACAATCTGCTGCGCCGTGTACGCGACTTTGCGCAGGTGCGCGCCGACAACCATATCACGCAACCTGTTGCCGCAGATGCCCTTTCACTGCTGGAAATCGATCCCAAAGGGCTGGATGAGATGGATATCCGTATACTGGAGACTCTTGTCCACAAGTTCAATGGCGGTCCAGTTGGCTTAAGCACCATCGCGGTCTCTGTTGGTGAAGAGACCGACACGATTGAAGAGGTCTACGAACCCTATTTGATTCAGGAGGGTTACCTGCAACGCACACCCAAAGGCCGCGTGGCTACCTCACTCTGCTATCAGCGCCTGGGTCTGCAGCCGCTCAACCAAAGCCTGCAAGGCGAATTCGCCCTAAAGTAGCTGGCCCTTTCTTCCAAAAAACCGTGCATCCGAGCAAGGTGGAAACACAATGACACCACAAACCAACAGAATTGAATATTTTGACCGACAAACTGGGGCGCTCTGCCGCGAGACGGTCATGGGCGACGCTGCTGTTCAATGGGCCTATCAAAGCCTGAGCGGCAAGATCTGTGCGCCGCTGCTCTTTGGCGCATCGTTGCCCAGCCGTATCTTGGGTTGGTACTTTAACTCGCTCCTTTCAAAACCTAAAATCCAAAAAACGATCACTGCCCTGAAAATTGATGCGAGCGAGTTTGCCACCTCTCCCGATCAGTTTTGCAGTTTCAACCACTTTTTTATCAGGAAGCTGAAAGATGGTGCCCGCCCCATCCCATCTGATACGGAGTGCTTTTTGAGCCCCGCTGACGGCCGTTTGCTGGTCTACCAAGACATGCAGGGCGACAGCCCGGTGCATGTCAAAGGTGTTGACAGCCCTCTGCGCTATCTCTTTGACACTCCCATCGACAATTTTAATGATGGGGACGCGGCTGTTGTCCGGCTTTGTCCAGCGGATTATCACCGCTTTCATTTTCCCTGTGACGGGCGTGTTACCGCGCAGGTGAGCGTCAAAGGCCAGTATCACTCGGTCAACCCAATTGCATTGCGCGCACGGAAACGCATCTTCTGTCGCAACAGGCGCGCATATACATTGATCGAAACCGAAAAATTCGGAGAGATTGCCTTCATGGAGATCGGTGCCTTTGGCGTAGCTGGAATCCATCAGACCTACACTGGTACTATGGTGCAAAGGATGCAGGAAAAAGGCTACTTTGATTTCGGCGGTTCAACGATTGTGCTGCTCTTTCAAAAGAACAGAATCATTTTCGATGCCGACCTGCTGGCCAACAGTGCCGGGGGAATCGAGACCCTGGTCAAAGCAGGCGAACGAATTGCCCTACCCATAACGCAGCTTGCCGCCGCCTGTCTAGCCACAGGCAGGCAACCAAATAAGTTTGTGCAATATGCGGATGCTCTTCGTTCTGATTGAAGGCCGGATGGTTAAGAGCCTAAATCCGCACCCTGCGCATAGTGAAGAAATGCTAAAGGGGAAAGGTCGCGTCTCTGGCGCGGGAGCAACGTATGTCCGGTTGGAAACCGGACATACTGGAGTTCGGCTGCGCCTCCGGTTTACGATAACGACATTAGAATTAGACGACCTCACAAATAGATAACTTTTTGGAAAGAACAATTAATTGTTTTTTTCTAGTAGCCTAAGTGACGGCCTGTCCTGAGCTTGCCTATGGTGAGCTTGCCGAACTGCCGAAGTGGCTGCTTTTAGTAACAAGCAATGCCTCCGTCGCGAAAGAAACGATGACTATTGCAGATATACCCATTGTCAACAAGGCACTCAAAAAGGAGTTCACTGTCAACCGCGCCCCGATCATGGATCTGGTCGCGGCCCAGACCAATGACCCCTTTATGATCCTTGTTGGCACCATCCTGAGTGCCCGGACCAAAGACGCCTGCACAGCGGCAGCTTGCGAGCGACTTTTTCAAAGAGTGACCACCCCCGCTGATCTGGAGAAAATTCCTCAAGTTAAGCTGGAGCAGATCATCTACCCGGTGGGCTTTTTCCGGGACAAAGCCCGACACCTCAAAAAGCTGCCGGCAGTGCTGCAGGAAAAATTCAATGGCATCATTCCTGATACTGTGGAGAAACTTTGCGAACTGCCAGGGGTTGGACGTAAAACCGCCAACCTGGTGGTTGCGTTAGGCTTTAACAAACCGGCGATCTGCGTTGATGTGCATGTCCACCGAATCACCAATCGGCTAGGGTTGTTAGAAACCAAAAACCCCTTTGAAACCGAGATGAAACTGCGTGAGATACTGCCCCTGCGCTATTGGATCACATGGAACTCTTATCTGGTCGCATTTGGTCAGACACGCTGCGCCCCGCGCAATCCGCAGTGCGATGGCTGTCCCATCAGAAAACACTGCGCATTCGGCCAACAGCGATCCTCTGGAACTCAAGGGGCATCTATTATAGTCGGAGGTCCTTAGAATAAAAGATAGTGGTTGTTCAGCAAAATTCAGTAATCCAACAAAACATGAATAATAAATTTCCTGAATGACACCCCAAAGATAGGGCAAAGGAAATAAGACCGATGCCGCTAAACTGCTAGGCCTTAAGAGTTATCAAGCGCTGGATGAACAAATGCGCAGGCTGGAAATCGCGTTATGCTAAACTGGGCCTGAACCTGTTTTAGAGTTTATATGGCACCCGTACATCCGGCCAATCTGTTTTGAAATCCATGGTGTTTCTTGAAACGATTATACATCCCTGTTCCCGTGCAGTCGCATATATAATAGCATCAGGAATTCTTAGATGGAATTTACGTCTAAGTTCGATTGTCCGGTTGGCAATTCCGCTATCCAATCCGATTACAGTAAAAGATGAAAGAAATTTGTGCAGGACTTGCTCCTCCTCCTTATTTCTAGCCCCAGTCATAACCTCAATTCGGGTTATTACACTTATGAGCTTCTCTTCATAAAGCGAGAGTTCTTTTTCTGCCTGCGCAAAACCGTTGAGATAATCGATAAGAATATTTGTGTCAAATACAGCCTTCATTAATCACTCCATTCACTACGGAGGTTACGCTGAAATTCAACCCCGTCAACGATTTCATCCTTCCAGATACCGTAAGCATTTGAACTTTCTTTGGTGTAGTGATCACTCAGATAGCTTTTCAGCGCGTCGCGGATTAAGGCTGCGCGTGAGCGATTTTCGAATGAACTGATTTCATCAAGGGTTTTTACAATATTTTCCGGTATGTCTACAATTGTTCTCATGCCGATATCATATGTCGTTATCATTTATAATGTCAAGCCGCTTTTATGTCGTGGAATTCACAGCCGAGACATCTGTGCTACTTTATCTTTCAACTATCACACTCCCATGTTTTTTGCCTCAACATTTTTAGCTCAAAAAATAACGCTACCCAATTTTCTTACCCACACTTTTTTATCTTAAAAATCCCGTTGGCGTAGACGGGTTATCTTGTGCGTGCCTTGCCAAGTATGCTATAATCACCGCAGTTTAAGCGGATTGCGGAACTTGAAGCGCGGTTTAAAAAAGCTTAAGCAGCGATGCTTCGCGTTCTTATTTTGAAGATGAACTTGAGCACTCGCACACTTTAAAATTTGAATTTTTCCATGTTCTCATTCTACCCCATACTCCCGCTCTGGCTCATACTGGCGCTGCTGATTATTTCAGCCGCTATTGCCACTTGGTCTTATCGTCACCACAACCCGTCCGTGGCAGCGTGGCAGCACACGCTGCTGCTGACCATGCGGGTGCTGACGCTCCTGATCGTGACCTTTATGCTGCTCTGCCCTGGGCGCATGACTGAAGAGCGCAATGTCGATAAATCCCACCTGGTTTTCCTGCTCGACCACTCTGCCTCCATGTCGACCCGCGATCTCCCAGCCCGCCAGTCGCGGCTGGAACAGGCAGTTGAGTTTATCCAGAAAAACCGCTTCAAACAACTCGTCGATTATCCGCTGACTTTCTATGCGTTTAACAGCCAGTGCCGGATTTTGGAAAAACCGGAGGCCGCCTCGGCCCTGAAACCGGAGGGGGGGACTGATCTAAAACAGGCCATCGCTCAGATCGATAAGGATCTCGGGCTCAACAGCACCTCAGCTATCATTCTGCTCTCCGATGGTCTTGATCACTCGGAGTTCAAGGGCAGTGGGATTTCGGTGCCGATTATGAGCGTGCAGATCGGCACGGATATGACCCAGGTCAAGGATCTTGGGATCGAGCAGTTTAAGGCGCCCGCCAAAATCAGCGAAGGTGAAGAGATGGTGCTGGATATTCCGCTGTTGCTGCAGGGTTACCCCACCGAGAAACAGGCGGAGTTTAAGGTGCTGGTTGACAATGCAGTGGTTCACACTGCGTCGCTCACCCTGGGCAGCCGACGTCTGCACACCGAGAAGGTCCGTATCACGCTGAATAAAACCGGCGTGCATCTTATTCGGATCTCCTGTGAGCACTTTCCCGATGAGGTCACAGAGCTGAATAACGAAAGGGAGCTGGCAATCGAAGTCGTGAAAGCCAAGGACGAGATTGCGGTCTATTTTCCGCTCTTGAATAACAGCTTCCGCCCCTTGCTGCGTGAGTTCTTGAAAGAGAAGGAGGGAATCTTCACCGCAGTTTATAAGGTTGCGGATAACAGCTATCGCCTGCGCGGTCATAAGATGAATCCGGCCTTTAATGAGGGGCTGCCTAAACACGCTGATCAGCTCAAGGATGTCACCTGCCTGATTCTTGGATCACATAATGGAGAGCTACTCTCACCAGCTGAGGCCTTGGTGCTGGAGCAGTATGTCAACAAAGGCGGCACTCTGGTCTGCCTGGCCGGCACAGAGTCCTATGGCAAACTGTCAGCAGGCTCGCCGCTGGTGCGTATGCTGCCGGTGGTCACGCTGGAGGACTCCTATTGTGCCGGAACATTTAAGGTGCTGCCGGATCAGGGTGCTGATAATGCCTTGGTGGAGCAGATCCGTGAGATCATCGCGGCTAATAGCAGCGCCGTTGACTTCACCCTCAGCGGCATCAACCAGGTGAAAGGGGTTAAAGCCAGCGCGAAAGTCCTGTTGTGGGCCGTGGAGGATGCGCGACAGCCGCTGATGGTCTGGCAGCCCTATGGCCGCGGCAAGGTGGTGGCCTTGCTCAGCAACACCTTTCATCAGTGGGGCGCACCTGAGCGAAGGGATGAGAATTTCAGCCGCTTCTGGCGTCAGTTGATCGCCTTTTCCAAGAACCCGGATGATGATGTTGACCTGCTCAAAGTGGCACTGCCGAAAACCGAACTGGCTGTGAACGAAAGTGTCGCGGTGACCGCCATTGCGCGTCATCCCTCCTCTGAAGTCGGTGTGGCAACTAATGCGCAGCTGACTGTTAAAGCCGATCTCTTTTTTGTGGATGGCGAGACACCGGTGGCCTCGCTTGCGTTTGAAAAGAAATCAGATTGTTTCATGGCCGATCTGCCCGGTCTGCAGCCTGGAAGGTATGTGTTGCGCGTCACCTCCCAGGATGGGCAGGAGGTGCTGCGCACGCGCTACAAGTTCCTGTTGGTCGGCGATATTTTGGCAGAGAATGCGCTTATCCGCTCTAACCGTGAAACCTTCCGTAACTTCAGCAGCGAGAAACATATTTTCACCCCTAATGAGGTCGAACACCTAGAAGAGAGCCTGCTCGAAGCTATACGCAAGAACATTGTGCGCCGCGAGCGTTTTTTGATCTTTGAAACGCCTTTTTTCTTTATCAGCGTTGTGATGCTGCTGTTAACAGAGTGGTTTTTACGGCGGCGGTTTAATCTGTTCTAAAGCAGCTAGTTGTGGCAACCAAATGAGTTTATGTTATATGCGAAAGCACTTCGCTCTTATTGAAGGTTGTATGGTTAAGAGCCCGCTGCTTTAGTAACAAACGCTGCGCGTTTGGGTAATTCACAGGCTAGCGATATGGAGACACCAATGCCGCTGAGAACTCAGCTCCAACAGCCTCCGCTTCATCACGACTCCGCGACTCCTGTTCATCAAGAATCCGCAGAAACAGAATCCAGGTCAGCTCCGGCACATACTGCAACGCGCTGGCGCAGTTGGAACGCCGCATGATATCGCAGATGCTCTTCACAAAAGAGGAGAGCGACTTGGTTGAGGCAATCTTCTTGGGTTGCTTTTTATTTTTCGGTTTATTCATTTATCATCTTTCTTTAAATCTTAGTGTTTTTAAGTTTTGCGTTCTGTTTCAGGAACCGGATCTCTGCGGCTCTTCAATTGTGTCCACCGCATAGCGGCGGACATACTGTGTTGAAAATCTCGGTTTATTCAGTATCTCTTGCGTAGGTCCGGTTTCCAACCGGACAGTCCGGTTGGAAACCGGACCTACTAAAAACTCTAAGCTCACTTCGTAGCAGTCGGATCGCTGCCAAATGCCTCAGAGAGAATTTTCTGCGGCAGCAGGTCAATTTCGGTTAATTGCCGCTCAATAGATGTGCGCATAGGGTTGAGCTCTGCTAACGCGGCGGATGCCAGTTGCTGGGTTTTATAATCAGGTAAATCGATGTTTCCTTCAGCTAACCGCGAGAACAACATACGCTTCCGGACAGCTCCACGTGCCAGCGATGTGATGCACTGCTCTCCCAGCGGAGATCTCAACCAATAATAGAACCAGCTCTCACCAATATCCTTTTTAACCTCTATCAACACATCTCCAAGTAGGCAGGAAGAAGGTTGGCCCTTTTTGAGGCTATCGAATATGATTGCATCACCTAGCTTTATTAGTTCCGCAAGCTGCACCTCCACAGCTTTGCGCGCTTTTTCAACCTCGACCAACTGAGCTTTCAGACGGGCGGCTATGCGGAGCTGGTCAGAAACACAGAGCCACGGAATTAATTGTTTAAAAACTTGTTTGTTTGTGACATAGACATGTTTAATGGTTTTGTGAGAGTCAATAAGCTAATTGCAGCTTTGACAAACAACACTCATAAGCGTATTGTTAAAAGCACTTTTAAGGAGCACTTTCATGAAGACAACAGCAGAAGAGTATAGCGCACTTCGAGAGTTAGAGCTTGCGCAGGACGTGCAGGAAGCGCAGAATGATTATCAAGCAGGAAGGATTGCATCTAGCAATATTGATGGTCACATGCAACGGATTGACAATGATGTTTACTAAAGCAGCGGGCTTCTAACCATCTAACCTTTTAAGGGTTGGAGTTGGACGGATACACATATCGATGTGTCGACTGGTTGGACGAATATGCGCTGATGACGTAGGTCCGATTTGGAAATCGGACCTACGCAACAACTGTCCGATTGGAAATCGGACCTACGCAGCCGTCCGATTTGAAAATCGGACCTACGTGACTGTCCGATTTGGAAATCGGACCTACGCAGTCGTCCGATTTGGAAATCGGACCTACGTGACTGTCCGATTTGGAAATCGGACCTACGCAGCTGTCCGATTTGGAAATCGGACCTACGCAGCCGTCCGATTTGGAAATCGGACCTACGCAGCCGTCCGATTTGGAAATCGGACCTACGTGACCGTCCGATTTGGAAATCGGACCTACGCAATTGTCCGATTTGGAAATCGGACCTACGTGACTGTCCGATTTGGAAATCAGACCTACGTGATTGTTCAATTGGAAATTGATTTGCCATGAGGGTGTTTAATGAAACTGAATAAACCAGTATTCAAACCGTTTAATCCACATGAATGTGTTGAGGTTTATCGGCGGCATTTGCCTCATTGGAGACAGGAGGGCGCGTGTTATTTTGTAACCTGGCGGCTAAATGATTCGATTCCAATAGAGATCAGTGAAATTTGGAAAGAAGAGCGGGAAAGCTGGTTGGCTGAACATGGTGTTGACGCAATGCTGGAAGGTGATGATAGGAGGGTCGCTTATGAAAGAGTTCCGTTTGCAGAGCGGCGGGAGATTGAAAGGCTTCAACACCGTAAATTTCATGATTGTCTGGATGCAGGACATGGGGCATGCAGCCTGCGTAGTTCGGAGTGTGCTGGAATAGTACTTGAATCACTGTTTTTCTTTAACGGGGAGCGATGTTGGACAGGAGATGCAGTCATCATGCCCAATCATGTTCATGCGTTGATTACTCCCTTGTGCAATTTTTCACTGGAGCATATTCTGCAATCAATCAAAAAACATACGGCAGTGAAGATTAATAAGCTGATGGGAAGAAAAGGTCAGCTGTGGCAGAGGGACAGCCATGATCACATTGTGCGAAATGCCGGAGAACTGAGGGCATTTAGGAAGTATATTGCGAAGAATGCCGCGCAGACTGGGTTGGAGTTGGATGGTTACGCATATCGATGTGCCGATTGGTTGGACGAATATGCGGCGATGCCGTAGGTCCGATTTCCAAATCGGACCTACGTGATTGTCCGATTTGGAAATCGGACCTACGCAGCTGTCCGATTGGAAATCGGACCTACGTGATTGTCCGATTTGGAAATCGGACCTACGCAGCCGTCCGATTTGGAAATCGGACCTACGCAGCCGTCCGATTTGGAAATCGGACCTACGTGATTGTCCGATTTGGAAATCGGACCTACGCAGCTGTCCGATTTGGAAATCGGACCTACGCAGCTGTCCGATTTGGAAATCGGACCTACGCAGCCGTCCGATTTGGAAATCGGACCTACGTGATTGTCCGATTTGGAAATCGGACCTACGTGATTGTCCGATTTAGAAATCGGACCTACGCAGCCGTCCGATTTTGAAATCGGACCTACGTGATTGTCCGATTTGGAAATCGGACCTACGCAGCCGTCCGATTTGGAAATCGGACCTACGTGATTGTCCGATTTGGAAATCGGACCTACGCAGCCGTCCGATTTGGAAATCGGACCTACGTGACTGTCCGATTGGAAATCGGACCTACGCAGCTGTCCGATTGGAAATCGGACCTACGCAGCTGTCCGATTGGAAATCGGACCTACGCAACTGTCCGATTGGAAATCGGACCTACGGAGAGAATTTATGAAACTACATTCAAGATTGCGTATTTTGATTTTCGCCGCCGTGATGACGCTGTGCGCCACCACGGCTAGCAGCACACCGGCTGTGATCACCGACTCTGATGGCGCTGTGTTCTCCGGTGAACTGAGCCTTATTGGCGCCCGCCCTTTGACCATGGTGGCACTCGGTGACAACCGCCAGCAGAAGTTCAACCTCGATGATATTGTCTCCATTGAGCAGCTGGTTGAGAGCGCCACCATGGAGCGGCCTTGGGTCTTTAAAGAGTCGGGCAAGGCTGATAAGGTCTACCTCGATGGGCAATATCCCTTGATAAACTTTAAAACCAGTGTCACTCTGGTGAGTGGTAGTGTTGTCACAGGACATTTGATATCAGTTGCCTTCAACTTTAAATCCGAGGCTGCTAAACGCAAGATCTTCCTTACACGCCAGATCAAAGGAACGAAAGAAGAGATCTTGGATGATGTCATTTATGTAAGCCGCATCCGCTTAACTGCGAATGCTGTGGCAGGTGGGGGACCGATCAGTGGCAAGGTGACGGGGTTTGGTACGCTTATCTCTGTGACTGCGCTGGACAACGCCCGCGAGCAGCCTGTTTTCGCTAAGGTTGCAAAGGATGGCAGCTTTGATTTCGGCACACTCCTGCCAGGCAGCTATGACCTCTGCGTACTGACCGATACCCATGTGCTCTGCGGACTCTCCGATGTTGTGCCCACCGCTCAAGCAAGCGGTGACCCGCTGCAGGCCGAGGATTTGGCGGACATCAATCTGAAGTTTCCGCTGGCCGATGATTTCTTCAACGAGCGCTGGATTCTAGGGCTGCGCGGGAACCGCAAGTTTGCGAAAGCGCTTGTATATAAACGGCGAGCAGAGTATTATGAATCTGAGAAATGGACTCCCGGCGGCTTCCTATGGCACTTGGAGGTTTGGAGCTGGCATCTGGCTGGTTCAGAGTGGAAGATCGACCGCCGTTCAATTCTGATACGGCACAAAC
This sequence comes from Kiritimatiellia bacterium, assembly GCA_041673345.1. Classification (GTDB taxonomy): domain Bacteria; phylum Verrucomicrobiota; class Kiritimatiellia; order RFP12; family UBA1067; genus M55B167. Next base: position 31,187 of record JBAYXX010000011.1, read on the forward strand.
AGCAGGGGGGTGAAAAAAACCGTAAACTGCTGACAACTCCATTGCTCGAAGCAGTGTCACCCGGACAAAGGCTGGATATCCAGCTAGGAGTTTTTCGAACTTCTCCGAAGTCAGAAAAACTCCTAGATTAAACAGATAGTGCTGCAAACGGCTTTGCCGCTGTAATTAGCAGAGTGCCGGACTTTTAAGTCCGGCACTCTGCTAGGAGATGACCATGAACCGTGGACCTTTATACGCGACCTTGACTAAAGCGGCGCTGCACCGCCGCCTCAGTCTCTCCCTGCGCCTGCTCCTGCTGGCGGGCGCGGGGTTGCTGACCGCTGCCTGTGTTGTGCTGGCAATGGACAACCTTTTCAACCTCACACCCTTGACAAGGGCAGCCGTTGCCACGGCCTTTGTGGCGGCGGTTCTCAGCGGTATAGCCCGCCTCTTCTATCTCTACTGGCGTGCGCCGGTTGATAGTGCCAAGATGGCGGTTTATCTGGAACAACGCTTTGGCATTGATGACAACTCTTTGATCAATGCCGTTCACTTTGATCGCTCAGCCTCGGTTCCGGCTTACATCAAAGAGCTGTTTGTCGGCTCTGCGGCTACCACCTGCCAGGGATTCAAGCTCAAGCGGGTCTGGCAGCACGCAGGTTTGAAACCCGCTGCCATCTGGTGCGCGGGTGCGCTGCTGCTCTGCCTGGCATATCTCGTTCCCTTTGGAGCGCATGCCAAGAATGCTTTGCTGCGCTTCCTGCATCCCGCCACCTCGGTAACGCCGCTGAACTTCACCCAGTTCTCAGTGCAGCCTGGCGACACAGAGTTGATTGAAGGCACACCATGTCTCATCACTGCCAATGCCACCAAGCATGGCCGTGATCTTTCGGCGCTTGAGATCCTGATTCAGGAGGATGGGGCTCCGCTGCTCTATCCCATGCGTGGTAGTGCTGATGGCTTTGTCTTTGAACTACGCGATCTTTCGCGTAAAACCCGCTACGCTCTGCGTAACGGCAATGATCAAAGTCGCTGGCATACCATCTCAGTCATTCAGCGTCCGCGCATGGAAGAGCTGATCCTGACCGTCACTCCGCCGGAGTACACAGGTGACAAGCCGTGGAGCATCGGCCCCCACAAACGCGAGATCGAAGTCCTTAAAGGCTCGCGGGTGACTGTGCAGAGCAATGCCTCTGAGGAGCAGCAGATCGTCTTTTTTCAGGACAACCAACCTGTCACAAACGCAACCGCTGAAATCGCCTTTGAAATGATTGCCAACACCACCCTGGCGTTGGATGTCAAAGATAAGCGCGGGTTGATGCACACTGGGGTCTGGCAGTGTCGCTTGACCAGGATCAATGACCGCACCCCGGAGGTGCGTTTCCTTAACCGTGAGCTTAATGTGGCGGCAGCCATGGGTCAGACCCTGGCGCTGAGCTTGGAGGAACGCGATGACTTTGGTATCACCGCCCTGGAGCTGTATATCATGCAGAATCAGGAGGAGAGGCTGATCAAGCGCATCAACTACCGCACCATCAAGCGCGAGCGCGCTGAGGTTAGCGCACTCACGATCGACGAAACCCTCTTTGCCCGCAACGCCTCTTACAAACTCTGGGCCCGGGTTTACGACAACCATGACCCGGTTCAGAGCGGAGTTGTGTTGACCCCTTTGACCATCCACATTGCGGATCTTGGGAAAGAGATGCTCACTGGCGACAAAGACGACCCATATGTGCGTCTTTTCGCGCTGCTCACCGAAGCACTCGACACACAGAAAGCCCTGCGCGATTGGGTGGCCGCGCGCGTTGAGAAGGATCGCAAGGAGCGGATCGCTGCGGTTATCCAGCAGCGTCAGCAGGGGGTGCATGACCGCATTGTGCGTGGTGCCACTCTAGCGGGCGATCTCTACAGCAAGAAAAAGATCCGCAAGGGTCTGAGCGAGAGCATTACTGAGCTTCAGAACACCCGCTCCCAGCCCCTGATCCTCCGTCTACCGCTGATCGCCAGCTATAAAGATGACCGCCGTCATGCGGAACTCAACGATGTGGTACTCAAGCAGAGTGAAATTATCTTTGCCCTGCAACGGATTCTCGGCGCGGTCACCGCTGATAAATCGCTTCAGGAGCTCAAAGAGCAGCAGCTGGCTGAAGAGGGGCAGGATCAGAGGCTCTTTGACAAACTTCAGGCGTTGAAGAAAGACATCTCAGAATTCAAAGAGGAACAGCGCAAGATTTTGGCTGACACCGAGGCAATCGACAAAAAAGAGCCGGAGGACTGGACCGAAGAGGATGAAAAGCTTCTCGGTGATCTAGCAGCCAGGGAGCAGGAGTTTGCTAAATTCTTTCAAGCCGCTTTTAACGATCTCTCTAAGTTGGAGAATCAGGATTTCTCCAACTCCACTATGGCCGATGAGCTGATAGAGATGATCGAAGAGCTGCAGAAGACTGGTGACGCGCTTGAACGCAAGCACATTGAGATCGCGACAGTCGGCGAAGAGCTGCTGGGCGAGCAGGCTGAGAGCATTGAGACCAACCTGGAGCGTTGGCTCTCCGATGCCCGCGACTTTATCAAGTGGAATGGCGAGGAGTCGGGTCTGATGCCGGATGTGCCACTGCAGGATCTACCTGAGGAACTGACTGATATTATTGGCGAGCTGATCGATGATATCGCAGATATGGAGGATGTGGAGGACTCCACTGGTTCCTCGCTCAGCGCCTTTGATCTAGGGATCGGCTGGGGAGTGAGTGATGGCAATATGGACGATATGTCCGCCAAAGGCATCACCGGCAATGTGATGCCCAACAACAACGAGGTGGGGGGGCGTTCCGGTGAGGGGCGCTCTGGCAAATCATCAGGTCAGTTTGTTGAAAAAGAGGCGACTGGCAAGGGGGGGCGCGACACCCCCACGCGGCTGGTGCAATCCCCCTTTGAAAAGGGAACTGTGAAAGACAGCTCCACTGATCCGCAGGGCGGTGCCACTGGTGGCGGCAAGCAGTCAGGGGTGGGCGGGGGTGGGCTGCGCGGTATCACCCCAGATCGCAAACCCGATGTGGAGCAGCGGCTGCCCGGTAAACAGGCTGAACTCAAGCAGAAAGCCGAAGCCATACTGCGTGAACTCAATGTGCGCAACCTCCCAACTGGGGATCTGGAAGAGGCGGTCAATAAGATGGAGCAGATTCAGATGTACCGTTCCTCTGGTAACGGGTTGCAGGTCCAGCAGGTTAAGAGCGAGCTGGCCAGCACCCTTAAAGATGCCCGTACGGCGTTAAACTCCGGCGCCCTCGGCGGTGCGGAGAAGAGTGCTGCTTCTTCCCTGCGTATCTCCACCATCCGCCATCCCGAAAACGAATCCACCCCGGATGGATATGAAGAGAGCGTGGATGCCTACTTCCGGGCTCTGGCTGAGCAAGTTTTTTAAATAACTTAGCCTTATTTTCGATGAAGCCTCACTTCACTGCGCTTCATTTCGCGGGCCAAAAACAGTGCTATCTTTTCCAGAAGCTGGGTAGAAAGAGAACCAACACAGTGTAAAGTTCCAGTCGTCCCAGCAGCATGCAGATCGAGAGGATGATTTGACCGGGCACGGGGATGGCAGCGTAGTTTTGGGTGGGACCAACCGCATTCAGCCCAGGGCCAATATTGCCGAGCGTGGCTGCCACTGAGGTGGCGGCACTCTCAAGATTTGGAGTGAAAAAGGTCATCAGAAAGGAGGCGATCACAAAGACCAGGATGAAGATCGTAAAGAAGGCGGCAATGTTGGATACCACCTCCGCCTCCACTGGTTTGCTGCCGAGTTTGACCTGCAAAACCGCTTGCGGACGCATAAACTGGCGTATCTCTTTGGTGATCTTTTTGCCCATGATCATGATCCGCACAACCTTGATGCCGCCGCCAGTGGAGCCAGCGCAACCGCCGACAAACATCATTATCACCAGCAGCATGCGTGAGGGTTGCGGCCAGAGATCAAAATCAGCGGAGACAAACCCGGTAGTGGTTAAAACAGAGATTGTCTGAAAAAACGAGACGCGCAGTGATTCGCCCACACTTCGATAGATTGGCCAGATGTTGGCGGTGATAAACAGTGCGCATATCACCCAGAATAAAAGGTAAAATCTAAACTCAGGGTCTTTGAAATAACGGCTGAGGTTGCCTGTGAGCGCGTAGTAATGCAGAGAGAAGTTGACTGCCGCCAGAAACATGAAGGTGATTAGGATGCACTCAATCGTGAGACTGTTATAAGCCGCGATGCTGGCGGTGCGGGTGGAAAAGCCGCCTGTCGCCATGGTTGCGAAGGTGTGGCAGAGGCTGTCAAACCAGTTCATTTTACCGACAAACCTCAGCAACAGAGTCTCGATCAAGGTCAGCAGCGCATAAACCACCCATAGTAGCTTGGCAGTGGTGGCGATACGGGGCGTGAGACGGTCTTTGGAGGGACCCGGCATCTCAGCGCGGTAGATCTGCATCCCGCCGACCCCTAAAAAAGGCAGGATGGCAACGCAGAGTACCAGCACACCCATCCCCCCGAACCAGTGTGTAAGCGCGCGCCAGAATAAAATACCGCGCGGAATGCACTCGAGTGTTGGAAATTCGCCCGCAGGCAGCACTGAGGCGCCAGTGGTGGTGAATCCGGAGATGGTTTCAAAAAATGCGGCGGCAGGATGAGGGATCACGCCTGAGAGCAGATAAGGCAGGGCGCCAAATGCAGAGGCGAAAATCCAACCGAATGTCACCACCCCGAAGCCATCGCGTCGTGAGAGGTTGACATCACCGCGTGTTAAAAAAAACAGCGTTGCCGCAAATACCATTGTGATTGCCGATGACTGCAGCAGTTCAAGTTGCGTTGTGACCGGGTCACCCCAGAAACGTGACAAGAGCGCGCACACGCTCATGGCAATGCCGATGAACAGGGTCATGATGGAGACTATGTGAAGAACAACGCGTTTGTTCATTTCAGGAATACCGACTGTATCTTTTTCACTACATCCTGGTGCGTGAAAATCACCAGGCGGTCATCAGCGGCAAGCACCAGATCACCTGTGGCAGCAACGACCTCATGCTCGCGCAGCACTGTGGCCACAATCGCCTGGCGCGGCATCTTGATCTCTCTGATTTTTTTGCCGCACAGTTTGCTCTCTTTTTGGATGATGACATCCAGCAACTCGCCCGGGAGGTTGTGCAGCAGCGCAGCCGCCTTGATCTTCTGAGAGCGTAGATAGTGCAGAATGGCGTGGGTGGTTGAAATGTACGGGCTGACAATGCGGTCAATCAGATTAAGGCTTTCGATGACCGGGATATAATCGGTACGCGTAATCTGCGCCACAGTGAACACAACCCCGTGTTTGCGCGCCATCAGGCAGTTCATGATGTTGTCTTCATCATCGCCTGTGAGCGCGACAAAAGCTGTCCGGTTGGTAATGCCTGTTTCTGTGAGTGTGCTTTCGGCAAGTGCGTCGGCCCGCAGTACCAGTGTTTTGCTCAGCTCAGATGAGCAGAGGAGTGCCCGTGCCTCATCTTTTTCGAGCAGCACACATTCAACCGTATCCTCAATCAGCTTGGCCAGCATCAGCCCCAGATCACCTCCACCGGCAATGATGACCTTTTCCATTGGTTTCAGGTGCGGGCACACCCATTCAGAGAACTTTTTAACCCGACCTCGCTCGCCCAAGATATAGACCAAGTCTCCAGACTGGAACAGTGTGCTCCCATAGGGGATAATCAGCTTACCGTCGCGATGCACTGCGATCATGCGGATATCCTGGATCAGATCAGGCCTTTGGCAAGTGGCGGGCGTTGTTCCGTTCAAAGGGGTAGTATCGTTGACACGGAATCCCGCAACCAGCGCTCTGCCAGCCAGCAGGTCAAATGCCTCTATCGCTCCTGGCATACTCAGACTCTGGAACATTTCATTTGCACACTCCTGTTTTTGATTGATCACCAGATCAATACCCATGGCAGTTAAATCATAAGCATTATTGGCATGGATATACTCAGGACTGGCCACCCGCGCGATATTACGCGGCACACCGGCGGCGTGAGCAAACAGGCAGGCCAGGATATTGACCTCATCGCAGTCGGTGACCGCAATACAGAGATGACATTTGCCCACTTGCGCCTCTTCAAGCACCTGTGGACTCGACCCTGAGCCGCAAACCGTCAGGATATCCAGCGTGTCCTCAGCCTCAGTCAAAACATCAGGATCAATGTCAATCATCACAACGCTGTGGTTTTCCTCACAAAGCCGTAAAGTCAACTGACGTCCAGCTTTGCCAGCGCCTATAATTAGAATTCGCATAGAGAACGCACTTATAGCAAAAATTACTCCGTTGAAACAGGATAAAAGGTAACTTCTCAATAACCTGTTTTATTTTATAGTACAAATCAAGTGCAAATTTTGTTATTATATTTATTTGAGAAGCCAGTTAGTCGTCCGGTCGCGGGCGCGCTGCGAAAAAGCGAGGAGGTAACTTGACAAAAAGGCCAAGTAATAGCAAGAGGGTGCGCTACGTTGTTTTTTAGGTAAAAAATCTTGGAGGTGAAAAATGAGAATGCTTCTTCCTCCTAATCACAATCCTAATCATACTATTAATCAAACATCGTGATGTTTAGTTATATGTGAGTAGTAATGTTTCTACAAGCCGAAATCGAAGTTATAGACAAGATTATGTTACATTTATCAATCATATTACCGGTTTATCGGGAAGCACGCCGTTTAAAAGACTCTTTAGCTACTGTAGCTGAATTTGTGAGCAGTGTTGAAGGGGGCGCGGAGGCGATTTTTGTCAATGACGGATCTCCTGATCAAAGCGCGGAGATGATCAGTCAATATCTGGCAGAGCATCCGCAACTGCCGCTGCAGTTGATCTCTTTGCCGTACAACCAAGGCAAAGGCGCCGCTGTCAAAACAGGTGTGCTGGCCGCACGCGGAGATTTAATTTTGATGTCTGACACAGATCTCTCCTCTCCGCTGGGTGACTACCGGCAGTTGCTGAAAGGCGTTGAGCAAGGGGCCGATATTGTCTGTGGCTCGCGTGCGATCGCTGGGGCTGATGTTGGCGCAAATCCACCGCTGTTGCGCCGGGCCTTGAGTCGGGTGTTCAATATTTTGGTGCGCGTCGCTGGGGTACATGGTATTCACGACACTCAGTGCGGATTTAAATTGTTTAAGGCAAAGCCAGCCAAGCTGATCTTTGAGCGTATGCGCATCCAAGGCTTCGCGTTTGACGTGGAGCTGATCGTTCGGGCCCAGACTTCGGGATTTAAGGTGATAGAGGTGCCGGTGCGTTGGGATTACAGCGGACATTCCACGGTGCGCGTTTTCACCCATGGCAGCCGTATGCTGCTGGATGTGTTTATGCTGGCACTCAAGCGAGTTTTCAGGGGTAAAAGAAGTTTTGATGTGAGAAATGGAGATAGAGCATGAGGATTTTAATGGTCGATAACATGCAGATCCGCCAGTACGGTAACCTTAAAATGGGGCCAGGGCGCAAACTGGTTTGCGGGGCGATTAGGAATGATTGGCGGCTGGCGGAGTTCAGCGACCGTGATGTCACTCGCTATCTGGCCCCACTGGGGATCCGTAAGCTGGGTGCCGCGCTGGCGAATCAGAAGTTGGTCCAAACAGCGAAGAATTTCAAGCCTGATCTCCTTTTCATAGGACACTGCGATTACATCCGCAACCATGCCTTGGAGCAGATCCGCGCCGCTCTGCCGCAGATACGCATGGCCCACTTTAATATTGATCCGATCTGGATGGATTGGCATATTCAACAAATTCAGGAGCGGATGTACTCCACCGACGCGATCTTTGTGACCACCGGCGGTGAGGCACTCAAGCAGTTTTGCACCGGCAAAAATGTGGTGGCCTACATGCCCAACCCCAGTGACACTAGCATGGAGGTTGAGGATAATTCGCAGAAAACCAGCTTTGCCCGGGATTTGCTCTTTACCGGCAAAGAGATCGCCGGTGATGACCGTAACGAGTTTCTGCGCGGGCTGGCCGCTGAACTCAAGGGTCAGCTGCGGTTTGATATCTTCGGCATGTTCGGCAATCCGCCGGTCTGGGGGGCTGACTACGAGCGGGCCCTCGCGGAGAGTAAGATGTCGATCAATCTCAATCGCAAAGAGGGATGGCCGCTGTACTCCTCCGACAGGATCGCCCATCTGATCGCCAGCGGCATTCTGACCTTTGTCAGTGACTGCGGCCAGATGCAGAAGTTTTTCAGTGACCAAGAGGTGGTCTATTATCATGATCGCACTGATCTGCGCGATAAAATACTGTACTATAACCAGCATGATGATCAACGCCGCATGGTGGCGGCCGCTGGGCGCGCCAAATACCATAAGATGTTCAGCGGCAGCCGCACACTGAAATTTATGGTTGAAACGCTCATGCAACAGCCGTATTCGGAGAGTTATGAGTGGGCTGATGAAGTTTACCGCTAACAGTTTTTCGGACTTCTCCGAAGTCCGAAAAACTGCTAGAAAAAGAAGGAGTTAAATGAGTTCATCTGTGAATATAATCTGTCTTAATTGGGGAAACCGCTATCCCGACCGCTATGTCAATAATCTCTACCGCAGCGTGAAGAGATATCTGCATCGCCCCTTTCGTTTTGTTTGCGTCTCCGATAAAGCAACTGGGTTTGATGAGGGGGTGGAGTGTGTGCCGATCCCTGAGAATCCCGGTGTGCCCCATTGGCCGCATGTGTTTCTAAAGTTGCTGATCACTGCCGATGGCTTCGCTGATTTGAAGGGTCCAACCCTGTTTTGCGATGTGGATATTGTGATCAAAGATGAGATTGATTGTTTTTTTGACTATATGCCTGGCAAAAATGTGATTATTCATAACTGGCTGGAATTCCGCAAAACAATCTTCCGCAAGGCGCCGGAGATCGGCAACTCCTCTGTCTTTCGTTTTGAAGCTGGCAGTTCACAGTATATTTACGACACCTTTATGGCTGAAATGGAGCAGGCGCTGGATGGCTTGATGTACCCCACGGAGCAGGCCTTTCTGACCTATGCCATGCGCGAACGCTACTGGTGGCCAGAGAAGTGGGTGCGTAGCTTCAAGCGCCATTGCATGCGCCCCTTTCCGCTTAACTATCTGCTGCCGGCCTCGGTGCCAGCGGAATCAAAGATTCTGGTTTTTCATGGACGCCCTGATCCATGCCAAGTCAAGGCTGGCTATAAAGGGACAAAAATTCATCATTACGTTAAACCCACTGCCTGGATTGATCAGTACTGGCCGTGAAAACCCTGCAAAATCATATCGCTCTCCTGCTTATGACCGTAACATTGGCCTTGGCCGATGATTTTGTAAAGCAGTTTGAAGATGCCTCCGCTGTACGTTTTTCGCCAGGCGTTGAGATCGATTTTTCCTCGCTGCCAGTTGAAAAAAATCAGCTGGGACAGCGGTTGAATGAGTTTGTGGCGGCTGGCTTTAATACTCTCCTGTTGCAAGCAATACCAGCTCACAGTAATTCCTGGCAGCATATCGCTCAGATCGCTGAGCAGTGTCGATTGCGTTCGCTGCGTTTTGGCTGCACCTTTTTTTCGCCTGACGTGGCGGAGGGCGGCGACAAACTTCTGCGCCAAATCGGATGGTACCGCAGGGAGGTCGATATGCGGAACTACACCTCTGACGTGAGCGTTTCTGGCAGTTTGCGGTGTACGCGGACCCCGCCTTTCGCGCGAGTTCTGACATCAGCGGCGCAGGGTGACGCGCTCAATCCATCTTGGAGTGTGGTTGTAGGACGCCACTCTTTACCACAAGAGGGGCAGTGGAATGAGTTTCAGTTTTTTGCCGTGCCGGTTCAACCGCTGACCGTTGACTATCTCAACCCCGCTGTTTTCTCTGTCTATGTGAACAAATTTTTGCTGGAGGCGCAGCGCGAATTGGAGCGTAACTACGGAACGGTTTTCAACTGGGTCTGGTTTCCAGCCCTCTCTAACCACGAGCTGGCTTGGACTGATGAAGTGCCACGCTGGTTTTCCGCGAACTCTTCGTTGGATCTGATTCGTAATTTGCCGGTGCTGACCGGCATGGACCTTAAGGGTCCGGCTTATTCGCAGACAATTCGGCAGCGCTATCAGCAGGGCAGCAAAAGATTGTGGCGAGAGAGATTTGCGATGAATGTGAGATCCCTGATCCAGGAGGCTGGTCTCGATGCGGGTGCCTTGATTGATGAAATTCCCCTTGATCCGGAAGAGACCGGCAGTTTCTTTGGTGTTACTGTGACTGCCAGTGCCACAAACACCCTTGCGCGTTCGCGTAATAGGCGCGCGGCCGGAGGAGCGCGCGTCTTTGATTGCAAGAATATTGTGGGCCGCATTGAGTTTGCCCGTGCTCCGCAACTCAAGAGAGCCGTGGATGCACTGTTTGTTGACGGTGTTGATCGGATTCTGTTTGATCACCAAACGCTGGCTTTCGCAGGCGACGAGGATTTTGACTCAACCAATGATCTCGCGGCTTACATTCGTCGCATCCAGTTCGTTTTCCAGAACAGCAAGTGGAGGAGCGATTTTCTGCTCTGCACAGAGACAATCCCCGCTAGCTTGAACCACTACTCTTTTGACTGTGTGAACCTGGCGCTGCTGCAGAGGGCGGAGATCAACGACAACGAAATACTCTTTTCTTCTGGGCGGAGCTATACCACCGTGGTTTTTAGTGATTCGCAGCTCAGCTCAGCGGCAGGTCAGGAGGTGGCCGAAGCTCTACTCGCAAAGAGGCATCGCGTCCTAACGCTGGATACCAATGACAGCTGCCAGGAAAAATCGGAAAGCAGAGCAACTTCGGTTTTGCAGGTGCAAAGATTGGGGGAGATTAAAAACCAATTTGAACTCCAGCCGGATCTTACATGGGGTGCGGAGCAGGATGCGCTCAACCTAAGGTTTGCACACAGCTTTGACTCACAGCGTGAATTTTATTTGATCAAGAACGAGAGTGAGATTGCCAGTATGGTGACATTGACGTTTAAAATGTCGGAATTCAAACGGGTTTCGCGCTGGCAGCCAATTGATGGTAAAGTTTATGAGATCAGCCATTGGAGTCGCAGCGGCGCATACCACAGTGTGGTTCCAACCTTGGTCCGCCCCAACGAGATGTTCTTCATTGTCTTTGAGCGATAACTCACCCTTTTGATCCTAATCTGGATTTTGCTCAGATAGGGCGTTGACCCCGCAGCACGCGGAGTACTACGACGATGACGGCTAGCACTAACAGCAAGTGAATCCATCCACCCAGCGTATAGCTAGTCACTAAACCCAGTGCCCATAGGACAAAAAGTATAACTGTGATAGTCCATAACATATCAAGCTCCTTAATCATTGGATTGTTATTGGGTTAGTCAATGCTACCTCTGCATTTTTTCGCCCACCTTCTCGATTGCTTCGCCAGCCTTTTGCGTGGCTTCCTCGGCCGCATCTGCAGCTTTTGCTGCGGCTCTGTCGATACTCGCACCAGCTTTTTCAGCGGCGCCTTGGCCAATTATCGGCTTGTTGCTGAATTTATTGGCGATGAATATAATGGCAATAACCGCCAAGATGACGATTATAATAGTCGTGATGATCTTCATAATTTCTCCTGTGTTGATGATTCTTCTTCATGAAAACACAGCCAGTATGATCGATCTCAGATAACTTTCCTATGGGGTTTAACCCTGCCATGTTGAAAAAGTCGCGCCTTCGGTTTACGATAACGGCGGCAATGCTGGTGGACGGTTTTCCGCATGATCCCAATCGTTCACCAACATCGCCGCTTGCCACGCCGAACGATTGGAAGGCGGGTCGCACGCTATCGTCGGCCAGCATCGGGCGTAGTAGCCGCTCTATGAGCGGCATGTGTCGCTCATAGAGCGACTACTACACTAAACTCCTTGTCGCTCATAGAGCGACTACTACACTAAACTCCTATAAACGTTTAACAGACAACTTTTTGGAAAGAACAATTAATTGTTTTTTCTAGTCGCCTAAGCGACTAAAGCTAGGCGGCTCAGCCTTGTGCCAGAAGGTAGAGGATAATGGCCGTCACGGGCATGGCTAAGATGGTGCTGAGTGTGACAGCCGCAGCTGCCAGCTCTTTGTCGGCACCCATCTGCTCAGCCATCACGTAGGAGGTGACAGCGGTGGGGGATGCGAGAAAGATCAGGGCGGTCAGCAGCGTGGCGTGGTCTGTGGTGCCGCAGATTAACAGAACCAGAAATCCCAGCAGGGGCATCAGGACAATTTTGAGCAGGGCAGCGATCAGTGCTGGATAGAACTTTGCTTTAAGCGTGCTGAATGAGAGTGCTGCTCCCAGCGAGAGCAGGGCGCAGGGCAGGGCGGCCTCGCCAAGCGTTTTGATAGTGCGTTGGAGAGGGACGGGGATTTTTAGTTGCAGTGTCAGTGCGAGGATTCCCAACAGACAGCTACTCACCAGCGGATTGCTGGCGACTCCCAGAGCGGTCTTAAGGATCAGGTTTTTCTGCACTGAAATCTCATACGGCGTGAGGATGATCACTGCCAGCAGGTTGAAAAAGGGGATGGTGGGGGTCAGGCTCAGAATGGCCAGCAGCGCGATCTCGGAGTCAGATCCAAATGTGAAGAGCACAATCGGGAGTCCTGAGAAAGCCAGGTTGCCCCGCATGGCGGCCTGCGCCAGGGCGCGGCAACTTGTCAGGGGAAGCTTCAGCACCTTGGCCGCCAGCAACCAGGCCACTAGGGCGACCACAAGTGCGCAGCCGCACATCAGCATCCCGATTCGCAACCCTGGAGCAATTGAATTGGCGTTCGCGTTTGAAATGCTGTGAAAGAGTAGCGCGGGCAGGAGAATATAAAAGCCGAGGCGGTTGAGCTGCTTGAAAAATGACGCTGGCAGGAAATTTTTATAGCTCAACGCTGTGCCCAGCGTAATTAGAAAGCAGATCGGCAGGATAGATGTGAAGGCAATGGACATGGGAGAGGGTTAAAGGGGTTAAAGTAGTTAAAGTGGTTTTTCATGTGTTTTTATCTTTGTCGTAAACTTTGTCGATCCTTCTCGTTCATTTATTTTCGACAAAGTTTACGACAAAGTTCGCGGCAAAGTTTGCCTATCACTCGGCTGGCGCGTTCCTTACAGCTTGCGTAGCACTACTGTAGCCGCGGGCCGTGACAGCCGGGGGGTTCGTCTGTCAGGCTGCTGCCAGGCAATTCGGTTCGCGAAGCATAATACTGTCGTTCGGGCGGCACGGTCACAACCCCGGCTCGCACCCGCTGCCTGAGTGCTTCAAAAAGCAGGATGGTTGCGGCAGCGGCAACGTTAAGCGAGTCTGCCAGACCCAGCATTGGGATACGAACCCGCAGGGTGGCGGCATCCATCCAGATCTTTGAGAGGCCATATTGCTCGGTGCCCAGCACTATGGCTGTCATGCCTGACAGCTTCACATCGCAGTGCAGCTTTTCGGCATGGGGCGTGGCCGCCAGAATTTGAAATTTGTGTTGCTGTAAGAACGCAAGTGCCTCTGATGAAGTTGTTTCGACCACTGGTATTGAAAAAAGAGTGCCAGTTGAGGCGCGCACAACGTTGGGGTTGTGGATGTCGGTGCAACGGTCGCACACTATCACGGCGTGGACTCCGGCGGCATCTGCTGAACGCAGGATGGTTCCGAGGTTACCCGGTTTTTCAATGGACTCCGCCACCAGCACCAGGGCTTTTTCAGGCAATTTAAGCTCATGCAGTCTCCGGTTTAGTTGGGGTGCCACCATCAGCAGCCCTTCAGGGCGTTCGCGGTAGGCCATTTTTTTAAAGACTGGCGGCGTGCAGGCAAAACAATCCACGCCTTGTTGGCGACACTCCTCTACAATTGCGGGCTCATTCAGATTTTTAAAGTAGAGTTCCTCGCAGTAAAAAAGCATCTCTGGCCGGCAGCCGTTGTCAAGGGCGCGTCGACATTCACGGTAACCCTCAATCAGCATTTGGCCTGCGGCATCGCGGTGCGAACGCTGACGCAGTTTGACCACATATTTTACTTTAGGATTGGCAAGTGATTCTAGATTCATTATTCTCCTTGTCTGTATCTTAAAGGAAAAGAGCAAATTAAGACAAGAGCGAAAGCTTAGAAACCTTAAAATGTAATCGAATTAAAAGTGATAATGAAGTAGTGCGAGCATCTTGCTTGCAGATGAAATTGCGGCAAAGTATGTGGATGAGTAAAGCTGAGAAGGAACGTGTGAAAAACCTGGCTCCCGGCGGGTACGCCGAGATGTGGCGCATTGCTGGACCCTTGATCCTTAGCATGGGCAGCTACACCATCATGCAGTTTTGTGACCGGGTTTTTTTGTCGCGTTACAGCAGTATCAGCATCCAGGCAGCACTGCCAGCGGGTATTCTAGCGCACACTTTGATTTGTTTTTTTCAGTCGCTCTGTGGCTATTCGAGCACCTTTACAGCGCAGTATTACGGGGCTGGAGATTTTAAGCGCTGCGTTGAGTCAACCTTTCAGGGGTTGTGGTTGGCGCTGGCATCGTGGCCTTTTATCTTGATGCTGATCCCGCTTGGCCTTTGGCTGATGGGGATCACCGCGCACAGCGAAGCAGTGCTGGCCGCTGAGAGGCCCTATTTTACGATCCTGATGGCGGGTGGTGTTGTGTTGCCGTTGAACGCAGTGCTGGGTGGCTATTTCATGGGAGTGGGCCGTACCCGTATTAATCTCCTGTCGAACTGCATAGGATGCTCATTTAATGTATTGTTAAACTATATCTTTATTTTTGGCAAATGGGGCGTGCCGGAGATGGGTATTCACGGCGCAGCCTATGCTACTGTGATCTCGGCGGTATTAACCGCCGTGATACAGTGGGTTATTTTTGTAAACACCCGCGCTGTGAAGCAGCATAAGTTAAGGGAGCTATTGGGAGTGAATTTGCCCCTGATGGGGCGAATTTTACACTTTGGCTCGCAATCCGGGCTGCATCTCTTGATGGAGATCGGATCTTTTTCAGTGTTTATCATGTTGACTGGCAAGCTGGGGGCCCTTGCCTTGACGGCCAGTAATATTGCATTCAGTATCAACAACCTGGCGTTTTCGCCGCTGCTTGGCTTTGGGTTGGCTGCTTCTACGCTAGTGGCGCAGCACAAAGGGGCGGGCAACCAGAGTGCAGCGGCGCGCTCCGGCATGACAGCGACCAAAATGGCGCTGATCTATATGGTGGTGGTCGGCTCGACATTTCTCTTGCTGCCACGATTTTATTTTGAGTTATTCAACCCCAAGGACGCTGCTTTCAGCCCGCAGGAGTTACTGAGCGTGGGGCGGGTGATGCTGGTGATCATGACCTGCTGGGGGCTTTTTGACGTGGTGACAATTGTGCTGGGCGACGCGCTCAAGGGTGCGGGGGATACCCGTTTTGTGCTGCTCTTTCTCTCTCTCAGTGGCTGGCTGCTGATGATCCCCGGCACTATTTTGCTCTTGCACTACGACTGCGGCATTATCGCGCTGTGGAGCTGGTTGGCAGCCTATATTCTCCTGGCTGCGATCGGAACCGCTTGGCGGTGGAACTCCGGCAGATGGAAGAGAATTCTGGTGATCGAGACTCGGGGGGCAGAGCCTTTGCTGCCAATCACCGATGAGGTGCATTGAGAAGGGAGCTGGAGGGGTTAGGGAGCTGGAGGGAGTGGGAGGTGTCCCGTCCGGCACGTTCATCCTAATCGCAACTCTAATCAAGCAGCGGTGGCCAGGGATGGACGAAATAGACAAGGCTCGAGACAAAGGTTGTGCCGCTCATAGAGCGGCTACTACATTTGTCGCCAACATTCAACATTCCACAATTGGAGGCGCAGCCGAACGTCAGTAGGTCCGGTTTCCAACCGGACCTGTCCGATTGGAAATCGGACCTACGTTGCTTCCGCGCCAACGGACCACCTCTTCACTCACACACTTCTTCACTCCGCCAAATTGCTAGCGTGGCCAGAAGTGTACCACCGCGAAGGCGGTGGCGATGCCGACGATCATGCCGGTGAAGACCTCCTTGCGGGTGTGGCCTAGAAGTTCTTTCAGTCGAGTTTGGTTGAGTCTGTGCTGTTTGAAAAGCTCATCCAGCATCTGGTTTAAAATGGTGGCCTGATGCCCAGCCGCCTGGCGGACAACCGCCGCGTCAAACATGGTGATGGCTGCGAAACCGGATGCCAACATGGCAATCGGCGAGTCAAAGCCTTCGGTCAGTCCGATCGCTGTGCCGAGAGCACAGACCATCGCCGAGTGGGCGCTTGGCATGCCGCCAGTACTCAGCAGATAGTGAAAGTCGATCTTGCCGGTTTTAATCAGGCCGGTTGTCATTTTAATGCTCTGGGCAATGGTCCATGCGGTAAAAGAAGACCAGAACCAGGGCATGGTCAGTATTCGAAATGGGTTGGGGTCAACAATCATAGGCTTCAATTGAAGGTTCAGTTTAGTAATGCACTTGGAAAAATACATTATGGCATGAGTTTTGTTTCAAGGCAAACAGAAATTAAATGTAATGTCTTTTGGGTTGACGTTTTTCACCCTCCCCCCGTATAATCAATGTTTTATATCAATTTAGCATTAATTTTGAATCTCTCAATGGGATAGTAGTGGAGGAAAGATGAAAAACTTAAAAACAGGGATTAAATTTTCTGGTATTGCATGCGCACTCTTTTTTTTAATTAGTATTCAGGCAGTCAATGCAAAAGCTCAGGTTCAGGCAGCAGCTAAAGAACAGAGCAAAGTCTTTAGGGCCGGTGCCGCCACAAGTAATATCACGCCCTCACTCGGAGGGCTCATTATAGGAGGTTGGGGCACACCGGAGGCAACCCATATACACGATGAACTACATGCGCGGTGCCTTGTCTTAGACGACGGTTTTACAAAATTGGTCTTCATTGTTGCTGATCTTTTGGGGATAGATCAAGATGTTGCTGAGGCGACTAAACGTATTATTGAGCAAGAAACCGGCATCCCGGTTGCCAATGTTATTATCTCGGCCATCCATACCCATTCGGCAACAAGCGCAATGGGTGTTGGGAATAAGCGTAGGCAGTGGCACTACGGCGAGCCCTTCGACGAGTATCAGAGTTTTGTTATAAGGCGCTTTGCTGATGTGGTCAGGAGTGCGGTTAACAACTTAGAACCTGCCCGTATAGGCTGGGGAGTTGGTAATGTGCCCGAACATGTGTTTGTCCGCCGCTGGAAGATGAAGGAGCCGGTGCTAAATCCTTTCGGCGGGTATGATAAAGTAAAAATGAACCCTGGCCGGGGTCCAAACCTGCTGGAGCCAGCCGCTCAGCCTGACCCCCAAGTCTCATTTATATCTGTTCAGGCAACCGACGGCAAGTCTATAGCCTTGCTTGGGAATTATGGGCTACACTATGTCGGAGGTGTTCCTGGGGGACACATATCAGCCGATTATTTTGCAGTATTTGCTGACCGGATACAGGAACTGCTAAAAGCAGACAGGCAGAATCCGCCCTTTGTCGGTATTATGTCAAATGGAACTTCGGGCGATGTTAATAATATAAACTTTGGTGGGAAACCAGAAAAAAACGCCCCATACGAAAAAATGCGTCGTGTCGCTGATGATGTAGCCAGGGAGGTGTTCAGGGTGCATAACACAATACAGTTTCATGACTGGGTGCCACTGGCAGCAATCAGCGAAGAATTTGCGCTTACTGTGCGCAAGCCTGACAAGGAGATGGTCAAACGTGCTGAAGCTTTATTAAAACAACCCGAATCAGTTAAGCCGTTGCACTCACTCGAAAAAATGTATGCGGAAAGAATATTGTATTTGGTGGAGTGGCCTGATCAGATCAATGTTGTTCTCCAAACCTTCAGGATCGGTGATCTGGGGGTGGCTGCCTCACCTTTTGAAACATTTTCAGAGACGGGAATGGAGATAAAGGCCAAAAGCCCTTTCAAAACAACATTTGTAATTGGACTTGCCAATGGTTACAATGGCTACTTGCCAACACCGGAGCAACATGAACTTGGCGGCTATGAAACTTGGTTGAGCACCAATAGGGTTGAAAAGGAGGCCACCACAAAGATGGTTGCAGCCTTTTTAAGGCAGTTCGCCAGTATGAAACAGGGCACTGGAAATTAAGAAAAAGGAGAATTATGATTCGTCTAGGAGTAAATATCGATCATGTGGCAACACTGCGCGAGGTGCGCCGTGCAAAATACCCCTCGATCACCGAAGCGGCCGCTCTGTGTGAGCTGGCCGGGGCCCATGGTATCACCGTACATCTACGCGAGGATCGCCGCCACATTCAGGATGCGGACCTTTATGCGCTGCGCGAGATGCTCTCTGTCAATCTCAACTTGGAGATGGCCAACAATGCCGATGTGGTGGCAGTGGCTTTGGATCTGGTGCCAGCGGAGGTCTGCATGGTGCCAGAGCGCCGCGAAGAGCTGACCACCGAGGGCGGGCTGGATGTGGCAGGGCACTTGGCGGAGCTGAAGCCAGTGGTAGGCGAGCTGAGCGCAGCCGGGATTGAGGTCAGTATGTTCATTGATCCGGATCTGGCACAGGTCGAGGCATCCGCGGCGGTTGGCGCTCCCTGCATCGAGTTGCATACCGGCACTTACGCGCAGTGGAGCGGAGCGGACCGCGAGCGGGAGTTGCAGCGCTTGATCACAGCTGCGCAACGGGCCAGCTCAATTGGACTCAAGGTGAACGCAGGTCATGGCTTGACGCTGGAAAATGTCGGGCCAATCCTTGCGCTGCCAAAGCTGAACACGCTCAATATTGGTCACAGCATTGTCTCTCACGCCGTGTTCGTTGGTTTGGAGCAGGCCGTTAGGGCGATGCTGGAGCTGATTGGCTCTGTTGGTGACAGTGTACAACCGAGATAAGACAAAGATTTTTTATGGGATTCCAACGCGGCAATTATGGTGTTGAATATGAACAGAGTCAGAAGAGTTCCATGGGAAAATTCTGGCTGCTGTCGATCGTTATCCCGCTGGTTGTGCTTGTGCTTGTGCTGCGCGGCTGCAGCGCTGGTAAAAGCGGCGGTATTTATGACGATGACGATACCCCCGCAGGCGAGCAGCCCGCGCCCGAGGTGGCTGTTGAACGGGAGCGCCCATCAATTGCCGTTCATTTTTTGCAGGCCTGGCGCGGTAAATTTAAGGGAAAGGGTGCTTCAGAGGGCGAATCCGCTACGAACACTCAAGAGGTCCCTCCAGCTGCGTTTATGGACTCTGGTAATGAAACGCGCACTGCGCAGCGGTTGGTGATAGATAAAAACATCCCCGAGGCAGTGGCAAAACTTTGGAAGCGAGTGGATGAACTGGAGGATGGTGGTGATCTGGTCAGTGCCCGCATGATACTGCAAAAGTTGCGATTGAGCCCAGATGCCGCTGCTGTGCGCCCGCTGGTTGAGAAAAGACTGGGTGAGATCAACATGGCGCTGATTTTTTCTACTGCTCCCATGCCGGGGAAGCTGCCCCATAGGATCGTATCAGGCGACCTTGTGAGCAAGTTGACCCGCAAATACAATAATACTGAGGAGTACATCCTGCGGGTCAATCAGATTATCAACCCTGGAAGAATACAAATCGGGCAGGAGCTATGGGTGTTGGATAATCCGAGCTTTGAGCTGATGATCGATAAAAGTGATTTTAAGGCAGTGCTGCTCTTTAATCGTGGGTTTTTTAAGGCCTATACAATCGGGGTAGGTGATGCTGGCGACGTTCCAGCAGGCACCTATGAGTTGCGTGGCCGGGGCACTGTGTCAGGCGCCCGTGGCGGGGAAGACTATTGTTTACGGCTTAAATCAGCGGACGACACTGTGGAGGCGCAGAACCTGAGTTTGAATGGCGCGGCGAGCGAGTCGCATTTGGGCATGGTGTCGCAGGAGAGCGGCATTGTGTTCGGCAGAGTGGAGATTGAGGAGCTTTTTCTCCTGTTGCCAGCTGGCTCAGCTGTCACGATTGTGGAGTAGGGCGGGGTTCAGGGTTTTAGGGAGTTTGAGAAAAACGCTGGGGTAACTCGACGGTCAGTTGCATCGGCGTCGGGGTCAGTAAGCAATGCCACCAAGTCATCAGGTCACTAGGTCACCAGGTTGAAGCTGTAGGGCGGCTGGCCGTGACCGCGCCGGCAAAGCGACAGTGCAGTGCAGTGCGAGCCGTAAGCTGCCAGGTGGCGCGCCACAAACGAGCCCCCGGTCACGGCCCGCGGCTACAGTGCTGCGCAGGGCAGAGTGCAAGCCGTTTGCAAGCCTTGCCGTTCGGTGTCGCTCATAGAGCGACTACTACACATGCGCTGCACTTTTAAGCGCACGCTGGCTTGCAAGCCTTGTCGTCCGGTGTAGTAGCCGCTCTGCGAGCGGCATCGGTTGACGATGATGTGCGACGATGTTGGTTGACGATTTTCCGCATATTCGCAATCGTCAACCAACATCGTCGCCGCTATCAACAAACGGTGATTTTATGGATATGCGATTAGCAATATGTCACCAGAAAAAGTCAAGTTATAGGCAAGTGATATGAAATCAAACCGTAAACGAGAGGCATGGGGTAGTCGCATCGGGGTGGTGCTGGCAGCGGCCGGCAGCGCGGTCGGATTGGGGAATTTTCTGCGTTTTCCTGGGGTGGCGGCGCAGAACGGGGGTGGGGCCTTTATGATTCCCTACTTTCTGTCGCTGGTTTTTATCGCCTTGCCGCTGTGCTGGATGGAATGGACAATGGGACGTTTTGGGGGATTGCGTGGACATGGCTCAGCACCAGGGGTCTTTGATGTGCTGACCAGCCCCAAAAAGCCCGCGCTCAAGTACTTCGGGGTCATGGGGATTGTGGGCGGACTCGGGATATTTTTTTACTACGTTGTGATTGAATCATGGACGCTGGCCTACAGTGTTTTCGCTTTGACGGGAAAATACGCCGCAGTTCAGTCGCCAGCGGAGATGGGGGCTTTTCTGGCGAGTTACCAGAGCGGGGACGGCCTCTTTTTCAACAGCCGATGGCCAGCCTATGGTTTTTTCAGCGCCACTTTTATAGCGAACTTCATCATTCTGTATCATGGTGTCAAATGCGGAATTGAACGCTTTTGTAAGGTGGCCATGCCGCTGCTCTTTTTGTTGGCAGTTGTTTTGATGGTGCGGGTCTTCACACTGGGAACGCCAGTGCGGCCAGAGTGGAATATCAATGCGGGTTTGGGCTTTCTGTGGAATCCGGATTTCTCGGCACTGAAATCACCTCAGGTGTGGCTGGCCGCCGCGGGCCAGGTCTTTTTCTCGATCTCAGTCGGGATCGGCACGCTGCTGACCTATGCGTCGTATATGCGCAGCCAGGATGATGTGCTGACTGCATCCACGACTTCGGCGTTCTTGAATGAGTTTGCCGAGCTGGTTCTAGGCGCCTCGATTGTGATACCTGCCGCGTTTATATTTTTTGGGCCAATCGGCACCACCGAGGCGGTTGCCGGCGGCACCTTTGGCCTGGCCTTTAAAACCACGCCGTTGATCTTCAAGGGGATGACAGGTGGGCCGCTGATTGGTTTCGCATGGTTCTTTCTGCTTTTTATCGCGGGCTGCACCAGCTCGGTTTCGATTATTCAACCAGCGCTCTCTTTTTTGGAGGATGAGTTCGGCTTTAACCGCAAACGCTGTATTATTGTGCTGGGCGCGCTTACCTTCACCTTCGCCAACCTCGCGATTTTCGGAAAAGAGGTGATTGGCGAGATGGATTTCTGGTTCAGTTCGCTGGGATTGCCGCTCTTTGGTTTGATCGAGGCCGTTATTTTCATCCGCTTTTTCGGAATGGAGCGCGGCTGGAGGGAGCTGCACCGAGGCGCGGGAATGCGCCTGCCGCTCATCTTTAAGTATATTATGTGCTGGTGTTCACCGCTTTTTCTCTCCCTGATCCTTACGGGCTGGTTTGTCACAGAGGGGTGGAAAACCACTCTTATGATTAAGATGGTGGAGGGCAGATGGCAGCCGCTCTATGCGGGCGATGCCTTTTACTGGGTTCTCGCAACCCGCATTGTGTTGCTGGGTTTGTTTGCGTCCTTTTGTTGGCTGGTGCGCTATGCGTGGAGTCTCAAACACAACCACGCCAACATCCATGACCATGACTAAAATTCACCAAAAAATATGATATTTTTTGGTTGATATTTTTCACTCTTCCACCGTATAATTCATTTTTAAATTCATTTTTAATTCATTTTTATAATTGGGCTATGGTAGCTTTTAAGATGTAGTATAACACAAAGGAGAAAACAATGAGAACAGGCACAATCAAAGGAATGGCATTTCTGATTGCAGCAATAACCGGTTTCAACGCGGGTGCGGCGGAGATCAGCAACGTGACGGTCCGGCAGCGCTGGCCGTGGAGTCGTCTGGTGGATATCGATTACGTGATAACCGATGCGACGCAAGCCGTGGATATCGCGGTGGCGGCGTTCAACGGCGAGCAGCCGCTCATGTTGGAGGGCGGTCTTTCGGGCGACCTAAATGGGGTGACAGGCCAAGGCACACGCCGGATCATCTGGGATCCCACCCAAAGCCAATATACTAACGAAGAGGTGCTGGCCAAGTTTCGCGTGACGCTCACATCGACACTCACACCGGTTTACATGATCGTGGATCTGACCAAAGCCGCTGGTGCGGAGGGGCAGATCACATACGTGTCTGAAGTGGATCTGGCCAGCGGCGTTTACGGCACAGTCGAAACCAATCCGGTAGCGGGCGTGAATTCCATTGTCTGGACAGGTGTGACCAATGATTCGGTTTACGCGACGGACAAGCTCGTTCTGCGCCACATCTCGGCGGATACGTTCACGATGGGGTCGCCGGGTTCAGAAACTGGACGTGAAGGCGACAATCGTGAAGATTTGCATCAGGTCAGGTTGACCAAAGGTTACTATGCGGGAGTTTTTGAAGTCACTCAGCGTCAATGGGAACGTATCCAGGGAAACAAGCATGCTTGTTACTTTAACAACACCAGCTACTATGCGACACGTCCGGTTGAGAAGGTTTCGTATCACACCATTCGGGGTGCTTCGAACGAAACGGTGACGGTCAACTGGCCTGCGACGAAAAATGATGTGGGAGCAACCAGTTTTCTTAGGCAACTTCGATCAAAAACAGGGATTAGCGGATTCGACCTGCCAACAGATGCGCAATGGGAGTGTGCGTGTCGGGCGGGAACGACT
Organism: Kiritimatiellia bacterium; assembly: GCA_041673345.1. Lineage (GTDB taxonomy): Bacteria > Verrucomicrobiota > Kiritimatiellia > RFP12 > UBA1067 > M55B167. The sequence continues at coordinate 54,278 of JBAYXX010000011.1, forward strand.
GGGGCATTGAACGACGGAACGCTGAACTTGACGAATACTTTTGCCGACCTGAAGTTGGATCTGATGGCACGGTATCAATATAATGGCGGGAAATACTGGAACGGAAGCAGTTGGGATAACTACCTCCAAAACAGCACTACTGCGCAGGGAACAGCGGCCGTCGGCTCGTATCATCCGAATGCATGGGGGCTTTATGATATGCACGGTAACGTGGCTGAGTGGTGTCTGGATTGGTATGTGATACGCCTCGGGACTACAATGGTGGTTGATCCGCTGGGGGCGGCGTCGGGTATGAAACGCGTAATTCGCGGCGGCGGAATAGACTATAAGGCGGCAGACCAGCGTTCGGCTGGCCGCAATTCCCGCGCACCGAGTGAAAATTACTATGCGTACCTTGGATTCCGACTCGTGATCAATATGCCCTGATCCCGTTCATTCGAGGCTGCCGCTGGTTACGATGCGCAAGGTGGATAATGTGGTAATAATTGGGAGAGGATAAAGATGACGGATAGAGTGAGGGTAGGGCGCGGAGCTTTTGTGGCGTGGCTTTTGGTTGTTTTGTGGGGACACGCGGCGGCGCAAACTGTAGAACTCATAAGGGAAGGACAGTGCTGTTCCGCCATTGTTTATGCAGACCAGCCCTCTGCTGCTGCCCGCGAGGGTGCCGCGCTGCTCGCCGAGCAGCTCGAACGTGTTTCCGGTGCGAAGCTCCCGGTGATCCGCGAAGGGGCGTTGGAGCAGGTCGAAGTTTTGGACGGCCGTGTCAAAGGTAAGCTGAAGGGCGAGGCGTTGTCAGCCTTTATCCTTGTGGGGGAGAGCGGGCTGACGCGACAGCTTGGCATCACAACCGACGGTTTGGGCGCAGGGGGTGTGCTGTTGCGCACCTTCCCCAACGCACTTGTCTTGCTCGGGCCGGACGACAAAACGCCGTCCGACCCGGATGGCACACGTTACGCGGTAATCACGTTCCTTGAGGACACGCTCGGCTTCCGGCTGCTTTGGCCCGGTGAACTTGGACTGGTGGCGCCTGCGCAGAAAACAGTGGCGGTTCCTCCCCTGAACAAAACCCACACGCCGATCATTATTCAACGCCGTATCCGCAACAGCAGGTATAACGACCGGCTTCAAATTGGCCTTGACTATCTCGGTATTAAAAAAGTAGAGTTCGACAAGGTTGAGGCGATCACGCAGGGCGGCGATAGCCGAATGCCGAACTGGTTCAAATGGCAACGGCTTGGCGGGCATATGGGGCTCAAAAGCGGCCATGCTTTTGGCTATACGTGGGAGAAATATCATCGCGAACATTCGGAGTGGTTCGCCATGCAGCCGAATGGCTCGCGCGATCTGTCCAAACTGAGGCCCGAACGCGCCCGTCTGTGCAAATCGAATCTCGCGCTTATCGACGCGCTTGCCGCTGATAAAATCGCCGAGATCGAGCGCGGAGGCAGCCACAGTGTCTCGTTGTGCCCGAACGATGGCGGTTCGGCCTGCTTCTGCATGTGTCCGGCGTGCAAAAATCTTGATCCGCCGCAAGGGCGTGTGACCATCTTGTGGGACCGCACCTCTGGTTCACACCAGACCTTTGAGTATGTGTCGCTTACCGACCGCATGGTGTGGTTTTGGAATCAGGTGGCAACGCGTATCACGGCAAAGGTTCCCGACGCGCGCCTGGCAGTTTACGCATACAGCTGTTACGAGGCGCCGCCGATTCGGGAAAAGCTGCATCCGTCTTTGGCAGTCGGTTTCACATGTATGCACTACAGCAGCGACTTGAAACGGCGGCAAGCGTTCGACGACTGGAACGCTTGGTCCCGTGCGACGGGCACACTCTTCTGGCGCCCCAACCTGCTGCTTTTCGCGCGGCACGAGGGCACACCCGCGCTGTACGCGCACAAACTCGGTGAGGATCTGGCTTTCTTCGCGCATCACTCGCTGAAGGGTACGGATTTCGACGCTTGCATGCACCACTGGGCAACTGAGGGACTCAACTATTATGTGCTTGCAAGGCTTTTGTGGAATCCTGATATGAACGTCGACGCGATTCTGGACGACTATTGCCAAAGCGGCTTTGGTAAAGCCTGGCGGCAGATGCGCCGCTACTTTACACGCATCGAGCAGCTTACGGATATGATTGCCGCACGGGAACTTCCCGTCACCGTGCCCTACACGCCGGAGGTTGTGGGAGAATTGAATGGGTTGCTCGATGCGGCAAACGCTGCCGATGTGGACAACACCGTGCGTCGGCGAATCGCGTTTTTGCGTCGCGGGCTGAACTTTGCCACGCTCCAGCATCAGACTTATGCTTTTGCGGCGGAGCATCCTGATAAAAACCTTTCCGACGTGGATCGAGCGCGTATTACGGCACTTCAGCAGGAAAAGTGGCTGTGGATGCGGCACTCCTTTCGTGAGGAACCGCTCGCGGTCAACATGCCGGGGTTGGCGTGGGGCGGTGAGCCAAAGTTCAGGAAATATGGGTGGAAAGGGGCTGTCAGTATGCCCAAACCCGTTGTCGATGCGGATGAGCATGGCCGCCCTGTGGAGATACCGTGATTGTTTGAAAATCAGAAAGGAAGTTAAAACTATGAAGGTGAACCGTCGGGAGTTTATTGCGGCTACAACACCAGCAAGATGGGAAACAACTTCTCAAAAAACTTGTATTGGGACATGTGGTGGCTCAAGCTCTATGCGGGGCACCGAGGAAACCTTTATCCGACGCACGGCCTCGGCCCGGTGAGCCAAATCATGAACATCAACCGGGGCGACCGGTTCGAGTTCCTTGTGTCGGTCGAGAGCAACGACTTCATGATGCGGGCGAAGGCGCAGGAGCTTTCCGCTAAGGACGATTTCTTCAAACCTTTCGCCGAAAGAAGTTACCGCGGCAACATGAACGTGACGACTATCCGGACAACGATGGGACGTACCATCATGCTCCAGCACGACGCCACATCGCCGTCTCCGCACAACCTGTTCCACGGTATCTACGGAACCAAGGGTGCCGCACTGCTCGATCCGCAACCACCGCGTTTCTGCACGGGCAACCACAGATGGGCATCGCCCGCAGAATTCAACGCATTGCGGGAAAAATACACGCCGAAAATCTCCAAACATGTGGCTGAACTCGCCCGCGTTCATGGCATCAGGGCAGGGCACGAAGGTACCGACCTGTTGGGAAACTGGCGGCTGATCGACTGCCTGCGCAATGGGCTGCCGCTCGAACAAGATGTGTATGACGCGGCCGCTTGGAGCGCGGTCATTCCACTGAGTGAATGGTCGGTGCTTAACCGCTCGAATTCGATCAACATCCCTGATTTCACGGCAGGGGCGTGGAAGAGCAACACCCTCAACATGGACATCAACCTCGAACGGGGGGGAACGACACAACTTGTTTAGGCGCGAAAAGGGGCAAGCCCGCCGCGCCGCGCGCTGCGAAAAAACGATGGGGTAACTCGACGGTCAAACGCATCGGAGTCGGGGTCGGTATCGGAATCGGGGTCGACCTAGTACGTTTTTCGATACCGATTCCGATAGCGACCCCGACCCCGAGT
>JBAYXX010000012.1:0-56373 GCA_041673345.1 Kiritimatiellia bacterium
ACTCGGCAGTTTTCACGGCGAGGAGGCCACCTGCTCCGAATTTATGAGTTTGGCGCTACGCTCTGGACGCTAGCGGACTTGAGTATTTTTAGTGTGTCAGCGGCTTTAGCTACTGTAAAAGCGGCGGGCCAGCGCGCCAAATAACTGCGATGCCAGCACCAGCACCCCGGCAGCGGCCAGCCCCACTCCACCCGTGGCAGCGCAGAGCGCGGCCTGCGTCATTAAATGATTGCGGATATGCCCCCCGACTGTCAGCGGCACCGACTGCGCGCGGTACATCAAGCCCCCCAGCAGCCAGGCGCGCATCAAGGTCATCACCATCAGAAAAACATAGGCCATGGCAGCCATCTGACCAATCAGCTCCATTGCCGACAGTGCCACCACCATTGCAGGCAGTGTCAGCAGCAACGCCATAAACGGGAGCCAACGTTGAGGGCCAAAGGGTTTCTCCTGCTCCATCTCATCCCGCGCCACCACGGAAACACCGAAAAACGAGAGCGCGACAGCGGCGAAACCTAAAAGAACTGGAGTCGAGACAACTGAAAATAGATCCTCGGGAGTCGCAAGTGCAGCCAAAGCACCCAGCAGAAAGCCGCTGCCACGGCAGAGCCCCATGGTGGCTGCCCCCACAACCGGCAGGCGCTTCAAACCTGCATTATAGAGCACAATTAATGCCGACAAAACTGCGGCCGCGCACAAAACCCGTACCCCCGCAAAAAGAGCCAGATTCAAACCCGTAAACGCCAGCGCCACGGCAACGCCGCGGGCTGTGCTGACCGTGATCTGACCGGATGGCAGCGGACGCTCAGGCCGCTCGCGCAGATCAACCTTCAAATCCACCAGATCATTCAGTATCAACCCGAAGCTGTATAGACAGAGCGCAGCAGCGACAGTGGCGGTCAAGGCCAGCAGCGAAAACGCGGTACTGCTACAAACCAAGGCCAGCAAATACCCGGCGATGGGATCGCCTGGCACTGTTAAGAGATTAGGAATCCGCAGCAAACGCAGCCACGCTTCCACAGGCGCAATTAATCTTTCGTCTGTTAGTTGTTCCATGATAACGAGCCTTCCAAACAGGCGGCAGCAACATAGGGGTGTCCCTGTCAATAAGTTTCAATCGTAATGCCATAAAACAAAACCCCCTTAATAATAACTCATAAGCCACCTCTTAAGCTGCGGTTATTATAACATACCTTGGCTGAATTGTTTCTATTTTCTGGCTGTGCTTAGCGGGACGTGTGTGTTATTATTTATTACTTTGGCATCCAAATAGGATGCGGAAGCTTAAGTGTATTAAATTCAGATAAGAATCCGCCCAATCATGGACAAAATTTTGAAAAACATTTTCCTTTATCTCTCTCCCACGCTGTTTGCAACACAGTGCGTTGCCGCCACACCCGCCAATCCCTATTTCTCATGGAGAACTCTGGCACAAGCACAGGAGCAGTTTGTCTCTAGCAATGCGGCGGTCACCGCCGAAACCTGCGTTTTTTCAAATCAGACCAGCACGCTGGTCTTCCACAACGGCAGCCGTAAGGTGGAGATCGATGGTGTTACTGTCTGGTTGAATGTAGCGCCAAAATTAAGCTCTTCAGGTGGCGGTTGGAAGATGGCCGCAATCGACATGGATTTGATCTCGCTGATGCTGCAGGCAACCCCCGAAAAAAACCCTCCGCCTCTGAAAATCATGCTGGACCCAGGCCATGGCGGAGATGACTCCGGGGCTATAACGCCAAGCCGGGACCTCTACGAAAAGGAGATCACGCTGGAGTTGGCCCGACGCGTTGGAAAGATCCTGCGCAACCACGGACTTAAAGTGCGCTCCACGCGCGACAGCGACAAGACACTCTCCCTGAACGCACGCGCGGCAATTGCGCGCAAGGAAAAAGCGGATCTTTTTGTCAGCATTCACGCCAACCAGGCAGCCAACATCAACGCCTGTGGTGTAGAGACATTTATCCTGACTCCCAGCGGGTATCCTGGCACCGCGAATGGCAGCCCGCCGCGCGGCTGGCAAATCGGCAACAAGAATGATTACAACAACAACCTGCTGGGCTATGCCATCCATAAACAGCTCGTCAGCATGGAGCAGAGTTTTGACCGAGGGCTCAAACGCCAATCTTTTTTCGTGCTGCGTGAGACACACTGTCCGGCAACTCTGATTGAGTGCGGCTTTCTCTCCAACCAAGATGAGGCCCGGCGCATGAAGGAGCACGCATGGCAGAGTGCTTGCGCGGAAAAAATTGCCGCTGGTATTATCGACTATTGCCATAAAGTGAACTCGCTGGAGGTTGCGGTCGCCGATAAACGGAAAAAAGATGCTGAAGCCAACGAACGCTGGCGGGAGTATCTCGCGCAAAAAAAGGAGCTTCCACTGCCTGAGGATAGAGGCCGCCACTCTAAAAGCGATCAAGCTGAGACAGCACCCGCCTCTGCGATTGATCTGCAGTCGCTCACAGGCAACCAGGTGCAATCAATTGCCACCAACATCCACCTCAAAAACGCCGCAATAAAGACGCAGCCAGAGACCGACTCCGAAAGCTTGAAAAAACTGGCTGAATTTTATGAGAATGGCAAGGTGAAATAAATATGCAGGATGAAAAAAAGAGCGCCCAAAACCAGAACGAAAAAGAGAATGAGCCTAAAAATCTGCAAAAAACTCTGCGCTTGGCTGCTTTAATCTTCTTAGTGCCATTCACAGCCGCCGTCCTGCTGGGATTGCTGGCCAATCAAATCTCTCCAAGCAAAAAACTGGCTCAAGCCGCGCGCAAGGCAGAGCAGAGCGCGGCACCCGTATGTCCAGCAGGAGCCGACCGAGCCGCGCTGCTCCGACATCGCACTACCTTGCGTGAGCTTGGCCTGCCAATTGAATTCACCAACATCCGTATCTGGGCAGCCACCGCGCAGCCGGAGCTGCTCATCACGCTTCCTCCGCTGGAGAAAGGCATGCGTTGCGACTGGCATCTCTCGCGGGATGGCAAGTATGCGCTATCAGTGGAAAAGAGAGTTGGTCAAGATACGCTGCGTAAAAAAGTTGGACTGTACAGCTTTGTTGAGGATCTTTGGCTCTGGAAAAACACACTGCCCTGGCCCGACACACATGAAGTCCCTTGGGTTTTCAATAACACCACGGTTGTCAGAAGCTCAAAGAACAACCGCCGGTTTGCAATGGAAATTAATCTAGCGGGAGATATCGTCGCCATCGATGCGCTCGGCGCGGGCGGCCCCTTCCCTGCTAAATCGCTTGTGCGGGATGCCCGGATTCAAGGTCACCCGGTTGCAATTGTCTCCAGCCTCTACTTTGTCTGTGATGAACAGGAGGGGGCTCTCAAAGGTTATGCCCTGCGCAACCTGCCGGGGCTGTATGATGTTGGCGCGTTTGATCAGCACACCTGCTTTTCGGGCAACGGGTTGCTTAAATTCAGAGCGGCGGATGGAATTGTCACAATCCACGATGCCTTCACACAGCTCAAACTCGACTCCAAAAAGACGTGGAATGCGTCAACCAACACGGCTGTCACGGGCCTGCGGGCCAACCGTGACGGCTCTAAACTCACAGTTCAACTTACAACCACATTCCAGATGGCTGAGCTTATTGAGCGGAAATGGAGTCTGCTCTATAAACCTGCGGATAGCAGCATTACGTTGAATACGACCAATGCTATTAGCAGCGTAGCGCAAACTTCCTCTACCTCTATTCAAACCCCTGACAGTGCGTGGCGCATTCATCTGCGTGAGAACAGCGCGCTGGAGATTGTCTCGGAAAAATTAAAGAATGAGGTTGTTCAGGTTGATCTGAAAGAGCATATGAGTTGCGGCGACAACCCTGTAAACGCAATTTCAATACTGGAAGACAACCGGTTTATAGTACTCGAACAGCGCAACCGCGCTGCTCTGCTGGATCTACACGCAATTTTGCACTATGGCGATCTGAGCGCGCGCTGGGAGCACTGCGAGGCTCTGCTGGCGGATGAGGGCGAAAAACAGATCAAACCCTTTAATCCAGCCATTGCCCAAAAACCAGAGATTTCACCTGAAAGCGCAGAAGATGATTCTGACAACTTCAACTATGAGATGGTCGATTATACTGACAAATTTGATCCCCGTCTCTTTGAGCCGCCCTCCAAACCATCGATTCTCAGTCTGCAAGCCGAACGCCTGGCCAACCACCACGCCTGGATTTACGCTGCCTGCAAACTAGAACAACTGATGCGAATCGAGGAGCATGACCATCGCGCCCCGCGTGCCAACCCATTGCTTTACACACGCTACAACATTTTGACAGGTGACCAGCTAAGGGTCAAGCAGGGCTGCGAAAAGGCGCTTGACGCGCTCTTTTATGATACTACGCCATTCAACCAGATGATCCGCTGGCAGATGTTGAAGACACAGTCCAACGGGCAATGAAAAATTTAGAGTTTTAGAACTTCCCCCTCTCTGCCAGAGATGTTTTTTAAGGTGAAAAAGGATAATATGAAAAAGACATTTAAATTAATCGACCCAAAAATCAAATACCCCCGCATGGTCGATGCTGTTAAACACGAGATCCGAAAATACATCAAGCGTGAACGCCGCAAAGAGCTGCCCGAAGGGGTCGATTTCTGGGACTTTGACTGCAAATATGGGGACTCCGAGGCAACGGCCAAACCAGTTCACATCACCGAGATCGCCAAGCGCATTGATGCGGCAGCGGAGCGGGAGCTTGAATCCTTTTATGTGGAGGTGTTGGCCAAGGCAGGCCACCGCACGAAAAAACAGGTTTAGCAACCAGGGGATGATACATCCTAATTGTAACCCTAATCAGTGTAAGAGAGAGGCGGAAAAATATGACAGACGAACGTTCCACAATTTACCAGCAAACCATCTCAGAATCGAAAAAAGATCCTCGTTTTATAGTTACAAAATGGATTCGGAACAAAGCCAAAGTTCTTGATGTTGGTTGCGCGTGCGGCGATCTGGGCGTTTATTTGAAAAATAATCGTGGCTGCGAGATGTACGGCTTTGAATATAATCAGGGAAGTATTAAAATAGCAGAGGATACGAGTGCATATATACGTATACATCAAGCGGACTTAAACTCCTTCTCGCCGGAACTCTTTAACTATCAGTCGAGCTTTGATGTCATCGTGCTATGCGATGTTTTAGAGCACTTGCTGGATCCGCTCGCCACCATCCAAAAGCTGAAATCTTTTCTAAAAGAAGATGGTTTCATATTGATGTCTATACCAAACTTAACCCACGCTAGCATAAAAATACTGTTACTCGCTAATAAAATCGACTATAGAAAAACCGGCCTTTTGGATGAGACTCATCTTCGTTTTTTCACTTGGCGATCCATCTATGATTTGCTTGATCGTGCAATGCTTGATGTTGCTGCTGTTGACATGACATTTTGCACTGCATTCACAGGTAATCTACGTGGTTACATTACCAATAAAAATGTGCTGATGTATATTCTCCAGGATGATGAGTCGTATGTTGTTCAATATGTACTTAAAGTGTGTAAAGCCCCGGGCAAGCCTTCTTTTAAAGCGTTTTTATCAATGATTAAAGAGTGTTTTATGGATCACGCACCATTAATTAACAGGCTTCGATCTAAGGATATGCTGCGTTTAAAAATGTTGAATCCATATACCTTGCGAGGCAACTACATCAAACTCCTTGGACGAATATTATTAAAAAAAATCATCTATAGGATTTCTCCATCCAGCAGGCGGTTAAAAAAAATCAACGACTTAACGATAAAGGCGGATTACCTTAAAAAGGCTCTTCGATAGCTTTTTTTTTGAAACAATACCGCGATTATATATCACGAAAGGGACTGTTTAATGCGGATGTATCACCACGTCTTATTGGTTGGCTTCTTTGCAATGCTCCTATTTGGATGCCTGGTTGGCTCCCTCTTTCACTGGGATTTCTACGGACAGCAGGAGGAAGGAAGGCGGCTAGCCGAGTTTCCTGACTTTGAAAAAACTCAACTCAACAAATGGCCTAATGCATTCGAAGCCTACTTCAGCGACCATTTCGGCTTCCGCAACGCCTTTATCCGCCGATATAACCATCTCATGCACAGAGTGGGCAAGGACCACCGAGTGATTCACGGAGCAGAGGGCTGGCTCTATTTTAACAGAAATTCGATTATGGTGGATTATTTTGGAGATCGGGAGTCATCGACACAGAAGCTTCAAGACCAGTTGCGGCGAATGAAAGCACGCAGGGACTGGCTGCGTCAACGCGGTATTGATTATCTGTTCATCGTGGTTCCGAATAAAATCACAGTTTACCCAGAGTATCTCCCTGCCGATTTGCGTTCGCTTCGCGGGAAAACGCACAGGGAAGCCTTACTTGAGCAGCTCGGAGACAACCTTGCGCCAAACTTCATGGATTTGACACCCATACTGCTGAAGATGAAGAATCAATCCCCCCTGTATTTGCGGAATGACACACACTGGAACTCTCTTGGCGCATATATAGGCTACAGTAATATTGTTGCAGAACTTCAGCGCCGTCTGCCGAACATCCCGAACGCCTTGAAAATTAACCAGTTGACCAAGAAAAACGAGATTTATGTCGGCGACCTGGCCAAAATGACCGGGGCGCCGAATGATTATCAGGAACAGATTGAAAAGCTAACTAATTCAGACTCTGCCGATTGGTCAAGCAAAGATTTGAAGCATCCGGTGTTCCTCACACCTAAAAATCAATCGCACTGCGGTGGAGATCCAGTCACTGTCCACAACCCAGCCGGAACGCTCAATGCATTTGTGTTTCATGACTCTTTTCTGCTGCATGGCGCAATGGTGGATTGGCTTCCTGCTCAGTTCAAAAACACCACGTTCATCTGGCTCTATTCCAACGCTGAAGTACTGAAAACTATTATTGAACTCTGCCATCCGGATATCGTTATCGAACAGGTGATTGAGCGCAGTCTGGTGGATGAAGAGTATGGATCCCTCTCGGATGATCTCGAAATAAAAACTCAGGAATAACCCATGGTCTTTAGCTCTATTATATTTCTGTTCCTGTTTCTGCCGATTACGCTGCTGGTTTACCACCTGCTGTTCCTGCCGGTTTCACTGAAGCATAAAGCCGCGACGATATGGCGTCATCTGGCCAACCTCTTCCTGCTCTCCTCCTCGCTGATTTTCTATTTCTGGGGCGAAGTTTGGTTGGTGTGGATCATTCTAGCCTCGACCTTCATAGATTTTTTCTGCGGGTTGATGATTTCCGGCGCGTTTCACAAAGGCCGAATTGAAAAGCTTGAAAAAAATCAGCCGCGTACTACGTTGCAGAAAACAGGCCTGCTTATATCGCTTGTTTCCAACCTCGCCTTCCTCTTCTTCTTTAAATATTTCAATTTCGGTGTCGACTCTTTCAATGCCCTGGCACCCGAGGCATGGCGACTGCACGATGTCATTCGAGTGACCCTCCCGCTGGGCATCAGCTTCTATACCTTCCAGTCAATGAGCTACACAATTGATGTCTACCGCGGACATGTTAAAGCTACCAGGAATATTATTGATTTTTCCGCTTTTGTCACCCTGTTCCCGCAGCTGGTTGCCGGACCTATCGTCCGCTATCAAACCATTGCCGATCAGCTGGTCCATCGAACGATAACACTGGCTTCTTTTTCATCCGGTGTGCAGCGATTCATCCTCGGGCTGGCAAAAAAGGTTCTCATCGCCAACACGGTGGCCCGCACCGCCGACTGGGTTTTTTCTCTATCTGAAGACCAGCTGACAACCCCGCTGGCCTGGGCTGGTATCCTATGCTATACCCTGCAAATCTACTTCGACTTCTCCGGTTACAGCGATATGGCTATCGGACTCGGACGCATGTTGGGCTTCAATTTTCTGGAAAACTTTAACTATCCCTATATCTCGCGTTCCATTCAGGAGTTCTGGAGCCGCTGGCATATCTCCCTTTCCACCTGGTTCCGCGACTACCTCTACATTCCGCTTGGCGGAAACCAAAGAGGAAACACACGCACCTACATCAATTTGTTACTGGTCTTCTTCCTCTGCGGCCTGTGGCACGGCGCCAGCTGGACCTTTGTGGTTTGGGGGTTATACCACGGTCTCTTCCTCATTATTGAACGAGCCGGATTCAAAAAAACACTCAACCGTATCCCTTCTGTGTTCAGCCATGTATACACCCTTCTGGTTGTCATGGGTGGATGGGTGTTTTTCGCCTGCGACGACTTCGGCCAGTCGCTCTACTTCTTCCGCACACTCGCCGGATTAAACCATGCAGTCACGGCAGTTTACTATCAGGAATATTTTTGTTTGGATGTACAGATCGCCATTGTATGGGGCATCTTTTTCTCCACTCCCCTGCTACAACTCATCAGCTACGGCAACCAAAAAGCCATCGATAAAATCGGAGCAATTTCACATGTAACGGCGCTCCTGCAAGTTGTCGGTTTATTTAGCCTGCTAGTTTTTTCGGCTATGTTCCTATCATCAGGCACCTTCAACCCCTTCATTTATTTCCGCTTTTAAACCACCCGCACACGAGAACAAAATGGATGCTAAAACTAATAACGAACAACTCACCATAATCATAGTTTCCTATAATAGCCAGGAGGTGATCAACCGTTGCCTATCCCCGTTGCTTAACGACCAAGCCTTCCGGTTTATCATCGTCGACAACGCCAGCACGGACAACAGCGCAGAAAGACTCAGGTTACGCTTTCCGCACGCCGACATCCTGACCCTGCCTGCTAACATCGGCTATGGCCGCGCGGCCAATGTCGGACTCCATAAAACAACAACCCCCTATGCCCTGCTCTTAAATCCCGATCTCATAACCACCACTGCGGAAATCCAAAAGCTGCTGGGCCACGCGCTCCAAGGCTCCGCCAACACCGCTATCTGGGGCCCCGCCACCAAGAAAAGTGATTGCACGGACGAACCCCCGAAATCCGTCGAAAAGATCAGTGGGAGCGCCATGCTCTTCGACATGGCGAAACTCAATTCAATTGGATACTTCGATAAAAATATCTTCCTGTTTTTCGAAGAGAACGATCTCTGTAAACGCGCCATATCTTCCGGTCACTCAATTCAACTCTGCGGCGATATCTTCTTTGACCACCTGCTTGGGCAAGGGTCGTCCCCCAACCCCGCCATTGAATACATGAAGAGCTGGCACTATGGCTGGTCCCGCTGCTACTACTTCAACAAGCATGAAGCTTCCATTGTAAAACGGAGGCCCAAGCGTCAATACGCCCAATACCACCGTAAAGCCCTCTTCGCCCTGAATAGCGCCAAACGATTAAAATACAGCGCCCAGGCTGCTGGCGCCAAAGCCTTCCTCCTCGGCGAAAAAGCCTTCCTCCCCAACGGCTTCCCGCAACAAGGCACCAACCTCGGCAACTGCGTAGAACGTAAGCAAAGATAGCCCGGGCCTATCCGAATAATGAAACAACTCCAATACACTACACATTCGTTAAATAACAATACAAAGCAGACAGGAAAAGTTATGGCAAAAATTCAAGTAGGCGGTGCTGGCGGCGCACCTTCAAACAACTTCATAAGATCATTACGAGAATCAGGACGCAATGATTATCTAGTGGGAACCTCCTGTGTTTCTTCTGACTTGTTTTTGGCTGATGTGGAAGAAAAGTATGTCGTGCCGCCTGCCATGGCCGCCGAATATCCAGCGGCTATTCTTAGATTGATGGCCAGAGTTAGACCTGACTTCCTGCATCTACAACATGACTATGAAATCAGGGCTGTTTCCAGATTCCGCGCTCAGGTTGAAGCCTTGGGTGTCAGGCTGTATATGCCCGCAGCCGAAACAATTGAAAACTGTGTGGATAAGGAAAAATCCTATCAAATCTGGCAACGTGCGGGGGTGCCCGTCCCCAAAACCATCCTTTTGAAAACCCCGGCTGATTTAAAGAAAGCCTTCGACATCTATGGCGAAACCATCTGGATACGGGCAACCGAGGGCGGTGGCGGCCGCGGAGCACTCCCTGCAAATGATTTTGACTTTGCAAAGATCTGGATCGATCGGTTCAACGGTTGGGGGGAATTCACCGCATCCGAACTGCTCACAAAGGATACGGTGACATGGCTTTCAATCTGGCACCAAGGCGAGCTGGTAGTTGCCCAGACCCGGAGACGACTGAACTGGAATTTCGGCGACCGCACATTGTCTGGTGTGACCGGAATAACCGGGGTTGGAGAAACCTATTCGGATGAAACCGTGGATCGGATTGCCCAAGATGCTATTTTCGCCATTGATGCAAAGCCGCATGGGATTTTTGCTGTGGATATGTGCTACGACCAAAGCGGGGTTCCCAATCCAACGGAAATCAATATCGCCCGGTTCTTTACCACACATTATTTCTTTACCAAAGCAGGTCTTAATATGCCGGAAATTTATTGCAACATAGCTCTGGATGGAAACTTCCCCTCCCTGTCAAAACGCATTAACCCGCTACCAGATGGCTTAATCTGGATACGCGGCATGGATGTTGAACCTGCATTGACGACACGGGCTGAGTTTGACATAATGGTTGCCAGAAAATTATGAACACATTAGAAGGCAAGATAGTTCTCGTAACTGGCGCGACTGGCTTTATTGGAGCACACCTGACCGAAAGGCTCTCCAATATCTCCGGGGTGAAGCTGCTGTTGCTCTCAAGGCAACCCAGGCAAACCGTACAACAAAATGTAGTTTGGTTAAAATCCCAGCTTAATCAGCTAACACCTGAGTACTGGGCATCCCATGACATCAGCCATATCGATTACGTATTCCATCTAGGCGCGTTTATTCCAAAAATGCCCTCTGATGCCAACCTCATCGCCCCGGCGGTCGATGACAATATTTCAGGGACGCGCATGTTGTTACAAAGCCTCCCGAAAACGACTGCGAAACTTATCTTCTCAGGCACAATTGATGTATACGCCCCGCTAGTAGATCACGACGCAACACTAACCGAAAGAGCCAGAACCGAACCAGATACGTTGTACGGGGCTTCAAAATTATTTTGCGAAAGCTTAATCTCCACTTGGGCAAAACAGCGCAACTGCGAATATGCGATCCTGCGCTATGGACACATATACGGCCCAGGTGAAGATCAATATAGAAAACTGATCCCTGTTGTGATTCGCAATCTATTGAGCAGACAGGCTCCTGTTTTACATGGAGACGGTAGTGCCTTGCGTGATTACCTATATGTGGGAGATGCCATTGAGGCGACCATTCGAGCTGCACTTATTAAAGGCAATATCGACCCGCTTAACATTGTTCGCGGCAAATCCGTCACGCTTAAAGACATCGTGCAGCTGTTGATTCGATTAATCGGCAGCTATGATGAAATAAACTATTTTCCAGACAAGCCAAACGGCACCTCATACAAGTTCGACAATAGCCGGATGGAAAAAATAATCGGCGATTGGCCCAAAACTCACCTGACCGAGGGGCTTGCAGCAGAGATCGCGGCATTCAGGAGACTATTAGATGAGTAACCATGAACATAAACGAGTGGAGTCTTTGGCGGATTGGTACTTAAAGGAGCAGCTGGACTTTGACAAGCGCCTGATCGGTTACCGTTATAAAACCATCAAACCTAAACTGGTCGGCAAAAAAGGTCTTGAGCTGGGACCAGCCGAAGGTGAAATGACTCAATTCCTGGTCAATGATTTCGAGCAGTTAACGATTGTCGAAGGCGCAGCTGATTTATTGGCGCAGATACCCGAACGGCCGAATCTTGTTAAAGTGCATGCTTTATTCGAAGAATTCCAGCCGGAACAATCATTTGATTCGATCATTCTAGAACATGTTTTAGAACATGTGGATGATCCAGCAGGTTTGCTGCGGCGGGTAAAGAATTGGCTGTCACCTGAGGGAAGGTTGTTTCTTGGCGTACCGAATGGAAACTCCATACACCGTCTGGTTGCTGTAAAAATGGGATTGCTTAATCATACGTGCCAATTGAATTCGCGGGACCGCGCATTAGGCCATCGCCGAGTTTACACACCCAAAACACTGCGGGCCGACATAGAGGCCAGCGGTTTAAAGGTTCAGGATATGGGCGGCGTCTACTTCAAGCCGTTGTCGAACAGGCAAATACAAGACCACTGGTCAGAGGAAATGATCCAGGGATTCTATGAGCTTGGAAAAGATTTTCCCGAGTATGCCGCCGAGATCTATGCCGTGTGCTACGTATGAAAAATATCAAGCAGCTATTTATGGATCTGGATGGGCCGTTGCTGGACGGCAAAGAGCGTCACTATCACTGCTACCGTAGCATTTTGGAAAAATTACAGCTTGAACCAATCGGCATGAACGAATATTGGGAAAAGAAAAGAGCCTTGCTTAATCGCAGAGATTTGCTACGCCTGTCCGGTGCAGAGCAACATTATAATGATTTTCTTGTTTCTTGGATGGCAATGATCGAGAGCCCCGAAGCACTGGCCTTGGACAGAGTGCAGGAAGGTGCGCTCGACTGCCTGGATGGCTGGCAAGCGCAGGGAATCGAGCTGACCTTGGTAACCATGAGGAGCAACAGAACGGCCCTCGAACAACAACTATCCCGGTTGAAACTGCGCCCCCTGCTGGATGCTGTACTGGTGTGTGCCCATACTGGCGGCGGCAAAGGGAAAGCCGAGACGGTACGAAGCATGTATCCGACCAGAGCGTTCAAAAAACAGGCCTTGTGGATCGGGGATACGGAAGCAGACTGGGAAGCCGCAAAAGATCTGGGCTGTGACGTTGTGCTGCTCTCAAACGGGTTGCGTAATACTGAGTGTTTAGCGTCTTTGGGGAGTGGGCTTGTAATGCCATCCATTGCATCCCTGAAGGGAAAAGTCCTGGAGGAACTGGATGTCCATTAGCGAATGCAAAATCATTGATCTGCCCAAAATCTCCGACCCGCGCGGCAATCTTACATTTGTTGAAGGCGGCAGTCATGTACCTTTCGACATTCAACGCGTCTACTACCTCTACGACGTGCCAGGTGGCGCGGAACGAGGTGGCCACGCCCACAAACACCTGCAACAGCTCATCATTGCCATATCCGGCAGCTTCGACGTGGTACTTACCGACGGAAAAGAAAGGAAACGCTTCCATCTGAACCGATCCTACTACGGGCTTTATGTCCCTACCATGCTATGGCGGGAGCTCGACAACTTTTCCTCGGGGGCAGTCTGCATGGTACTGGCCTCCAACCGATATGATGAAGAAGACTACTACCGTAACTACAACGACTATCTAGTCGCTCTGAAAATATAACTATGAATGTTCCATTTCTAGACCTGCAATACCTGACCAAGGCGATCCGACCCGAACTCGATGAAGCCTATCGGCGTGTCATGGATGCTGGCTGGTTCATCCACGGCCGTGAATGCGCCGAATTTGAAGGCGAGTTTGCCTCCTACATCGGCATCGAACACTGCATCGGCGTTGGAAATGGGTTGGATGCGCTGCGCATGATCTTGCTCGGATACGGCATCGGTGCGGGCGACGAGGTGCTGGTTCCATCGCAAACCTTCATCGCCACCTGGCTCGCTGTGAGTGAAACCGGTGCAACCCCTGTGCCCGTCGACATCGATCCGAAAACCTTCAACATCGATCCAAGCCTGATTGAGGCGGCAATCACAACAAAAACCAAAGCCATCATGCCGGTGCATTTATATGGACAGCCTGCGGACATGGATCCGATCATGGCCGTCGCGGAACAATATGGCCTCAAGGTAATCGAAGATGCCGCCCAGGCCCATGGTGCTTTATACAAGGGCCGTCCGTGCGGATCACTGGGCCACACTGCGGCATTCAGCTTCTATCCTGGAAAAAATCTGGGAGCCTTCGGCGATGGCGGCGCAGTCTGCACCAACAACGCAAGGCTGGCGGAAAAAATCCGAAAGCTTTCGAACTATGGGAGCACCAGGAAGTATCATCACGATCAACGGGGGTGCAATTCGCGCCTTGATGAACTCCAGGCGGCGTTCCTGCGAGTTAAGTTACGTTATTTGAATGAGTGGAACGAATGCCGTCGAGAGATCGCCAAGTCATATGGCACCGTCCTTCCAGAAAACATAGCCCCGTCCATTCCCGAATGGGCGCAGCCATGCTGGCACCTATACGTCATCCAGAGCGGCGCACGGGATAAAATCCAAAAACATCTCGAAGCAAATGGTGTGCAAACTCTAACCCACTACCCGATTGCACCCGCAGATCAGAAAGCATACCAAGGTCAAGTTTTTTCCCTGGAGAATGGCCGGCGATCCGCTGCGCGATGCCTCAGCCTTCCAATAGGGCCGCATCTAAGCTCTGGTCAGATAGAACATGTTTGCCAGACTCTTAAGAATTGTTGTTAGCGTTGTAATCCTGAACTAGCAGGTAGCGTTTGTCTTCCATTAAATAAATATCCCAAGAGGTTTGCATGTTAAAGTTCAGCAGTCAGCCCCCGTTATTATCTGTTCTGATTGCCGCCTATAATCACGGACAGTACATTGCCGAAACCATGCGGAGTTTCTACAGGCAGGACTATCCCAATATAGAGATGATTGTGATTGATGACGGATCAAGCGATGCCACATATCAACGCGCCTGCGATGCAGCGAAGGATGCTCCGTTTGAAATCACTGTCTTGACACAGGAAAATCAAGGCTCCACCCGGACATATAACAAATTAGGGCATCTTGCAAATGGAGAATTAATTACGTTTATGGGCGGTGATGATCTTGCCATTGAAAACACATTGATGGAACGGGCAAATATTGTGCTTGATGATGAACGCTGCATGTTGTGTGCAGGCAACGGCTGCTATCTACGAGAAAATGGTAAAACCACAGATCTGCTGGTGGACACGGTTTCCATGGATAAAATTTTGAGGCTTTCACCGGAACAGTTGTATTTTAATGAAACACACAATGTTAATATTATACCGTGTATGTATGTCCAATCTATGGTTATCCGAAAGCGTTTGTTTGACTCTATTGGTGGTTTTGACGAAAACTTTCTGGCTGATGATATCCTGTTTCGTATCAAAACATACCAATATTTACATGAAAATAATTTCAGTTTCAGAGTTATAAAGAAGCCTGTGTTTTATTACAGGATACATGAAAATAATCTGCATAAAAATAAAGCTTATATTTGGAAGCTTTATTCTCAGTTGAGCGACCGCTATCTGGATGATGGCGGCAAAGCAGCCACTAAAGCTGGAATCACATACTATAAACAATACCTCAGAGAAAATAATCGGGCCTTTAATTTTCCACTGCTCAAGGAAATATATTTTGATAGACATACCAGAAGATGCGAGTTTTTATGTAAAGTTACATTACTCTCAACTCGTTATGCACTTAAACAACTACTGCGACAAAGACCAAAATGATCAGTAAAGAAATCGACTAAATTCGATTTCGGCGGCAAGCTGCTTTAGATTTTTGGCCCGCTCAAATCCGGTTGCAGGGTGCAGTCGGTCGTCGTCTTCCACCACAATTACCTTGATCACTATACATCTCCTCTTGTCTGAATCCTAATCCTAATCGTCAGCCACCATCGTCGCCCGAAGCCGCTCTATGAGCGGCACAAAACATGCAATGCCGCTCATAGAGCGGCTACTACACCGAACGACAACTCTTGTAGTCCACAACACATTTGTAGTAGTCGCTCTATGAGCGACACCGAACGACAACTCTTGCAGTCCACAACACATTTGTAGTAGTCGCTCTATGAGCGACAAAGCTTTCCTGTAACTCGGGGTCGGGACCACTATCGGAATCGCTATCAAAGGGTGAAAAAGATCGACTTCACGACTTCTGACTTCTGAATTCTGTATTTACGACAGTGCGGCGCGGGCAGTCTCAATAAACTTTTTGAAACCCTCGGCATCGTGAATCGCGATCTCAGAGAGCATCTTGCGGTTAATCTCAACCTTGGCCTTGATCAGCCCTTCAATCAAACGGCTGTAGGTCATCCCCTCGGCGCGTGCGGCGGCGTTGATACGTGCAATCCACAGAGAGCGGAACTCTCTCTTACGCAGTTTGCGGTGAACTGTGGCCAGGCGCTGTGCCCGGTCAACGGCCTCCGTTGCTGTACGAAACAACTTGCTGCGTCCGCCTCGGAAACCTTTGGCGGCCTCTAATCTGCGGCGACGCCGCTCTCTAGACGCGGGTGCGTTTGTTACTCTCATGGCACAATCTCCTTAAATTAGTTACCCTGCAGCATACGCGCCGCTGTTTTCGTGAACACATCTTTTGCAACAACTAACCCACGGAGCTGACGCTTACGCTTGGCGGTCTTATGGCCATTCAGATGAGCTTTGCCCGACTGAGTGCGTTTAATCTTACCCGTGGCCGACATTTTAAGCCGCTTGGTAGCAGCTTTCTTGGTTTTCATTTTAGGCATTATAAACCTCTTTCATTTGTACCTTTATTAACCCGCAAGGCAGTCAGCCAATGATAGCCTCCACGAGCATCCTTTCGCCTATTACGGCAAAACGAACAACACTTATACCAAAAGGAGCTGGATTAGTCCAGCCTGCTGCTTGTTTTTTTTGAAATCCCTATATATTGAGCCAAGAACCACAGTATTCCGAGCAGCACACCGCCCACAATCAGGTACACCGCCGAAACTCCAATCACCACGGCTAGAAACGCAGTGCCCAGAGCGACAATCAAACCGAGTGATGTTTCACGGCTTCGGTTAAACATCTTCCAGGCCACGCCCACCATCAACCCTGCCACAGCTGGGCGCAGGCCTGCCATGCCGTCTTTCAACACAGCTAACTCTGACATACTATCGAAAGCAATTGCATACGCCAGCAACACAAAGAAAGGAACCAGCACAACACCCAACATGGCAGCCAGAGTCCCCCAGAAGCCGCGCAGGCGGTGGCCGATCAGCATTGCTGTGTTGACAGCGACCACTCCGGGAACAAGTTGTGCCATAGCGTAATAATCTCCCATCTCCTCAATTCGGCACCACTTCCTCAGCCCGACCACCTCGCGTTCCAGCAAAGGCAACATGGCATAGCCGCCGCCAAACAGCACCGCCCCGATCTTCATGAAACTCACAAAAATCTGCCCCAAACCAACTCTGTCGTGCTCTTTAATAAACCCACCCGCTGTAATCATCCTGGAAATTCATCGTATGCGCATACTATAGCAAAAATTTAACAAGTTCCTATTCCTAATTTTACTCTTAATCCAAAACTTTGCCAAAACTTTGCCATTGTGTTTCGTCTTAGAAAATAGTATAAACACCCTTTCTTTCTACGGAGAGGTGACCGAGCGGCCGAAGGTGCAGCACTGGAAATGCTGTGTACCCCTTGGGTACCGAGGGTTCGAATCCCTCCCTCTCCGCCACTTACCTAAGGGCAAGACAAACATGGTCCTTAAAAACATGTTGTCGGTGGGCCAATCCTTATCCCAATCCTTATCTATTTCAACCCACCACAGGCTGCCGTTGTTTAATTAGGATTATGATTAAGATTGTGGTAGCCGTTCACGGGGTATGGAAGTAGGTGTTTAGAGTGTAATCAGCCTGACATCCCAGTAGTTGGGAGCCGGGCGAATCAGGGCAAGGCGGGGAAAAGAGAAGAGGACAGTAGGCGAGGATGCTGCGCTCGCGGTCATTGCGCGTACGGCCCCGTGTCTCGCCCAGGCGCAGCCAGTTGGCTGCGGGCGCGGTGGTAGCTGGCTAAGACCGACGCGTTCCAGTTTGAGCAGCAAGGTCCACGCCGCCATATCTTTGTGGCGTCCTTGCGCGTTGCGCCAATCCCAGCGTGCC
Source organism: Kiritimatiellia bacterium (assembly GCA_041673345.1). Classification (GTDB taxonomy): domain Bacteria; phylum Verrucomicrobiota; class Kiritimatiellia; order RFP12; family UBA1067; genus M55B167. Next base: position 17,749 of record JBAYXX010000012.1, read on the forward strand.
GCAGCGTGCCGGTTTTACACTGGCCTTCGAGATCCGTCCTGAAACAACAAACAGGAAAATTTTCGCATTAATTCGTTGGAGACTCTGGCCATCCATATGTAATGTTAAGGAGATGTTAAAATACTGAAAAAACCAAATATATCGACCAATCGACTCTATTTGTTCTGTAATGACAGTCCATACGACATCACCGTAACCTTAACACGCGGATGCGCATTCGCATCGCTGTCACACTCGAAACGCAAGCGGTTTTCTCCTGACTCTAACACAGGGATATCCCCGGCAACCGAGATCTCTTTCATGAGATTTCCGTCTGGCTTGAAAACCGCGCATCCTCTGTCAGGATCAACCTCTAAATAACAGCCGCTCTCCAACTCAACCGGCAACCGCAATGTATGCCCGCCGAGTTTCACACGCGGGTTGCTTATCTTGGCTTTGATCAAAGGCAGAGCCCTCACAGGACTGATATGACATTTTGAGGCGCCTTTAGCCGGCAGGTTGTTGACCCAAAGCTTGATTTCTTGTATCTGCTTGTAGTTTATTGGTGAGCGGTAGATGCCGTAAAGCCCTCCGTAAGGCCAAACGTAATCCGCATATAAGCTGGTAGAAGGCTCGATCAACTCGAAATAACGCCAGCCCTTGAAGTCCATGACCACATAATGCTCTCCCCAACCTGCCACCACATGCGACGGGCATTGCAACTGGAAATTCAGCACCGCGCCCTGGCCGTCACCGTACACCCAGACGCCCAAAGCGCGTTCACCGCCAAGATTCAGCGGCGGCGTGAATTTCTTACCGAACCCGGCCCAAGTCGCGCGGCGCACCCCAAGGTCATTTGTCGCAGTCAAACAACCGCCGGACAAACCGTCTTTGCTGACGCTTCCGTCCGGCACAAGCGTCGCCATCACGCCTTTGGCCTGCTTCAAGGCTGACATCTCCGCCGACTCTTGAAACCCAATCATTTGCACCGCGCCCGCGTCATCGTATCCCGCAGCGGACATCAGCAGTTCCAGCCGCAGCCGCAACGGCTGACGCGGAAACATGTTCGTCATTGTCCAGGCGGCTGTTTCCGGAGTGCGCATCTCCACCATGTGCTTATCGTAAATAGCTGGAAGAAAGACATCTTGTCCGTCTGTTGTCAGGTCGAGCTTAAACTCCGCCCCTGGCACCTTCAGCCGCTCCTTGGTAGATTGCGGCAACGTGTTGGAATGTCGTAATTTTTCATATCGCCGCATAATCTCGCCAAGCCTTTGCATCTTGGCGTTTTCCGCCGTCACCCCTGGACGCACCCCTTGAAGCGACCAACCAACATCATTAGCTATCGCTTTGCAGCATAAATACTCGATGTCATCCGGGAAGGTCTGTTCGACTTGCGTTCCTTCCCAGAACTTGATCGCCCACCAACCCAAATGCATCGGCAGCAACATGCTCCCGCCTTGCGTGTTGCTCGCGACGTGAATATCGACAAAGCTCTTTTGGCTGCGCCTAGGGTGATCCCAAGCACCCATGCGCGAACGCAAACGCCATAGATGATGATGCATAGTACTCATCTCAAGCAGCACCGGATGGTCAAAGCGTTTCCACAGTTCGAATACAAACTTTGAGCCATAATACCAGCCATTTTCACGTCCGCCAAGAGTGTCCTGACCGTCAAGCGCGTCAAGGTACATCATGTCGAAACCGCACTCGTTCACCACCTTAGCCTGCCGTTCCGCCACCTCCGCCAGCAATGTCGAATTCGGATCAGGCAAAAACCGCCCGAAACACTCTTTCAAATGATATGCCTTTGACCCTTTCGCATGCGCGACCGCCTTTGTCCCGTAAGCCCCGCGTTTGCACTTGGTGAAGATATAGGGGGATTCCTGGCTGACCTCGGAGAAGACAATCAGTTCCTCACCAATCTGCAGCGTCGCGCTGTTGCGCACAAAAAACCCGGTGATAGCCGACATGCCGACCGTTGTTTCCGCCACTGTCACCGTCTGGTTGCTCTCGCTTAACGCAGTGTCCAAGGTGAAAATCTTGGCTTTGGCCAACCGTGCATCCGGCACAGGCGTTATCCAAGGGCACCTTTTATCGATGAAAAACGCGTATGTATGCAACCCAGCCTTGAGCCCGGCGGCCTGCACTTTTTCAACCACCTGCTTGAGCCCGGCAAGCCCGTTGGGATACAAGTGCGGGTACGGCTCGGCATCGCCGTAACGTGACATGCCGTCGAAATCAATCTGGTTGATTCCTAAACTCTGAGCCAGTTTGATCCAGTCATCAACTGTTTTTTCGGCAACATTAGCAAACAAATAAGAGCCGCGGTTGATCTCCGCGTCCAGCGCCCACGGCCCGCCAATCGGCGAATGCGGCAGTTCCGGTGACACTTTTATCGCCGCTTGCAATAAACCGCGCAAGTCATCCGTAGCCCCGCCGACCAAAACGACCTTGGCCCCGGCAAAACCGAAACGGGGATAACACCGCGCGTCCAGAAAATTCACATGCCCGGGCAACCGCGACACTTTTGCGTTCAGTGTCAGCGCCAGCGCGCAAGCCGCGAACGACTCGTCGACATTGCCTTTCAACTTTAGCGGCACATGCACAAAAATACACTCTTCGATCTCCTGCCCCTCAACCGACACCACCTCCACCACGATGCCGCTCGCTGTGCCCTTGAAATGCAGCACGACACGGGCATTGGCAATGCCAAAAGTGAATTCCAGGCTGTTGCCTTCTCGAACAGTCTTTACTGCCGGCACCACCTTGCCGGAGATCTTCACGCGAACAAAGGCCGGACTCTGCCGAAGATCGGCATAATCGGTACCGGATTTTTTATCGACAACGCCTTTCACACGTCCGTCGCTGCCGATAGAGAGCCTGATTGTGCCGCTTTCAAAGCTATATAATGCAGGCACATCTTGCGGAACCTCAGCATGTGTTTCAAGCCTGATGAAGAACCCTACGGCGCAACAACAGGCTAATAAACCAATTTTACAATTAAACATCATTTCGGTTAGAACTTCCTTAAAGGGTAACCTCGGTCGTTTTCTGACAATGTCTCACTATATGCGTAGGGGAGGGGAAGAGTCAAGTGTTTTTTTAATTGTGTTTTTTTAATTGTTTTTTTATCGGAGAAACATTTTTAAGTTTTATGCTAGCAGGCAAGAAGCTTTCATTCAAAAAAGGGCGGGGCGATTGGAATACCATGTTTGCCAATGGCGAGAATATTGTCGCGCTGTGCGATGTTGACCTCACTCAGCTTGACAGGGGGTAGCGGCCATTAAAGCGAAGGTTCCCGGTGCTGATGTGAAGTGTTACACTGATTTTCGTAAAATGTTGGATGAGTGTGAAAATCTGGATACAGTGACGGTCTCCACGCCTGATCACACCCATGCAGCGGCGGCGATCACTGCGATGCGGCAGGGTTGCAGTGTCTATGTGCAGAAGCCGTTGGTGCGCACCATCTGGGAGGCGCGTTATTTTGAGAAGGTTGCCAAGGAGAGTGTTTCTATGCGAAGCTTCAGGATAATTTCCGTCGTTGTAATGCTGGCATGCTGGTGTTATGGCAGCCCTTACGAGCGCCAAATCAAGCGAATCAGTTCAATTGAAACCAATTCCGCGGCTGATTTTGCCGCAGGAAGGGAGTTCTTGATCCAACTGGCTGCTCAAGGCACCAAACGCCAACCCCTTCTGGCACGACCGCATACGTTCATCCGCAGCCAGACCAAATACTCCGGTCGTCTATATAGAGACTATTATTATTGGCACCTGCGTCCGCTTTTTGCCAGCCGGTTGCTCTGGGACGTGGAGGGCTCTGACCACAAATTCACGAGTTTTCGCAAATCGTTTGAATTGTATCAGGCTTACGGTGTGGATGGATTTGCCACCTTTGCCTGGCCTCAGCCCGCTAAGCGGGTGATTGACGTGGTCTATGATACTGCGGCCAGGATGAAGCTCGACCCGTCAAAGTTCAGCGTGATGCTGGAGGTAACCTCCGACGATGCCTACGCCAACATCGGCGATGACAAGTTCGGTTTGATTGTGACCAATGCGTATGCGTTTCGCATCAACGGTAAAAGCGTGATCAGCAGCTATCACATGGATCGATGGCCGCCCGAGCGTATTGCCAGACATGTTGCCGATTATCGTCAGCGCAGCGGTGATCGGACGCTTTTCCTGCCACAAATGGGGTTCATCAGCTTCACCGACACCGAAAACCGCCCCTTCAACATTCATACAATTTACGGCTTGTACCGGACCAATGGGAGCCTGCCAGCAACGCTTTTGCTGCGCATGATCGACTATCTGCGTGCCTATACGCGGGCCTGTGATGGCCTTTATCTTGGACACCATGCCTCTGCCGCGGACACGACCCTCGACTTCCAATTTTCAGACGAGGTACTGTTTCCGTTGTTTACCGCAGTGCTGGCCGAGCCGGAGTTTACGGGACAAAAACTATTTGCCACTTCTGCGACGGTCGGCTATACGAGTTACCACGGGTCACAGAGCATGACACGCGACGGAACAAAAACGCTACGCAAGTTCCTTGATCTCGCCGATCATCACCACCCCGACCTGATCATCTGTCCGGAGTGGGATGAACTCAACGAAGATACCGGTTTCCAACCGCAGGTAAGCTGCCCGATGTCGACGCAGAGGATCATGAAGTACTATACCGACCGCTTCAAAGGCATCGCGCCTTCCCCCAATCCGGGTGACAACACTGCGATTCCTAACCTGATCGTCAGCCAGCGCCGTCAACTTACCCCGGGCTGGACGCACGATATCGAGCTGCTGCACGTCCCCGATACTGATCAAAGCAAAACCTACTCCGTCAGGCTGGAGGTGCTGGACGAACAGGGACGGGTGGTCCATAGCGCTGCCCCCGAGTCTTTCGACACCGCTGTGCTGAAGGATAAGACCTATCGACTGCCGAGCGAAAAATTTGCGAACTGTCAGGCATTATGCACCCGCTTGATAATCACCTGCGACGGCGCCACACAGGCGTTCGAGGAGGGGCTGCCCTTCACCGTGTTAAGGAGTACGACATGCTGGGATCAAACCTATGCCAACACACCGCTTAGGAACGTGCTGCGACCAAAGCGGACGCAGGTGGCGTTCATCGATCGTGTCCGGGAAATCGAGCCCGGAATCGGTCGTATCACAGTCCAGACCGACCTCGTTTCACCCGAGCAACTGGCTGCAGTAGAGGTGGTACAAGACAGCCTGGAAGTATTCGCCTGGGATCCTCACAACGAATTTCTGCAGAATGATTCCGATCGCAGGCTCTATAAACTGAGCTGGCATTATGTCAATGATCCCTGTTACCGTCATATCAAATTTACAGTTGGGCTGACCAATGCCCCATCGGCATTGACATTTAATTTACCCGCTCCCAATCAGGCGGCCAAGGTCGGCCCCGCATTCACGCAGAAGCTGCGCGTCGGCAGTATAGGCCAATGGAACGACGCAGTGTACACCGGCAGCGCAGACCATTGGGCGCGAGACCGCTTGATCTCGCTGGCAACGGGCGAGGTCGCACGTGCGGTGCTTACTGTGACGGGGTCGGACATGACCAACTCTGCGGCAGCGTTCGCCTGGTCGCTGCCCTTCGACGAGCTGGGCGAGTACGGGGTGATTTCGAAAGTGTTCGACAACGGCCTCATGTTTGCGCTCGAGACATTTCATCGGCCTCGGGAAAACCCGTTACCTCCCGGTACGAACGCAGTGTTGTTCAGCCAGGCGGTGGCAGTCGATAATCCCAGCGGAGTGTTGGCTTTACGCGTTGTGACCGAGGCTGGCAAGGTCTTCTGGAGTCGGCCCTATGCCTTTAATCAGAATCCGTCGGATGCGCAGGTAACGGTTCCTGTTTACGCCAACTCGGTCGGGCGGTTTGTCGAACTCTCAATAGCCAGCAACCGGGTACCAGTGATCAACTACGACTTTACACCCTGCTGAGGCAATATTCTGCATACAGCCGCTAGGCGAGAGTTTTATGGTCATGCCGGGAGTTATCTCTCGACTGCAATTGGTTTTATCGGGTTGGAGGGTGCCAGCAGTTCGATTCCTTTCCCGCTCTATCAGCGCGGGATTTTTAAAGGTGCCGACCGGCCAGCCCCGGTCTGGGAGCAGGATGAGAGTGGGCGCTGGGTGTTGAGCTTTGACGGCGAACGCGGCAACTTTCTGGCACTCCCTGCCACCTTCATGCCGCAGCGTGCCGGTTTTACGCTGACTTTCGAGATCCGCCCCGAAACAACGAAACCCGAATATGTCCTGTTTCGTCATGGTGCGCAAACCGTCGGCGGACTGACCGTGGAGATCAAAGGCGGAAAATTAACGCTGGCCTACTCACGGCGGACCCCCGATCATTCCGAACTTCCCTTTTGCTCACGGCTCGATTTCAAAACGGATCTTTCTCTGTTACCGAATAAGTGGCAGCGGGTGGTGGTTACGCGCGATGCTTCGCATTTGACGATCAGCGTCAATGGCCGGAGCGAAAGTTTTCCGTGTGAAGGGATCGGACTCTACCTCCAGCCGTCGCATTTCGGCGGACGGGGTGATCGTCTGCGGAATGGCACCGTACCCTTTTTCAAGGGACAGTTGCGGGTACTCTCGATTCAGCACAGCGCGGTAAGGTAAGGCTGTGATTCAATCTGATTATGCGCGTGGCTAAGCGACTAGGCCCGCGCACTGGGCGTAGAGTGACGAAGTGCGTGAACTGCATACTGCTCTTAGTACGGCTGACCAGAGTGCAGATGCTCAAATCTGATGGCAAGTCTTTGAAAGCAACCTTATGCGTGAGTTAGATTTCTGTGTGCTATTGTGGTTTTATGATAATGAGGCTTCCATGCGAGCCGATATGCCCTTTTTTTAAGCATTGATGATGTTATAAAGCCGTTTGCAGTTATATGACAGAGTGACAAGATCCCATTCAGTGCATACCGACTCAATGCCTCTCGTCAGAAACCTGCGGAAACCCATCACTTCTTTTCTTATTCCGAAAACCGGTTCAACTGCACTATGTGATTTTCCGGAACCCAATCCCGCAAATCAGGCGGTAACAACATAGGGGTGTTCCGGTCAATAAGTTTCAGTCATAATGCCATAAAACTAAATCCTCTTAATAATTATTTCTATTATATTAAGAGGTATTTCTTCTTTTTCTAGCAGTTTTTCGGACTTCGGGATGGACTTCCTTTTGACGTAGTCGTTCCTACAACGACAACAAAACGCGCATTCGAAGCATCGGACGCTAGTCGTGACTTGGCTGTCTGCGAAGATGCCGAGGACATGTTTCAGAAACTTGGCATTTGATGTACACACCGGTTTATACCAAGTTTTTGTGGTTAAAAAATCTTCGCGCCCTTCGCTTCAACCTTCTTTTATTTTTTCGTGATTTCAAATTTCGGATAAATGCGCTATTATAAAAGATTTAATCATGGAGTAGCTCTCGCAGCAACTTCCTTAATAATAATATTAAAGCATGGAGATACTATGGCTCAGGCTGTTATCTTTCCGAAACTCGGACAAACGATGGAAGAAGGCGCCATTGTCAAATGGCTGGTAAAAGAGGGCGATACTGTTAAAAAAGGTGACATCCTTTTTGAAATAGAAACAGACAAAGCCAATCTGGAAGTGGAGAATTTCTTTGAGGGAGTTCTGCTGAAGATCTATATTCGCGAAGGCGTCACAGTGCCGGTTGACACCATCGTCGGTTATATTGGCGCAAAGGGCGAAAAGGTGCCTGCAGCCCCCCCGCCACCCGAAAAACCTGCAGCGCAGCCCGCGCCGCTACTGGTTTCTACCCCAGTGCCCGCCGCCGCGACCCAGCCGCTGACAGTCGCGCCAGCGTCAACCGCGAGTACACCCCCGTTGCCCAGACCAGCCCCTGCACCCGGCAAGCCGGCTAAACTGATCATATCTCCACGGGCAAGGGCATTAGCCAAAGAGGCCTGTATTGATCCATCACCCGTCAAAGGCAGCGGCCCGGGCGGACGCATTGTTGAGAAAGATTTACGCGCGCACATGGAAAGCTCAGGCTATAATCGCCTGCGCGTCACGCCAGCGGCTAAACGTCTGGCTGCCGCTAATGAGGTCAATATACTTACAGTACGCGGCTCCGGCGATGGCGGCCGCATTATGACCGAGGATGTTGAACGGGAGATGAAGCGCAAACCAGTGGCCATGTCGCGCATGCGGCAGGTGATTGCCAACCGCTTGGTCGAAAGCAAACAGAACATCCCCCACTTCTATGTGACTGTCAAAGCCGACATCACGGATCTGATGAAATACCGTCTGCTGCTCAAAGAGCGAGGCACAAGTTATAGTGTGAATGACTTTATCCTGGAAGCGGTGATCCTTTCGCTGGAGGAATTCCCGATCGTCAACTCCACCACCGATGGAAAATCTGTTTCCTGGCGCGGTGATGTTGACCTTGGCATGGCGGTCAGCGTCGCGAACGGCTTGCTGGTGCCAGTCATCCGCGCGGCCCAGACCCTGACCATGGAGGAGCTGAAAGCGCAGACCAAGGCGTTGGCCCTGAGGGCACGCGACGGAAAACTGACCCCGGATGAGATGGTTGGCAGTTCTTTCACAGTCTCGAACATGGGTATGCTGGGAGTGGGTCAGTTCTCGGCCATCATCAACCCGGGCGAGGCTGGTATTCTGGCGGTTGCCAGCGGCCAAGCGGTGCCTGCGGTAGTCAACAGCGAGATCAAGATCAGAACCATCATGGCGATGACTCTCTCGGTTGACCACCGCATTGTTGACGGTGCAATTGCCGCTCAATTCATCAATGCAATCAAAGCCAAACTGGAAGATCTGGAGCTTTGGAAATCGCTGACTTAATCCCCCTGCTGCAAATCCGCCGGGAGATAAATGTCAAGCTGCCAGCTTGATCCTCTTCGGTGGTAAAAAATAATTGAGAGGTAAACTATGTACGACTATGATGTGATTGTGATCGGTGCCGGTCCTGGCGGCTATCCCGCCGCGATCCGCTCCGCGCAACTCGGTAAGAAGACCGCGATCATTGAGAAAGAGGCTTTTGGCGGAACCTGCCTTAACTGGGGCTGCATCCCCACCAAAACCCTGATCGCCTCAGCCGAGCGCTATCAGCAAGCACTGCACGCGGATGAATTCGGCGTGAGCACTGCTAAGGTTGCATTTGATTACTCGGTGATGATCAAACGCAAAGAGGGGATTGTCAAAAAACTAACTGGCGGAATCCAGATGCTGCTGAAATCCAACGGGGTTGAGATGATTAGCGGCAGCGTCAGCTTTGAAGGCCCTGACAGGATCTCTGTTGCGCAGCCGGATGGAACTACCCGCTGGTTACGAGCCGCGTCCATCATTATCGCGGCTGGCAGCGACTCCGCCATGCCCAGCTTCCTGCCCAAGCACAAGCTGGTGATGGATAGCCGCGCTTTTCTTGATCTAAAAGAGTTGCCCAAAAACCTGCTGGTACTGGGCGGCGGCGTGATTGGCTGCGAGTTCGCCTGCATGGCTGCGGCACTGGGCACTCAGGTCACGATTGTTGAGATGCTCGATGATATCCTGGTTATTCTGGACCGCGATGTGCGCCGGGTACTGCGGCAAAAGATGGAGGAGCTCGGTATTCAGATTATGACGGGCGCTCCGCTGACCGAGATCAAGGTTTCCAACGGCAAAGTGACAGGCATGTATAAGGAGCAGGAGTTGTGCGGTGACGCGTTGCTGGTCTCCATTGGGCGCACCCCCAATACCGCTGCCTTGGAGTTAGGACGCGCGGGGGTTAAAACTGAAAAGAATGGAACGATCCCGGTCAATCAGCAGTGCCGCACAAACGTTGCTTCAATCTTTGCCATCGGCGATCTGATCACTGGATCAATCCAACTGGCGCATGCCGCCACCCAGCAGGGTGTGGTTGCAGCGGAAGTGATCGCGGGCATGAAATCTTCGATTGAAAAGGTCTGCCCATCGTGCATCTTCACCATGCCCGAGGTTGGCATGGTCGGCCTCAGTGAAGCGCAGGCCAAGGAGCAGGGGCGATCCATCCAGAGCGCGAAATTCCCCTTTGCGGTGCTGGGCAAAGCCATGGCCGCCGGTGCGACCGATGGATTTGTGAAGTGGATTGCCGATGCACAGACCGGGCAATTGCTCGGCGCGCAGGCGGTTGGCAGCCATGCCACGGAACTGATCGCCGAGGCAGCACTTGCCATCCGCAACGAGCTGACGATTGATGAAATCGGCAACACCATCCACTCACACCCCACCATGGCCGAAGCCTGGATGGAGGCTGCCCATGCCTATCACGGCCAGTGCGTTCATATCCTGAAACGATGATAATTACGAAAAGGATTTCCCGAATATGGTCGGCAGTGAACTGACTCCCATGATGCGGCAGTACCGAAGAATTAAATCAGAGCTTCCTGATGGGGTAATACTCCTGTTCAGGCTGGGAGATTTCTATGAACTGTTCTTTGAGGATGCCCAGGTGGCAGCCCCGATTATGGGTGTCACCCTTACACAGCGCGGCGGAACTCCTATGTGCGGTGTTCCCCACCACGCTCTGGATGGCTATCTCGCAAAGCTGATCCGCGCTGGATGCAAAGCCGCGATCTGTGATCAAGTGGAAAACCCAGCCCAAGCCGCTGGCATTGTGCGGCGCGAGGTGACCCGCGTGGTGACCCCGGGTACGGTGACCGAGGACGAGATACTCGATTCAGAGCGCAATAATTTCATCTGCGCCGTCCATGCTGGTAAAAGATTCGGTGTGGCGCTATTGGACCTCTCCACTGGTGAGTTCTCCGTTGAATGCTCCGATGATGCTGCGGGGCTGATCGAACATCTGAAGCGCTGCGCACCCAGCGAGACACTGGCCGCTGCCGATCAAATCGAAGATCCACGATTGCGCGAGATCCTACAATCAGACGCGACCGGAGTCTTAACTGCAATCGACAGCTGGTGCTTTGAGTATGACTGCGCCTACGACATGCTGGTGCGGCATTTCCAGGTCCACTCGCTGGAGGGCTATGGATGTGAAGACGAGAGTGAGCTGGTCTGCCCGGCCGGGGCGTTACTACACTATGTCAGCCAGTCGCTGCGCCATAATGTGAGCCACATCCGCACCATGCACCTCTGCCGGGCTGCTTCATTTCTCACCTTAGATGAGAGTACCTGTGTCAATCTGGATTTGATTGGGGCGCGCGGCAAGCCGCGCGAGTTCTCCCTGCAAGGCGTGCTGAACAGCACCCAGACCCCTATGGGCGCACGCATGCTGCGCAACTGGATCACGCGTCCGCTACGCAATGCAACAGGCATTAACAACCGACTGGACACAATCGAATGCCTGACCAAAGGACGCATGCTGCTCACTGACCTGCGTACGCTGCTGAGCGGGGTCCGCGATCTTGAGCGGCTAATCGCCCGGGTCAACGCCGGACGCGGCAATGCCCGCGACCTGAAAGCAGTGGCAGCCTCCCTTATACCAGTGCCGCAGATTGCAGAGCGTATGCGCCAACCCTGTAATCAGTTGCTTGCAACAATCGCTGACCGCATGCACGCCTTGCCAGAATTGGTTGAGCTGGTGCGGAGGGCAATTGATGACACACCGCCAGCTACGCTCAACGATGGCGGTATTATCCGCCCAGGTTTTCATGCTGAGCTGGATGAACTCAGGGCACTGGCCTCTGAGGGCCACGCCTTTCTCGCCAAATACCAAGCTGCCGAACAGGGACGTACTGGCATCAAAACCCTGAAAGTCAGACGCAACAAAATCTTAGGTTTTTATATTGAGATCTCCAAAGGCCAGGTGGCCTTTGTGCCGTCCGAATATGAGCGCCGTCAAACCTTGGTCAATGCCGAGCGCTATATCACCCCTGAGCTGAAGAGCTATGAGCAAAAAATCTTCGGTGCTCAAGAGCGCTCAACCGCACTGGAGCTGGAGCTTTTCTGTGAGGTACGCGAGAAAATGGCCGACAAAACCGCCGCAATCCAGGAGACCGCCGATGCCCTGGCGCAGCTTGATGTCCTGATGTCACTGGCTGATCGCGCGCTGGCGCTCGGTTATGTGCGCCCTGAGATCACCGAGAGTGATGAGCTCGATATCCGCGACGGGCGCCATCCCGTGATTGAACAGATCCCCGGTGCCGAAGCTTTTGTGGCCAACGACACCTTCCTGAACTGCTCCAACCATCAGATCATGCTGATCACAGGGCCCAACATGGCCGGCAAATCAACGTATATCCGTCAGGTGGCGATCATCGCCATTATGGCGCATATCGGCTCATTCGTGCCAGCCTCCAAGGCGCGTATTCCGCTGATTGACCGAGTATTCACCCGGGTGGGCGCAGGCGATGATCTAGCGCGCGGACGCTCCACCTTCATGGTTGAGATGCAGGAAACCGCCAATATCCTGAACAACGCCACTGAGCGCAGCCTGATTGTGCTGGATGAGATTGGGCGCGGCACCAGTACCTTTGATGGAATCAGCATTGCCTGGGCGGTGGCGGAGTATCTGCACAACCAGCGGCGGGTGAAAGCGAAAACCCTCTTTGCGACCCACTACCATGAGCTGACTGATCTGGTGCTGACATTGAAGGGGGTCAAGAACTACACAGTTCAGGTGCGCGAGCATGGTGACAGCGTTGTTTTCCTGCGTCGGATCGCAGCGGGAACCGCTGATAAGAGCTACGGCATCCACGTCGCCCGCCTAGCTGGCATGCCCTCCGAGGTCACGGCTCGCTCCAGCGAAATTCTCTCCAACCTGGAAGAGGGCGAGCTGGAGGCAGGCCTACCCAAACTCGCCAAGCATAAGAGAAAAAAAGGGGGCGATGGCTCTTCCGGGCAGATGACACTGTTCTGAAGTTTGTACATTAGTCGCTTAGGCGACTAGAAAAAACAATTACTTGTTCTTTTCAAAAATTGTCTATTGAACGTTTATCGGGGTTTAGTGTAGTAGTCGCTCTACGTGTCGGGCATAGTTCCGCTTGCGGGACGACGCCTGATGAGCGACATATGCCGCTCATAGAGCGGCTACTACACCCGATGCTGGCCGACGATGATATGCGCCCCGCCTTCCAGTCGCTCGGCGCGGCATGCGATAGCGGATTACGATTAAAAATTCCGCCCCTGAAAAATCGTCAACCAGCATCGTCGCCGCTATCGTAAACCGGAGGCACGGCTGACCAGACCCCCTTATTTCCTAACCTCTAACCAACACCTCGATCTGGTGTTCGCCACCGTCGTTCCGCAAGGGGATACGGGCATCCCTTTGTTTGATGCCGTCCACTCGCACCTGGGAGTGCTGTAAGGGTTTAGCGCTCTTACGGATTGTGATGTGATACGTTGTTTCGCGGTAGTGATAGCGGATGCGATAGAGCTTCCATCCTTGTTCCGGCAGCCTGGGGTTGATCAGTAAATGATCGTTGTGCCATTCCAGCCCGAGGAGTGTTTCAAGGCCCAGGCGATACATCCAGCCAGCGGCACCTGTATACCACGAACACCCGCCGCGACCGCGGTGAGGTTCAACACCATAGACATCCGCAGCCATGACATAGGGTTCCACGCAGTAGTGCGCGGCCTTTTCAGGGGTATCGCTGTGGAGGATCGGATTGAGCATACGGAAGAGCGCCCATGCCTCGCTGTGTTCACCGAGCAAGGCCAGTGCCATCACCGACCAGATCGCGCCGTGCGTATACTGCCCACCGTTTTCGCGCATCCCCGGTGGATAGCCCTTGATGTAGCCTGGTTCAATGTCGCTGCTGTCAAAGGGCGGCGTGAACAGTCGGATTATGCCCGTGTCGCGGTCAACCAGCTGGGCCGAGACCTCTGCCATGCCTTGGCGCGCCCGTTCTGGTTTTGCGGCACCGCTGATAACCGCCCAGCTTTGGCTGAGCGAATCAATGCGGCACTCTTCGTTGCTGGCCGAGCCGAGCGGGGTGCCATCATCAAAGTAGGCGCGGCGATACCACGCTCCATCCCAACCGGTGTCTTCGATCCGCAGTAGCAGAGCTTGCGCCTGCTCCAGACAAAACGCGGCGAAATCTTTATCTCCATGGCCTGTGGCAAGTTCGGAGAAGCGGGTCAGGCTGTCGTACAGGAACCAGCCCAGCCAGACACTTTCGCCCTTGCCATCACGTCCGATGAGATTCATGCCGTCGTTCCAGTCGCCACAGCCGATCAAAGGCAGCCCGTGCGCGCCGAACCGCAGCCCATTACGCAACGCCCGCACACAGTGCTCATAGAGAGTGCCGCTCTCGTTGGCGTGAATCGGGGTCTCATAGTAAGCCTCCTCATCAAGGTTGACGGGGCGTCCGCTGAGGAATGGTATGGATTCATCAAGCACGCCTGTATCGCCTGTTGCCTGAACATAGCGTATGGTTACCTGGGGCAGCCATAGGTAGTCATCAGAGAAGTGAGTACGCACGCCCGCGCCTTGTGGGGGGTGCCACCAGTGCTGCACATCGCCTTCGATGAACTGACGGGATGCGGCCCGCAGCAGATGTTCGCGTGTCACATGCGGGGCGGCATGGATCAGCGCCATGGTATCTTGGAGCTGGTCACGGAACCCATAGGCGCCGCCGGACTGGTAGTAGCCACTGCGCCCCCAGTAGCGGCAGGAGAGTACCTGGTAGGGCAGCCATCCGTTGAGCAGCACATTGGTTGCCTGGTCAGGGGTTTCCACATGGACGCGGCTGAGTGTGTGGTTCCAATGCTCCCACACGGCGTTCAATGCGTCGCGGGCGCCGTTGGGTCCGCTATAGCGCGCTAGGCAGGATTGCGCCTCAGCCGTTGAAGCGGCAGCACCGAGGGTGAAGACCACCTCCTGCGACTGGCCGACATCCAAGGTGACAAAGGCCTGCAACCCAAGGGCAGGGTCCAACCCAGCGCCAGTCACATTGGAGAGGCGCTCACGGTGCAAGGCTGCGGGGTTAGCGAGCGAGCCGTTACGGCCGATGAACTCGTTACGGCTCCCTGTATAAGACCTTTCAGTAACGCTGCAATTGGCGAATACCACACGGTTGGCGAACTCACGGCTGTAGGGGTTACTGGCAAAGAGCGCGCCGCTGCGGGGATCGACCTCGGTGACAATGTGCATGGCATTGCTGTGGCGCCACTCACCCAGCACCAGCTCATAAAAAGCGGTCAGCGAGAGGTTACGCTGTTGCCCGGATTGATTGCGCAATTTGATCACAACAAACTTTACGGGCGTATCCATAGCCACATACACCCATATTTCAGCGGCGATGCCGGCTTCCTCATATTCGAAGACCGTGTAGCCAAAGCCATGTCGGCAGATGGTGCCTGATACACCGGGTGCCGGCAGGATGGTTGGCGACCAGAAACGGCCGGTGGCTTCGTCACGCAGGTAGAAGGCCTCGCCGCTGGTGTCGCTCACCGGATCGTTGTGCCATGGGGTCAGCCGGAATTCATGCGCGTTCTCGACCCAGGTGTACATGCTGCCGCTCTCACTCACCACAGTGCCGATATGCGGGCTGGCAATCACATTACACCACGGCGCGGGGGTGGTCTCGCCCGGTGCTAGACGGATCACGTATTCGCGTCCGTCAAGGGTGAAACCGCCTGGGCCGTTGACAAAGATCCTTTCAGGGGTGCGCAACGGGGTTGGCACCACAGGCTTCAGATCCGATTGCGTCGGGTGAAAGCGTTCGGGGAGGCGTCGGGTGGAGACCATGCGGCTAACTTGCTCGTACAAAGTTTCGGCGGTGTCGTAGAGCACCACCCGTGCCACGGTTGCGAGCAGGGTCAGCTCCTCTTCCGACAAGGTCTCGATACGGCGCACAAACACGCCGCCGGGTTTGTCCAGCAATCCAGCGGCGGGGCCGGAGTTGATTGCATCGATGATGCGGTCATTCAGTGTTGCCCGGTAGCCTGAGTAGTCTTCGTTGATGATCACAATATCGCAGGTGATTCCTTTTGTGCGCCAATAGGCGTGGGCGCGCAATATCTCGTGGATACGGTCGAGGTGTTTGAGGTCGCGGATACGCAGCAGCAGGATTGGCAGATCGCCTGAGATGCCGAAGTGCCATAGCCTTTGCTGGCTTAGGCGGTTTTGCGCGATCACGCTGGCTGGTGCGCGGAGGTGGTCGTTGGCATAGATGATGGAGCTGGCCAGCCTGCCATAAAGCTGGCTCTGCGCTTCGCTGACAGCCAGTTGGCGCATGACGATCTGACTGTGGGACCACGCCATTTCAAAAGCGCGTTCAACAAAGTGGCAGTCCTGGTATTTCGCGATCAATTGCAGTGCTGCTTCGCGAGTTTCGGCCACACCAGTGACAAGGTGCGCGGTGATTACGCGGTCAACAGGAATGACGATCAGTTGGCGTACAGCAATAATCGGATCCAAAACCGAGCCCGCACTATTGGAGAGCGGAGCTGGCTCACTCTCCGGCGCTTCCATGGCGATGGGATTGGCGGCGGTGCGGCCACGCCCGATGAAACGGGCGCGGTCGGTCTCGAATGTGGGTGCTTGATCGGCCTCGATTGCAATCAACAGGTGGAAGAGCCAGGGGGTGACATCTTCAGGGGAGCGTTTGCGGCGTGTGCATAGGATCGCTTGACGCTCTGGCAGCACCTCTGTTTGCAGGAAGAGTTTGGAGAAGGCCGGGTGTGCTAAGTCGGCATTCTGGGGGGCCATAACCACTTCAGCAAAACTTGTTAATTCGACGCGGCGTGGACGGCGTGCGAGGTTGTTGAGGGTGACGCGGCGGATCTCCACGTCGTCCTCGGGCGAGACGCAGATTTCGGTGTGGGTTTCAAAATCATGATCTCGGCGGCGGTATTCAGCGCGGCCCTGTGTGAAAATGGCTTCATAATTCTGGCCTGGATTACGGGTCGGCTGGAAGGCAGCTGACCATACAGCGGCTGAGCCGACATCGCGCAGGTAGATGAACGAGCCCCAGTTGTCACAGGTCGCGTCCTCGCGCCAGCGGGTGATCTCCAAATCTCGCCAGCGGCTGGTGCCGCCACCCGTGTGGGTGACCATCACATGGTAGTTGCCGTTGGAGAGGAAGTGAACCTCAGGAACCAAGGTGTCGGGATCGGAGAAAACGCGCATCACGGCTTCCGGCTGTTCGGTCTGTGGCTTGGCTGCGGATTCGGCTTCGCGGGCGTGCGGCTGCAACAGGGATAGTGCTTGCGGCATGCGCTCCTGGAGCAGCAGTTCGGTCGCACGCATAGCAGGATCGGCCATGAAGCGCTCGATCATCCGCCCGTTGAACAGCAGGTTGGCCATGGCAATCAGCCCCATGCCCTGATGGTGAGTCATAAACGTTCGTATGACCTCTCTTGTTTTATCATGGGGTACACGGGAGCGCGTGTAGTCGATGGCTTCGTACATTCCATAAGCCCCGAGGGCATGCTCTTGGTTGGCCAAGCGGCGCAGGTTGTCGTAAGCCTCTTGCGGTGCGAACGGCAGTGCCAGCAGCGTGGCATAAGGCGCGATCACCAGATCATTGGCCAACCCTCGTTTTAAACCCATGCCCGGGACACCAAAGGCCCGATATTGGTAGACATGCCTGGCATCGCGGGCATTGTAACACGATTCAGAGATACCCCACGGAACGTTGCGCTGACGGCCATAGTGGATCTGACGGGCAATCGTTGCCCGGCAGGTGCGATCCAAGAGCGTGTTGCGGTAGTGGGGCATCAGCAAGGCTGGCATGAGGTACTCAAACATTGAGCCGCTCCAGGAGAGCAAGGCAGTGGCTCTCTTGTGCTGTGTGAGCAGCCGCCCCAGGGCGAACCAATGGTCAACAGGTGCCTGTTCGCTGGCCACCAGCAGGTAACTGGCAAGGCGCGCCTCTGAGGCCAGCAGGTCGTAACGGCCGGGGTCAAGGTGACGGGCACTGACATCATAACCGATGCTTAACAGGTTCTGAGCAGCATCGTAGAGAAAGAGGAAGTCCATCTCGGTTTCCATTTCCGAGCACAGGATCTCGAGATTGGTGATGGCGTGGAGTCGGGCGATTGCTTGGTGTTGACCCAGCGCGTCGCCCGCATCGGGTGCCTGTGCCAGCATTTCAAGGGTGGGTGGGGGTGTTCCGGTGTTGAGTGCGAATTGATTTATATCTGTGGCATGGTCCTCGCATTGCGCAACAAATATTTCAGCCCAGGTCAGCACCTCGCCCCCCAGGGGTTCGGCAGCATTGCAAAGTTGCACGGCGGCCTGCAGGGTGGCTGCGAATGGCATACTGAAGTCAACCTCATCCGCCAGGGGGAGTTCTTCAACAGCGGTGGTGGCGGCATCCAACGCCTGCAACAAGAGTTGTGGTGGACGTCGTCCGCTCTCTTGCCGCAATACATCCAGGGTGTCGCGCAAGCCAGCCTTGATCTGCTGACGTGGGCAGACGGCTGGTTGTTGCCGCAGGTCATTGAGCCCGCCTCGCAGGGCGACCAGGTTGCCCATCAGGTTACCGCTGTCCACACTGGAAATGTAGAGCGGGCGCAGAGGCTGCAAGTTTTGGGTGTCATACCAGTTGTAAAAGTGGCCATGATAGCGCTCCAGCCGACCCATGGCATTCAGCATATGCTTGGTGCGTTCCAGTAACCGTCCTGTTGATAGGTAGCCGAAGTCCCAGGCCGATAAGTTGGCTGCCAGTGCCAGCCCCATGTTTGTGGGCGAGGTGCGCATGGCGGTTTCAGGTGCGGGTGTTTCCTGATAGTTGTCAGGGGGGAGCCATTGGTTTTCTTCGGTGACAAAGGTTTCAAAAAAGTGCCATGTGCGGCGGGCGAGTGCCCGCAACCACTGCTTTTGCGCGGGGGCCAGATCAGGGGCGGCATCGCGAGACGGTCGACTGAGCCACCAGGCGATCAATGGGGCGCAGAACCAGGCAGCGAGCAGTGGCAGGCGGGCGAGGGTGTTTCCCTCTGGTGTCAGCAGCACACACACGGCCACGCCAACTAGTGCTAGACAGCTTATCGGCCACATCTCGGCTAAGAATCCGGCGAGGCTCCGCCGCTGATCACGGCGCTTGTCTTGCGGCAGGTTCCAGAGTAAGAGCCCGCGGCGGGTGAGGCCAAAGCGCCCGGTGGCGCGGCAGCAGGCATCCAGCGTGATACAGGCCTCGTAGGGAAGACAGGCCAAAGCGAGCAGTGGTCCTGCAAAACAGAGACCGAGTGTGCTGCCGACTGTGCGCAAATGAAGATGCCAGCCGCAGGTCTCTGGTTTGCGCGCAATGCTGGTGAGGGTGCGCAGGATGCCGCTGGAGAACAGGATCGCCAGCACATAACCGGTGAACAGCCATGACCAGGCAGGTTCCAAGCCCCAGCCCACGAGCAGCCACACTAATAATGCGGGCGCCACAAGGCTGCGCCGGATGTTGTCGAAGATCTTCCAGCGGCTGAGAGCTGTGAGCGGATTGGAGTCGCGCTGAGCTGTACTGGTGGGCGGGCGCGGGAACAGCCAGCGGAGGATCTGCCAATCGCCACGGGTCCAGCGGTGCTGGCGGCTAATCTCAGCCAAATAGGTGGAGGGGAAGTTTTCATATACTTCGACTCCGCTCAACAGTGCCGAGCGGGCATAGCCGCTCTCCAGCAGATCGTGGCTGAGAATCTGATTATCCGGGAAGCGTCCCTCCAGCACCTCGCGAAAGGCATCGACATCATATATACCCTTGCCAACGTAAGAGCCTTCGCCAAAGAGATCCTGGTAGACATCTGACACCTCACGTGTGTAGGGGTCTAAACCGGTCGCCCCTGAGAAAAGAGTGGCAAAGCGGCTTTGGCCATCGGCCAAGCGGATCGAGGCGCGTGGTTGCAAGATGCCATAGCCTTCAACAACGCGGCGGGTTTTGGGGTCGATACGCGGCTGGTTCAAAGGATGCGCCATGGCACCGACCAGACGGTGCGCCGCGCCGCGCGGCAACTCGGTGTCGGCATCCAGAGTGATCACGTATTTGACGGCGCGCAGAAACGGACGGAATCCGTCGATGATTGAAAACGCATCCTGCGCCTCGCCGCGCAAAAAAGCGTTGAACTGCTCCAACTTGCCGCGCTTGCGCTCCCAGCCCATCCACTGGTTTTCAATCGGGTTCCAAACTCGCGGGCGGTGGAGCAGATAAAAGAGCGCGCGCTGCTCCGCAGTTTGGTAGCGCTCGTTTAAAGCTGCAATTCCTGCGCGGGCCAGGCTGATCAAACCTGCGTCAGCGAGCGCGACCTCATCCTCGGCATCAGCGAAATCGCTGAGCAAAGCAAAGCCTATGTTTGGGTCGCGATTGCCAAGGTATCGGATTTCAAGTGCTTCCAGCAGCCGCTCGACTGTCTTAGCATTGTTAAGCAAACAGGGGATGACCACGATAGAACGGTGGTCAGAGGGTATGCCTTGGGAGAAGTCAAGACGTGGTATCGGGCGGGGTGGGACGAGCAACGTCGCCAAAAAGTTGACCAGCGAGACCCCCAGCGCGGAAGCGCCGATCGCGGCTGTGATTACAAACAGCCAGAAGTGTGGCGAGGCCACTCCCAAGCTAATAAACCAGGGTGTGGTCGCGGCAGTGGCCGCAGCGGTGATAAGGAAGATCGGCACCAGATACAGGGCCAGCGCATAACGTGTGCAGAGGCGCAAGGCACATTCACAGATACGTCCGCGACACTTTAGCGCCAGGGTGAGCTGCTGCGTGCCGCCTCCGATCAGGTAGTGTCCGATGTGCGACTCACGGCTCTTACGCGCGTCGTCATGGTCAGCGTACGCTTGAGCCAATGCCACGACTTTGCGTGCGACCGTTTCTTCATCCTGGCCGCTTCGTACAGCGAGCCGCTCGACAATATGGCGGTAGCGGTCACGCGTGGCAAAATCCTGCTCTGAATAGGCGTTGGCTGGATCGCCGCGCAGTGTTCGTTCCACGACGCTGAGCGTTTCAACAAACTCTTTCCAGTCCAGAGCGCCAAGGAAGCGCATACTGGCAATGCTGTTGGCAATGGAAACCTGTTCGGCGGCTTGCGCGTGGCTATCGGCTTGCAGCTGCTGGGGTTCGCTGGTGCCCTTGTCGGCAAGGGCTTGTTCAACCCAGTTCAGGACAAAAGCGAGGGCGATGCCTTGGCCGCGCAGTCGGCTACTGAACTCTTCGAGGAACGGTGCCGTGAGTTTGGTCTCGGTGTCGGCAAATTCGGCCAGCAGCCGAATCAACCGTTTCGGCTGCTCGGCGGCGGTGGTGATCATCCGTTCGGCCCAGGCAATGCCGGCGTCGCGTTCGCGCCGCCGCCGAGCGATGCGAACAGCCACGCGGCGTAAATTATCGACCAGTCCCAGGCGCAGGGCAATTGGAAAGGCCCAGAGTTCGCTTAATCGCAACGGGGTGATTTCCTGATAGGCGGAGACGAACTGGGTGACGGTTTTAGCATCTAATCTGCCATCAAGGTGCGCGATCAGTTCGATTGCCATCTGGTAGACCCGAGGAAAGCCAGCCATCGGACCTGCTGTCAGCCATGGCAGGCTGCGGCTATAGGCGCGCGGGAGGTGAAGGTGGGCATCGTTTATCTGTTGCTCAATGAGAAAGAAGTTGTCGAGCAGCCACTCCGCCGCAGGTTCAAGTTGGCGTCCTTGCGTCAGAGCTGCGGTAATAATGTCGTAGGAGCGGTGTAAGGCTCGTTGATTTTCAGCCAGTTGCGGCAAGAGTTTGTCGGCACCGCGGCCAGCGGCCACCTGATGCTGTTGCGCCAACTCCTTGGCAAAGGGGGTGAGCTGTTGCAAGCTGAGCAATTCGGCGCGCAAAGGCTCATCCTGACCCAATGCCAGATCACGACCGCGCCGTCCTTTTGCCAGGGAAGAGGAGAAAAATCGGATGGCTCTTTCAGAGAAAATATCGCGCCAGCGTAGTTTGCTGTAACTGGCGCGGGACCTACGCCGCATACCTCGAAACCGGTGCGGGGAACGGGTTAATGAGCGCATGGAAGAATCACGTGTAAAGCGAGAAAATAGAGAAAATAATTTAAAAGCCATGTAATGCTTATAGCTCAGGATAGTCTCTATGTCAAGGGCTTAAAAGAACAATTACTTGTTTTTTTAATTTAATTTGCATTTTTGAGGTAAAAAATCTTTATCACTTTCGATTCAAATTAACACTTTCCTCGACCCCATTCTTCAAATAGACCAACCCAGGTTCAGGCTTCAAAGTCAGACGCGCCTCATTCACCCGCATCTTACGCCCGTCAGGCGTTAGCACCTCACACCCTTGTAATTGCAAATCTTGCTTGCCTAGTTTGCTTTCAGCAGAAGCCGCAGAAAAAACTAAACTCACGCCTTTGCTGTTATTACAACGGTTAACCGTCAAACCGTTAATACGGATGCCGGAGACCCTGCCCGCCATCATCCCTTGCGAGCGTAGCAGTGTTTCGCCCAACTGATCGCCTTGCATCCAGCCAAACGACGCGCCTCCGGCTGGGCCGCCTTTGGCTGTCGCGGGTGCCACGGCAGGGAGATTCAGCACTAATCCATCAACCACAAGCACATTGAATGCCCCGAATGTGATCGCCCCTTTGCGCCGTTTCTCTACACGACAATTTTTAAAGGAAAACTGATCAACGCCTATGGTTTGGTAGTCGCGATATCGCATACCTTCGGCAATCAATCGAGAAAAACTCTTTTTTTTCACCGGTTCGGGGGGGGCGTCGTTGTCATACTTCCACAAAAGTAAAATTGAACCCGCTATTATTGCGGAAAAGGCAATCCCGGCAAGTGCTAGGCCAATCGATTTGAATTTCATAACCACAACTCCCACTTTGCGAAAAATGAATGATTTTAGAGCCGTCCAGCGACTTTGTAATATGGCCAAAACAGAGCGCGTTTAACAATTCGGCGGTATTTTTCAGCGCGGCCATCCGCATAACGAACCACCCCCATGTATAATTTCACTTTAAGGCAAAAAGAATCAGCAACCTCATCAGCAATGCAAAAGCCATGACGCCAGAATTTTAACACAAGACGACTTGCGTCAATTACCCCCTTTGGACGGTAGTGACTTGCAGAACTGTTGCACAAGTATGCTTTTAAAAACACATCGGATTTAATACTGACACTGCCCTTTAACAAAAACGGCAGAATAACTAAATTATCCAAGGACCAGACATAATCAAACGCGTTTCTAGCATCAACATATCTTTTTAACAATTCGTCTCGTCTAAAAACACCGTAGATCCAGGAGGGACTCGCCCTCTTCAATAGCACCATACGACGTTGCGCAATATCAATAGGAAGCGCGTCAGGCATAGTACTTCGGGGGGGGGCAGACCCGCCTTCCGACTCATACGCCAAACAGCCGACAGCTAGGTCAGATTGCGGATTATCTATTAAAGTCAACGAAAGCTTTTTAAAATAATCAGGTGAACTTAAATCATCATAGGCGCGCCAGGCAAACATCTCGGTATCGGCATTTTCAAGCAGGAACATGAAGTTTTTTTCAGCTCCAATATTTGATTCCTGGCGTACATAGGTGATGCGATGATCCTTATCCGCAAATTTTCGCGCAATTTTCTCAGTTCCATCCGTAGAGGCGTTGTCTGAAATAATAATTTTATATTCGAAATCCTCCGCGCATAAATTCTCCAAACATCTTTCGAGAAATCGCTCCGCATTATAAACCGGCACTCCGACAGTAAGCTTAGAATGATCCATTACTTTATCCTTTTAAGATACCCGTCGGGGGCAACTGTGATCAGTAGTTTATGCTGAATGCTCTTGTCGATCTCAAACTCGGAGTGTGATTTGAGGTACTCCCACACAGCTGTTTTGGGATTGTTGCCGGGACCCCAGGGACGATCACCTGCCAGCTTTTTCGGGATGTCTTCAACAACGGTATCAAACACCACACAATAACTTCCCAGCGTGACCAACGGCGCGTAGGACTCCAACTCAGCCAGCACATGGTCATGTGTGTGATTGCTGTCCAGCAAAACCAGGACGCTTTTTTTACCGGCGGCTTTTTCTTTTACCATTTGCACAATCCCGGGATCAATGCTCGATCCTTCAATCATCGAAATTCTTTTGTACATAGGGTGTGCCTCAATCGCCGCTTTATTATGGGCGCGTATGTCAATATCAAGGCCAAGCACCTCGGCATCCTGTGGGCCACCACAGGCGGCGTTGAGTTCCAGTAAGGATGCGGAAAGAATTAATGACCCACCATGCGCAATACCGGTTTCAATAATCAAGTCAGGCTGGATGGACCAGATCAGCTCCTGCGTTGCGACAATATCCTGCGGGTACTGGATAATTGGACGACCCAACCATGAAAAATTGTATGAATATTTGGGCGCGAGCGATGCTGCCATAAAATTGTGAGCGCTGATTTTCAGCTCTTCATTTTGGCCCATCGTCTCCAGACGGTCATTGATTTCATCGTTAAATATTTTCATATTCCACCTTCCAATAGTTGTATTTGTTGTTTGTCAGTTGTTTAACTTCAGTTAGATAATTTTCATTCATCACAATAATCACGGCCTCTTCCCCCAGACACTCCATGGCCTGTTTTGGCGAATACACCGGCAGTCCAGTGGCAGGCAGGAACTTTCCTTGTTTCGCTGGATTAATATCGATCACAAAATCAATATTCACACCTATGCGCTCCATGTATAAAGCAAATATAACCCCTTTAGATGAAGCACCCCAAAGTACAATCTGAGCTTGCCTCTCCTGTTCGCGGAGCAACTGGGCAAAACGAGTTGTGCCGCTCGAAAAATGATCTGAAAAACAAAATGGCTCACGAACGATGTTCGAAGGCTTTCTAATGGTTGCAATATCCGCAACGACATATAGATATTGCCCACCGAATATGTGGCCCGACTCGTAAACCGTTTCAAACATATTATCAAAATCGCTGAGCCGAAAATAGTTCACATGTTCGTAGAACAAGTCATACCAAGCGCCATGGTCTCTAATCCAGTCAAGACAGGGCACCTCAATGTAAACTTTGCCTCCGCCGCCATTGGCATCCCTGATTTTAATCAAAAAATCCACAGGTTTCGGGATGTGCTCAAGGACATGACGGAGAATGATTGCGCCACCTTGCAAGCCCTTCTTTTCAGAGAAATACTCTTTTTTTATCAGGGGGCTGTTACCCTCATAAGCAGGATCTAAACCGATTATGTTCGCTCCCTTTGTCGCGAGCATCTCCAAGAAGTAGCCCTTGCCGCAACCAACCTCAATCAGCAAGAGTTTGTCACAATGTTTCTTGATGATGCTGGAGACATTTTCTAAATGATTTTGAAAACATGCGCTGAGCGATTGTTCGTTCTGGTAATTAGAGTCATACCCCATTAACTTCGGATCAAATGAGCTATTAAAAATCAATCCTGTTTCCAGGTCCTGCACTAAATTAAGATCACCACGCGGGCAGCTCCGTGCTGTGGACGCATCTGAAAACACCTGATTCTGAAGCACAGGAAGTTGTTTTGCTTGATATATCGTATGCGTCAGCTTCATGTTTCATCCAAACACCGAGCTAATTTCTCGCGGTCGCCCCAAAACTCCATTGGCTCATAATCTGGATAAGGATAGGCCCCGAGGTTGAGAGAGATATTCCACTGGTTTGTCTTGATCCAGCTCTCTGTCAGCCGCGCCACCGAAATGGGCTCTCCCGAGCAAATGTTCACTACACCATTGTTTTTTTGTGAGACGCCAAGCTCTACCAGCCAATCCGCCGCTTTTTCAACCGGCAGATAGTCGCGCAGCTGCTCACCTCCTGACATATCAAATACAGTATCGCCCTGCTTAACCGCCCGCTCAAGTTGCGGCAAAAGGGAGTTAGATGACTGCCCTTCTCCATACAAATAAAAAAACCTACCCCATGTCAGTGCAAAATAATATTCAGCTTGCATCTTTTCCAGTCGTTTTCTCAACGCATCTTTAGCCTGCCCATATGGGTTGTCGGGCTTTGTTTCCATTGTTTCCGACAACGCTCCTGTTTGCATCCCGTATTCAAAACAAGTTCCGGCGACTGCCAAACTCTGTAGCCCAGAGTGTATCAACTCGCTCAAAAACCGGTCATGGGCAGGTAGCTCTTCTTCCAGATGATGCCTGGAACGATAGTTGGGAAGACCTCCCCATGCTAGATGAATCAGAAGATCGGGTTCACCCAAACGAGTGAAAATCGTACCGTCGGATTCCTCACGCAAATCCAATTCTATAGCTCCGCCCCGCTTTAATCTCTCTGAAGTCCGAGTGTCGGGTTGAATAACCAGAAAAGGTTCTATGCCTCGTCGGTTTAAACTCCCAACAACATGACGGCCTATAAAACCGGTCGCGCCAGTTACCACAACCTTCACGACAACACCTCTAGCTGAGGGACAGCAACGACAAATCTTCCATTCCATGCGCGGATATAATCCAGTTGCTCGACTATTTCAGATTTAAGGTTCCATGGCAGAATAACCACATAATCCGGTTTCTGTTGCTGCAGCTGTTCCTCGCTGACAATAGGAATGCGGCTGCCCGGCATGAATTTGCCCTGCTTGGCGGGATTACGATCAACCACGAATGAGATTAAGTCCGGTCGAATCCCCGCATAGTTGATCAGGGTGTTTCCCTTGGCGGCGGCTCCATAGGCGGCAACACTCTTACCTTGGCGTTTGGCCTCTAAAAGAAAGATAAGGAAATCATTTTTCACCTTGTCAGCATACTTCTGAAAGCCCTGGTAATAATTCGCGCGGTTCATGCCGGCAGCGGCCTCCCGGTTTAAAAGCTCCCCCACTTTGTCGCTAACTGGGTGCGAACCCTCGTCCTTGCGTTGCGCAAAGACCCGCAGGCTGCCGCCATGGGTGCCAAGTTCCTCGACGTCGAACACCGCGAGTCCATTGGCATTGAAAACCTGCACCACGGTTGTAAAAGAGAGATAGAAAAAATGTTCGTGGTAGATAGTGTCAAACTGATTCTTTTCGATCAAGTGCATCAGGTGCGGAAATTCAAAGGTCGCCACGCCATGAGGCTTGAGCAAGGCGGTAAATCCAGCTGAGAAATCATTGATATCAGGCGCGTGTGCCAGTACGTTATTGGCTGCTATCAGATCCGCCTGCTTCCCTTGTTCAGCCAATCGCTTTGCCAGATTGACACCGAAAAACTCCTCAAGTGTTTCGATGCCCTTCATATGTGCGGCGGCCGCTGTCCCGGCTGTAGGTTCAATGCCAAGGCAGGGGATCCTGTTTCGCTTGAAATACTGTAGTAGATAACCGTCATTCGAGGCCACCTCCATCACATGACTATCTGTTGTCAGACCAAATCGTTCGGTCATGTCCTGCACATATTTTTCTGCATGGGCCAGCCAAATATCTGAGAATGAGCTAAAATAGGCGTATTCATCATTAAACAGTTCCGCAGCTCTTGAATAGGCCTCGGCCTGTACCAACCAGCAAACCTCACAAACCAACACTTTCAAAGGAAACCACTTTTCAGGACGATGCATGGTCAACTTGGTGAGATAGGCATTTGATGGCGGCGCACTGCCCAGATCAATAAACGTCAGGGCAACCTCGCTCCCGCAGTGTCGGCATTTCATAATTTAATTCCTCCAAATGCGCCATCCAGTAATGCGTAAGCTTGATCCTTCGCTGAAACCTCAACCGCAGGAAGCGGCCATTTAATCCCGATAAGTGGGTCATGATAGCAAATACCGGCATCCTGTTCCATTGAATAAAACTCGGTGTGAAGATAGAGCATCTCCGAGTTTTCTTCAAGCGTTTGAAAACCGTGTGCGAATCCTTCCGGCACAACCAACATCTGCATGTTCTCCGCTGTTAACAGCTCGCCATGCCATCTCAAAAATGTCGGCGAATTTTTCCGTAAATCAACAGCCACATCAAACACAGCCCCGCTTATACAACGAACTAATTTCATCTCAGCTTTAGGAGGGTGTTGAAAATGCATCCCTCTTATGCTGCCAATCGATTTTGTATGAGAAAAATTGATATTCACAATATTCCGGCATCCAATGATAGATTCCAGCTCACCCTGACAAAAAAAACGGGCGAAAGAACCACGGTTATCTATAAACGGCGAGGTGTCCACTACGGCCAAACCTGCAATTTCAAGAAATTTTATCTTCATCAATGAAGCTGCCTTTCGACTTCCTTGTCCCCTTTATGGGGCGCAAAGAACAATTAATTGTTCTTTGTGAAAAATTGTTTATCGGGTCTTATTGCGGCTTGTCTCGCAATAGCGGCGGATATACTGTCTTCGCAATCATCCACCGCATAGCTACCTCATCGTTTTTCCGCGGTACAGCTACTGTTGAATGCATCCAAATAAGTTTTCAAGTCAGCTGCTGTATTGACCTGCTTGTGTTCATAAAAATCACGATACCAGCTAATTGTTTTATCAAAAGTCACGTTATAATCCCAAACAGCATCCCAGCCGAGCAAAGCATTGGCCCGCGAACAATCCAATTGCAGCAAGTTCGCCTCATGCGGCAAATTATTCAAGGTTGTGAATTCCAGCTCAACATCTCGCCAATACCGTCGAAACTGCTCGGCTACTTCTCTAACCGTTACCGCCCTGTTTTTAGCGGGTCCAAAATTCCATCCAGTAGCTGACTCGACGCAACCCTCTGACAATTTCTGACCAACGAGCAGATTCCCGCTGAGCGGCTCTAGCACGTGCTGCCACGGGCGCGTTGAATTTGGGTTACGAATATGCACGCTGCGCCCATCGGCAACGGCGCGCACCAGATCAGGAACAAGTCGATCTTCGGCCCAATCGCCGCCTCCGATTACATTTCCGGCGCGACAACTGGCTAGCAGCGTCTGGTGTTTGGTTGAAAAATCAGAGGGATTGAAATATGAGTTGCGATAGGAGGCGGTCAATAACTCGGAGCAACCCTTGGAAGAGCTGTACATATCATACCCGCCCATGGGATCACTCTCGCGGTAACCCCAGTGCCACTCCTGATTCTCATAACATTTATCGCTTGTGATGTTTACAATTGCCCGCACGGAATCCGTTCTGCGGCAGGCCTCAAAAAGGTTCAAGGTTCCAATCACATTGGTCGTATAAGTTTCAAGGGGGTCAGCATAAGACCTGCGAACCAGCGACTGGGCGGCAAGATGAAAAACGATCTCTGGTTGGAACTCAGCGATCACTTTTTTCAGTTTTTCCAGATTGCGAATATCATCAATCTCGGAGCGCATATCCAACTTCAGCAAATCCCAGTGGGAAAAAGGAGATGCTGACGACTCCAGCGCGTATCCACACACATCTGCTCCAAGATGTTGCAGCCAGAGCGAGAGCCAGCTCCCTTTAAAGCCGGTATGGCCTGTGACCAGCACTCTCTTGCCGTGATATATATTGTTAAACATAATTTTTATCTAATGTCCATGGCGCATTGCCGGCATTCCACATTTCATTTAACAAAATATGTTCCCGGGGTGTATCCATACACTGCCAGAAACCATTATGTTGAAAGGCTGCCATTTGACCATCTTTCTGAATTTGCCGCATTGGTTGCTGTTCAAAAACAAGTTTTGAGTCAGTAGTTAAATAATTCATTATACTCCGGTTGGCAACCATAAAGCCCCCATTAATATATCCTTGTTCAGTTTCAGGCTTTTCATTAAATCCAATGACCGATCCATTTTGGTCAATACCCAATTCGCCAAATCGGCCTGATGGATGAACGGCACTGACAGAGAGCACCTTTTCGTGAGCGCAATGAAAATCAAGTAGTTTTGCAAAATTTATATTAGCTACAGCGTCACCATATGTAAGAAAAAAATTATTATCCTCCTTACGTAAGTACTTCATAGCACGGGCAATACGACCACCGGTCATCGTAGCTTCACCAGTATCAGCTAATGTAACCTCCCACTCTTCCTCCCCACATGCCCCATGATAAACCACTTCACGAGGTGATCCCAATTGAACAGTTATGTCGGTGGCACGTGTATGATAATTAAGAAAATAGTCAATGAACGCCTCACGCTTGTACCCGAGACACAAGATAAACCGCTTCACCCCAAAAGCAGCATACCCTTTCATAATATGCCAAATTATCGGTTGATTTCCAACAGGAACCATTGGTTTGGGTAGCAACTCTGTGACATCACGCAGACGCGTCCCTTGCCCGCCGCACAAAATCATCGTCGGAGGCATCTTTTCTTGACTGATTCCAATAACATTCATAATTCTTCGTTCCCTTATTTAGAGAAAAACACCCGATGCCAATTCAAATATTACTAAATCATTGCCATCCTCTCAAGCAAATCAGCTTTAACTTCTTATGTTTTCTTATAACCAAATAGCCACGCTCTGATAAGCCGATTAGTTCTCTTTAACTTTTGGTAGATCTGTTCGCCCAAAGATAGGTCAATGGAACGCTCAAATTGTTTTTCATTTAAAGAAATACGTTTAAAACCCTTAGCCTTTGCATAAGCTATAGCTTTTCGGTGGGATAGAGTACATCCAGCCGATCCAGCCTTCATGCTCGCCACTTTTTGGGAGGTCATTTTTCTAAACCAAGGCTTTTGAAGATACCCAGGTAATGTTTTACCGTCAATCGCCTCAATTCTTATAATTTTATCCTCAACACCGATCTCAGTGAGGGTTCTGTACAAACGATCCCATCTATCAGTGCGATGTTTTAAATTAATAATTAAAATGGCATCGATTTGATTCCAAAAATGGATATCGGGTACTAACATCATAGATTCCTAGTTTGTTTTTAAGTTGAAGCACACCTCTGCGCGCAAACTAAAGTTACACAAAACCATAGACTTGTTACGAAGCATTCCGGTTCCCGTAAATAATAAATAGTATACGGAAAGTGGGTGGAAATAGTAAAGCCTTAAACCAAAAAAACCCTAGCGCAGCATAGCCGCAACCAATTCTTTATCTCTCACAGAGGCACAGAGTTCTCTGAGTTGTTTCAGAGTTTCCACCAGCAAAGACTCAAAGGCGTAAAGTTCGGGCTCGACGTTCCCAGTTTTCCACATTTTTCACCTCTAAGATTTTTCACCTTAAAATATTCTCTCAGTGCTGCGAAAAGTTCAGCTACTCTCTGTGTTCTCTGTGCCTCTGTGAGAGATAATAAACGTACAAAAAAAACAAGAATATGAATGATAGTAGTGCAGCGTCCACTCGGACGCTACGGTTTGATTTTGTTGGTTTATTGCTCCGCGCTGTTTTAGCCGAGGATCGCTTTGAGATCCTGCTCAGCAGTTGTAACTGGCGCGATGGCGAAGTTCTCGACCAGAACATTCAGCACTGCAGGTGTCACAAAAGCTGGCAGAGTTGGCCCCAGGCGGATACCTTTGATCCCTAAATGCAGGAGCGTCAACAGAATGACAACCGCTTTCTGCTCGTACCAGGAGAGGATCAGGCTGAGAGGCAGGTCGTTGACTCCCACCTCAAAGGCGTCAGCGAGCGCCAAGGCGATCTTGATCGCGCTGTAGGCATCGTTGCACTGTCCGATATCCAGCAGACGCGGAATGCCGCCGATGTCGCCGAACTCCAGCTTGTTGAAGCGATACTTGCCGCACGCCAAGGTCAGGATCACGCAGTCCTGCGGAATCTGCTGCGCCAGTTCGGTGTAGTAGTTGCGCCCGGACTTAGCGCCGTCACAGCCACCCACCAGGAAGAAGTGCTTGATCGCGCCAGCTTTGACTGCGTCAATCACTGTGCCCGCCACACTCAGAACCGCATTGCGGCCAAAGCCGATTGTGATGGTTTTCACCGGTTCCGTCGCTGCAAAACCCTCCGCTGCCAGAGCAGCGTCAATTACGGGCGCGAAGTTGCGATCAGCAATATGCGTGACGCCCGGCCAGGCCACCAGTCCGCAGGTGAAGATGCGGGCGTTATAGCTCTCGCGGGGCTTCTGGATGCAGTTGGTGGTCATCAGAATCGCGCCTGGGAAGGCGGCGAACTCTTTACCCTGATCCTGCCATGCGCCGCCGTAGTTGCCAGCGAGATGGGGGAACTTCTTCAAGCCAGGATAGGCCAGGGCCGGCAGCATCTCACCGTGGGTATAGACGTTGATCCCCTTGCCTGCGGTCTGCTTGAGCAGCTCTTCCAAATCTTTGAGATCATGGCCGCTGACCAGAATCGCTTTGCCGGCCGTGGCTGTGATTTTGACCTGAGTTGGTTCGGGATGTCCATAGGTCCCAGTGTTGGCGGCATCCAGCAGCTCCATCACACGCAGGTTGACCTCACCACACTTCAGACAGGCCGCTGTCAGCTCGCCGACATTGGTCGGGTTGCCCGCGAGATACGCGAGGGCCTCATGAAAATAGGCGTAAACCGCATCATCTTCATGACCCAGAATCGCGGCGTGATCAGCATACGCCGCCGCGCCTTTGAGACCGTACATCAGCAGTTCCTGCAGGCCGGTCACATCATCGCCCAGCTCCTCTTTGCGCTTGAGGATCGAAACCGTTCTGGCCTGCGCCAGCAGCTCCTCGGGGTCGGTCGCGGGGCTGAAACTGGCCGCTGCCGGAAGCTTGGCGATATCCGCGCCGGTTGCTTGAAGCTTGGCCAACGCCGCTTTTTTCAGCGCGCTTTGCTTCGCAATTATCGCACGCAGCCGCACTGGGTCGAAGTTGACATTTGTGACGGTTGTGAAGAGCGCTTCCACTACGCTTTTATCCAGCGCATTGTCTTTTACTCCCTTGGCGCGCAAGGCGTGCGCAACTGAGCTGATACCCTCAGCAAGATAGAGGGTCAGATCCTGAAGATCAGAGGTCTCCCTGTTTTTCCCACAGACTCCGACGACGGTGCAGCCAGTTCCGGCGCTAGTTTGTTCACATTGGTAGCAAAACATTGTGTTTTTCCTTTTTTGTTTGTTGGTTTTCAGTTGTTGTTATCTCTTCAAAAATTCTCAATTCTCAATTCTCAATTCGCTATTCCTCTTTGATTGTTCCATCAAGATTGATAGTAATTGTCTTACAGGGGATATTCTTGCCGCTGGCCTGCAGCGCTGCCTCAGCCATACCACCCAAGCGCGAGCAACAGGGCACCACCATGCGAGCTATAATGACACTCTTCACTGCGTTCTCCCTGAAAATAGCTGTCAGTTTTTCCACATAGGAAGAGGTGTCATCCAGCTTAGGACAGGCCAGGGCGAGGCTGCGACCTTTGAGCAGCCCGGCGTGCAGATTTGGGTAGGCCACTGCCACGCAGTCGGCGGCGATTAAAATATCGGCATTATGCCAGAAAGGGGCCTGAATTGGCACCAGATGCAGCTGGATCGGCCATTGCGTCAGAGCGGAAGCACCACCTGGCTGCGGCTCACCAGCAGCGGGCGAGGAAGTCTTTGGGGCGAAGGCGAAACTCCGTATGCCGGGGCAACCGCCTGCGGGTGGAGCAGGGGCGGTGTTGGCCTGAACGCGTGCGGCAACTGCCGCTTCGTCAAAAGCGCCCGCCTCCCGCTCAATAATCCTAATCGCGTCCATTGGGCACTCGCCAATGCAATCGCCCAGGCCATCACAGTAGATATCGCTTACCAACTGCGCTTTGCCATTCACCAATTCAATGGCCCCTTCGTGGCAGGCGGTCACGCACTGCCCGCAACCATCGCATTTTTCTTGGTCGATCTCGATTATTTTGCGCTTTATCATTTTACTTCCTTATAAGATTTTTTGGCAGCTATAGCCACATCCGCCAGCGTTGTTTTTTTGAGTTGCTGGTAAACTTCGCGGCTCATCTTCTGCAACAGTCCGCCCAGCAGTAAGCACTTATCACGGCAGATCTGCTGCTGCAGCAAACAACCAAGTTGCTGATAGGGGCCCTCAACGGCCTCGTATATCTGCAGCAAAGAGGCTGCTTTACCCTTTTCTGTGAGGCAACAGCCGCCCTTAGGACCACGCACAGTTTTTATCACACCAGCACGGGCCATACGCTGTATGATCTTCGCAAGATGTTCCTGTGATACATGCAGTTCATCGGCCATCTCCTGGTTGCGGACCAACTGCTTGCTGTTGGTCGCAAGATAAAAAGCGGTATGAAATGCAATTGATGCCGCCTCGCTGACACTGATTATTCCTGACATTTTCAAATCTCCGTTCGCACTAATTGTGGCAAACAGGTATAACAATACCTCAATCAGCGTGAGTTTGCAATAGGAAAAAGCAAAATTTTTTATGGTTGCGTTTCGCGGAAAGGGAGGTAAACTATGCGCTCTTCAAATGGGATTGGCTGTTGCTAATTCCTTCAGGAACCAGCTGCTAGCGGTTACCTGAGCAGTTGTAAATTAAATAATAAGCAAAAGGGTTCATATGAAAAATCACAGTTTCGTTTTGATGGCAATTTTTTTAATGGCAAACGCAGCCGGGGCCAGTGAGCTTTCAATTACGCCGTCGCCGAAGATCAACAACCGTATTCAGCAGCGCTTCGCAGCGTCGCAGAGCAACGAGTATACTTACGTTTTTATGGGCGACTCTATTACGCATGGTTGGGAAGGTAAGGGGAAGAGTGTCTATGCTCAATATTTTGCAGACAAAAAAATTCTAAATGTCGCGACCAGTGGCGACCGCACCGAGCATACGATCTGGGTCATCGATAACGTCAATTGGAAAAGGGTGCGTGCAAAGGTTGCGATGCTGATGATCGGCACAAACAACACGGGCCATCGACCTGTGGATAAAGAGAGCCCGAAAGACACCTATGATGGTGTCAAGGTCATCTTGGAAAAGATGAAAGAAAAGGCTCCTGACACCAAAATTCTCTTGCTCCCGATCTTTCCGCGTAGCGCAAAGGACACAGATCAGCCGCGGGTCCGTAATGACAAGGTGAATGCGATGATCGCGAAGCTGGCGGATGATAAGCGCGTTTTTTTTCTGGATATCAATCCAAAATTTCTTGAACCGGATGGCAAGACGCTCTCCACGGAGATCATGCCTGACCTGCTCCACCCGAATGAGAAGGGGTATGTCATTTGGGCTGAGGCCGTGAAGGACAAGCTCGAAGAGCTGGCCAAGTAATTTTACAGCGGCCAAACCGGCACGTTAAATGGACTTTCTACCTCTTAGCGTTTGACTTTCTACCTCTTATCGAATATTCTTGTTGTATTCCTAGTGATAGGTCATGGAATAAATTTGGCGCGATTTTTCGCTCTCAAACGATAAAAAGGAGACAGGCAATATGAAAACAATTAGAGTGGCGGCTATTTTAACTGTGGCGGTGGTTATGATGGGAGCCGAGAGTTCCTTCGCCCTTTCCGAACCAGTATTAATAAATACGTCCCAGAGTCAGAATAGGCGTTGGACAGCTGTGTTTACCAACGAGGTTCCCCTGGAATGGGAGTGGCGCGTAGATGCGGCAAGCGCTCAATTAGGAGTTGTCGGTATGAACTCAACGTTCGCTACAAATTTCACCGCTGTCACATCAAACTATCTGTGGCAGGCATTCTCAACAAGTACGCCGTCAAATGAAGACGTTTATGACCTGACACTGACGTTCTACAATAGCGGAAGTACGGTCGTCGGGGCGCTGACCTCAAGGCTGGCGGTAGTGCAGGGCGCGCTCGGACAAACAGGCGTGATCTCTACTCCCGAGGGTATTCCATGGCCGAACCTCAATAAAAACGCGGTGATTTCTTATGATGCGGGTTGGAAAAAGGAGACTGCGGAAGCAGTAGAGAGCCAGCTGGTGATTGCCAAAGAGGGCGGAATGACGCAGACCAACGCGCTGGCGAGCACGGCAGGATATTTCGGGTGGAAGGTCAAAAGAAGTGCTTGGGGGTATGGCACCTTCAATCTGGCGCTGACCTTCCCAGGCAAGGAAGGCGAGTGGAACGGAACGTTGACGCGGATGCCGGAAGGCATGATTATCATTGTGCAGTAACCTATGCGTCGCTCATAGAGCGACTACTACACTAAACCCCGATAAACGTTCGATAGACAACTTTTTACAAAGAACAATTAATTGTTCTTTGCGCCCCATAAGCAACTAAAGCGCATGAGTGATGAAGGGAAAAGAAATGAAAACAAAGAGAGTTTTGATTGGGATGATGGCAGTTTTTGTGTCAATGAGCGCAATGGCGGTTGATCCGATAATCAGCGGTGTGATGGTTCAGCAGCGGTGGCCTTGGAGCCGGCTGGTTGACATCGACTATGTGCTTGATGTCGAGCAGCCAATGGACATCACTGTCACTGCGTACAACGGCGCGCTTGAACTTGATGTGCCGGCAACGTCGTTCTCGGGCGCCCTTTATGGTGTGCGGCGCGGTGACCGGCGGATTGTCTGGGATCCGACAAAGACCGCTTATACCAATGATGGTTTTCTGCCGGAGTTTCGGGTGGAGCTTACCCCGGCCCTGCCGCCGCTCTACATGATCGTAGATCTGGCCAAAGCGATAGGAGATACAGGGCAGACCGAGTATGTCTATGAGGAGGATATTACAAACGGCGTTTGGGGCGCATGGGTGCGGAATCCAGTGACCAACGACGGTACGGTCGTCGAATCCGTGGTCTGGACTGGCGTGACAACAAACGAAATTTATACAACAGACAAATTTGTTCTACGCCGGGTTCATGCAGGCGAGTTCACGATGGGTTCCTCGACACAGGTGGTGTTGTCAAAAGATTTTTACGTGGGTGTTTATCTAGTGACCCAGGCACAGTGGCTTAAAGTAATGGGTTCCAATCCTTCACTCTTCAAAAACCCGTCCAATCCTGCCGAAAACATGTCGTATAATGATATCCGGGGGGCGACAAATAGTGTTCCGGCAATCGATTGGCCGGGGACGGGCGCCGCGGTGCTGTCGTCCAGTTTCATCGGTAAAATCCGCGATATGACAGGCGTTACCGGGTTTGACCTGCCGACTGAGGCGCAGTGGGAGTACGTCTGCAGGGCTGGGACGACTACCTATTACAACGACGGGATTAATGGTTCCACCACAAACCAGTTGAATGAATTGGGTTGGTGGGTCGGCAACAGCGGAGATACGACACATCCGGTGGGGCTGAAAAGGCCGAATGCGTGGGGGCTGTACGACGCACACGGGAACGTGAGAGAGTTGTGTTTGGACTGGGACGGTACGCCGATAGGCGGGGTTGACCCGGCGGGGGCTGAGTCGGGTACTAGCCGTGTGCTGCGGAACGGCTCCTATAAGCAAGGAGCAGACACCAGCAGTTCGATATCCCGTTGGAGGGATCCGCCGGATAAATATTACTACACCACGGGCTTGCGCCTTGTGAGGACCCTGCCATAGCGCATTAGCGCATTGCTACAGTTCTAAGATTAGTGAGTGATAAAAGGGAAAAAAAGATGAAAGCAAATAAAATTTTGATTGGGATGATGGCAGTTTTTGTGTCAGTAATTGCTATGGCGGGCAATCCGACCATCAGCAATGTGACGGTCAAACAGCGTTGGCCTTGGAGCCAGCTGGTTGACATTGACTATGTGCTGACATGTGATTCAGGTCAGTTGATGGATGTTAATGTCGAGGCGTATGACGGCTTATCCAGACTGACATTGCCGTTGAATTCGTTCTCCGGCGACATTGTTGCAGTTGCTTGTGGCGCGCGGCGGATTGTCTGGGACCCGAGGAAAACCGCTTACACCAAGCAGGGGGTTCTGCCTAAGTTCCGCGTGGCGCTCACTCCAACTCCAGTGCCGCTCTACATGATCGTGGATCTGACCAAGTCAGTGGGAGAGGCGGGGCAGACCGAGTACGTCTATGAGGAGGAGCTTACGAACGGTCTTTGGGGCGCATGGGTGCGGAATCCGGTGACCAATAAAGGGACAGTCGTGCAATCCGTGATTTGGACTGGCGTCACAACCAATGATATTTACAGGACCGATAAGCTTGTCCTGCGGCGGATTCCGGCAGGGGCGTTCTTAATGGGTTCGACAGAATTGGCGGTGACGCTGTCGCAGGGTTTCTACGCGGGTGTTTATCAAGTGACGCAGGAGCAATGGAAAAAAGTGACAGGGTCAAGTCCTTCATCGTTTGCAGGCGCTTCCAACCCTGTTAACAGGGTGAATTATAATACTATCCGCGGGGCTACGAACAGTGTTCCGTCCATTGATTGGCCAAGGACGGGTGGCTCGGTTCTGTCGTCCAGCTTCATCGGCAAAATCCGCGATCAGACAGGTGTTACCGGGTTTGACCTACCGACTGCAGCGCAGTTGGAGTATGCGATCAGGGCAGGGACGACTACTTTATTCAATAACGGAAAGACTGTCGGTACGGACATAGATCATATGAATGAATTGGGTTG
Source organism: Kiritimatiellia bacterium (assembly GCA_041673345.1). GTDB lineage: Bacteria > Verrucomicrobiota > Kiritimatiellia > RFP12 > UBA1067 > M55B167. Next base: position 55,861 of record JBAYXX010000012.1, read on the forward strand.
GAGCAAAGACAACAGCACAGTAAATACCGAGTTGCGGATACATCCAGTGGGGCAGAAAGCGCCGAATGCGTGGGGACTGTACGACACACACGGGAACGTGAGGGAGTGGTGTCTGGACTGGGAAAGTGCGCTGTTCGGCGGGGTTGATCCTGTTGGGCCGGAGTCGGGCGAGAAGCGCGTGCATCGGGGCGGTTGCTATAATCTTGTGTCAAGTAGCTGCAAGTCGGTTTCCCGTGGCAGAGATCCGGCGGACTACACGTCCGACAATTTGGGCTTGCGGCTTGTGCGGACCCTGCCATAGCCCCTTATGGGGCGCAAAGAACAATTAATTGTTCTTTGCAAAAAGTTGTTTATCGGGCCTTATTGCGACTTGTTTCGCAATCATCCACCGCATAGCAGGCATGTGGTTTTGTGTTCGCAATCATCCACCGCATAGCGGCGGATATACTGTGTTCGCAATCATCCACCGCATAGCGGCGGATATACTGTGTTCGCAATCATCCACCGCATAGC